>JBGVIW010000140.1:0-21293 GCA_045128995.1 Ruminococcus sp.
TACAGCGATATAACAGGTCAGAGCGTCATCACGATGCAGTATTTTGAAGGCGTTGAGGCTGAGACAGGTGCATCAAATGTTTATGCAGCGCTTGAAGGAAACTGCGATGGACTTACGGCTGCGATGGTGGAGATCGGAGGCTATGAGGCTTATCAGGTATACTGCTTCTACCCAGACACAGCGGAGTTCCTGGTATGCTGGCTTTTCGACGGCGACGACGGTTTTGCGCACTATATTGCTATCGAAGGAACAGATATGGGTGTGTTTGATCTGAGTGAGACTTACTCGCTTTATGAATAGTATATTGCGGAATGTTTTCCGTGAAATATAAATAACTGTTATGGAGGTTATTATGGACGAAAAAATCAAAAAGAATTTGCAGAAAATTGCCTGCAACGTGCGAAAGGGTGTAATTGAAGGAACCTTCAACGCAAAATCAGGTCATCCGGGCGGTTCGCTTTCGATCTCTGATACGCTGACTTACCTCTATTTCGCAAAACTCAATGTTGATCCGGCTGATCCTGACAATGCCGATCGTGACCGTCTCGTGCTTTCAAAGGGACATACTGCTCCTGGACTTTATTCAGTTCTGGCACAGAAGGGATTTTTCCCAGCTGAGGAGCTTAAGTCGCTCCGTCATATTGGTGCGCTTCTTCAGGGACATCCCTGCATCCACATTCCCGGTGTGGATATGTCCAGCGGTTCACTTGGACAGGGAATCTCTGTAGCGTGTGGTATGGCTCTTGCAGGAAAGATCAACGAGAAGTCCTATAAGGTTTATGCTATCCTCGGTGACGGCGAGATCCAGGAGGGTCAGGTTTGGGAGGCTGCAATGTTTGCTGCTCACAATAAGCTTGACAACCTCGTTGCGATCGTTGACAACAACGGTCTCCAGATCGATGGCCCTGTTACTGAAGTATGCTCTCCTGAGCCGATCACTGACAAGTTTGCAGCATTCGGCTGGCACGTTATCACTATGGACGCTCATGATTTTGATGATATCGAGCGTGCTTTCAATGAGGCTGAGTCCGTAAGCGGCAAGCCTGTTGCGATCATCCAGAAGAGCGTGAAGGGCAAGGGCGTGTCATTCATGGAAAATCAGGTTTCTTGGCACGGAAGTGCGCCTAACAAGGAGCAGTATGACATTGCAATGGCAGAGCTTGATGCACAGTTAAAGGAATTGGAGGGTTAATATATGTCAGATGTAATCAAAAAGGCTACCAGAGAAAGCTATGGCGAGGCGCTCAGAGACTATGCTGATGAGTATAAAGACCTCGTGGTTCTTGATGCGGATCTTGCTGCTGCAACTAAGACAGGTATCTTCAAGAAGGCTTGCCCTGAGAGATTTTTCGACTGCGGAATCGCTGAGGCAAATATGATGGGCGTAGCTGCTGGACTTGCTACCTGCGGAAAGATCCCTTTTGCAAGTACATTCGCAATGTTCGCTGCCGGCAGAGCTTTTGAGATCGTCAGAAACTCTATCGGTTATCCTCACCTCAATGTAAAGATCGGTGCAACTCATGCCGGAATCTCAGTTGGCGAGGATGGTGCTACTCACCAGTGCAACGAGGATATCGCTCTTATGAGAACTATCCCGGGCATGACTATTATCAATCCCTGCGACGATGTAGAGGCTAAGGCTGCTGTAAAGGCTGCTCTCGATTTCAACGGCCCTGTATATATGCGTTTCGGACGTCTTGCTGTTCCGGTAGTGAACGACAAGGAGACTTATAAGTTCGAGCTTGGCAAGGGAATCGTGATGAAGGATGGTACTGACGTGACTATCGTTGCGACAGGTCTTATGGTAAACGAGGCTCTCGAGGCTGCAAAAATGCTTGAGGCAGATGGAATCTCTGCAAGAGTTGTGAACATCCACACTATCAAGCCGCTTGATAAGGAGCTTATCTGCAAGTGTGCAAAGGAGACTGGCGTTATCGTGACTGCTGAGGAGCACAGCGTTATCGGCGGACTCGGTTCAGCAGTTGCTGAGGCAGTAACTGAATGCTGTCCCGTACCTGTAGTTAAGATCGGTGTAAACGACGAGTTTGGATACTCCGGCCCTGCGGTTGAGCTTCTCAAGAAGTTCGGACTCTCCAGCGACAACATTGCTGCAAAGGTTAAGGAAGCTGTAAAGCTTAAGTAATTTTGTGTTAAAGTGAAAAACACGGCATCATCTTAAAGATGGTGCCGTGTTTGTTTATGCAGATTATTTATTGATAAGCTCTTTCCTTATAAGACAGAGGTCAAGTGAGTTCAAAACTCCGTCGCCGGAGAGATCTCCAGCGAGCCAGTCAGTAATATCGCCTGCACGTATCAGCCATTTCTGGAGCATAACTACATCTGCTATAGTTAATTTTCCGTCAGCGTTTACATCACCTTTGATTGCATCGGAAGTTCTTTCATTCTCAGTCAGCGAAAGGAGATATACCAGCGGAGAGTTCCAGTAGATCGTGATCTCGTTTGTGGAATAGCTGCCGGATGAATCGATGTAGCGCTTTGCGAGCGGTGTATCGGAGAGATATTTCTCAGCCTCCGGATCAGCAAGATCAGAATTCACTCCGCCAACAAGCATTCCCTTCATTGCCTGTTCCATAGCTATCGAAGGACGGTGATGCGGATTCTGCGGCGAAGCCGTACCAAAACCTGTTACGTAGCACATACCATTCGGGTTGCGACCAAGCAGGTAGTGGAGCTGCTTTTCGGCGGCGATCATGTAATCCTCATTTTCGGTCAGCTTCGCTGCCATAGCAAGAACAATGCCGCCGTTGGCGATAGTCATATTACTGCCCCATGTATAATTGACGTAAGACGTCTCATAGCCGGATGCAGCGACATTCTGCATATAAACATTTACCCAGTTAAAGAGCATTTCCTCAGCTTTTTTGTACTCGGCGGAAGAGGAGTCTATGCCATCCATAGTAAGCAGGGCGATGTTGCCATAGTGACCGACCATATGCCATTCAAGACCGTCCTTGTAGTAAGTGCCGGTAATGGAATCGATCGCATCCAGATAGGATCTGTCGCCTGTAGCACGGTACATCTGACAGGCTGCCCAGTAGCGTTCATCGCCATCTCTTGAATCGGGATACCCACCGTTGCTGTCGCCGTAATCGGCAGGATCTACGAGGATCAGATCAGGATTTTCCTCGAGGAAATCCCATGCAGCTTTCGCAGCGTCTAAACATATTTCTGAAAACTGAGAGTCAAACGGTTCATAATATTCAGCAGCCATTGACATTACTGCGCAGAAATCAGCAGTTGCTGGCGTGGAAACAGGCGTTACATACTGCATACCAGTTTCCTTTTCCGGCATAACAAAGCCAGTATTACCACGGCAGTTGACCTTATGATAAACTCCGCCGGATCCAGCCTGCATCTTGAGCATCCATTCGATCTCATATCGTGCCTCATCGAGTATATCCGGCACACCGTTTCTACTTTCGGGGATGCCTATATTGTCGCTGTGAACGGATGGATTTGCATCGTAAGCAAGGAGAAGATCAGCCACTGTCTTTGCAGCCGGCACAACATAACGTCCATAGTCGCCTGCATCATGCCATCCGCCGCTGACGTCGATAGTATCTTCAGTGCCTAAAATCGTTGCGATCTCAGTATGACAGGCAGGATGCCCGAAAGAATCGTCGATGACTTCACATCCGCATCGCTGGAGATAGAGCATCCTCACTGTATCGTCAAGGAGCTGATCATATACGCTGTCGGAGATCTCGAATGTATACGAATCATCCAGTTCGCCGCAGGTGATATAATAGCTGCCGGGCTGAGTCAGCGATGAAAAATCACCATACCAGTTGATCTCGTCAGCAGCTGTATTCTCTCTTTCACCGAAAAGCTCACCTGTCAGTACAGTTTACTCCGTCTCTGCATCAACAACAGAGAACTCAGTCTCGTCAGTCACATTACGAAATACGGCAATTTTTGATGCATCGGGCTTGTATCCGAGCTGATTTATCGTTATAGGCGGCTCATAGGGATCATATTTTTCGACCTGACTTCCGTCAACCTCCTCGATAACTACATTATCAATGTAAATGGTATGCTCAGGCAGAACTTCGCTGTGATTACCGCAGTTGAAGATGAGCTTTGCCTCTGAGCTGTCGTATTCCATTGTAAATGTAAAGCTGACAGTCTGCACATTTTCAGTCAGTGTGATTCCCTTTGCGGCGAATGCCTGATATGGACTGCCGTTCTGCTGGACAAAGCTGTCCACATATCGGCTGACGGTTGAAGAGATGTCAAAAGAAACCCGATAGCTCTTTCCGCTCTCAATATTTATAGAATTGCTGGAAAGCTGGACTGCATAATTGACAGAACCGAGCGCAGTGATATTAAGAGCCAGCATACCGTTTTCGTGGTATATGTCGGCAGCAGCGTCGCTATGGGAGTATTCGCTCCAGCCGTCGATGCTGCTGTCAAATCCAGAATTAGTGATAAGATTTCCAGCTTCTGCATAAGCCGGAAGAGCGCCTGTCATTCCGGTCAACAATGCAGCAGAGCATAATACTGCTGTGATTTTTTGTGCGAGAGATTTTTTCATAAACAACCTCCTGACAAGTAAAATTTGATTTGTATAGTGATATTATACATAAAAAACGCAGGTTTGTCAATTGCGAGTGTGGTTTATACCAACAAAAACGCCTGCGCATAGGCAGGCGTTCAGATCGTTACATAAAGCTTTCGGGAAGTGACTGAATAAGCTGAGCGATTTTTTTCTGGACAGCGAGAGCGTCCATATTGCTTACATCGTCACCACGCTGATAAACGTCAGCTAAGATTCTACCCTCGGCTGAGAGCGTACCGCCGGGTGTAGAGCAATGCATCATGATCGCAACCACGTCGGCGATAGCAACTGTTCCGTCGCAGTTTGCGTCGCCGTAAACTATATCCTCCTCGACGTCGGTAGTTTCAGTTACCGGAGCGGTAGTGGATGTAGTCGGATCGCTAGTCGGTTCAGTGGCAGGCTCAGTTGTTTCAGGCTGGGTTGTATCAGGCTCTGAGGTTTCGGGCTGTGAGCCTGAGTAATGGTCTGAGAGCGAGATACCATTTCCGCTCTTTCCAAGCGGGATCTGATGGTCAAGGCTGATGTACTTACCCTCGTCGTTCTGCCAGAGAGAAGGCTCGACGAATTCATACTTCACCTCATCCCATTCAGCCCAGTTAGTGCCGCCTGCAATAAGTCCGCCTGTATCGGAGGAGTTTTCATTGAAGCACCAGAAGGTGTGATGGATTCGATGTTCGATCATAAGGTCACGAAGCGAAGTCATCCAGAGCTTGTTCTTTCCATCGGCATCATGTTCATCGTCCAGGAATCCTCCCCATTCGCCCATAAGTAGCGGAGCGATCTTCTCGTCCTGAATAAAGAACCAGTTGTCATACCACACATCTTCCATGAGCGTATCCTGAGTAAACCCGTCATAGAACCAAGTCTGATTATAAACGAGCGGGCCATAATCGTGAGGGGAATAAACGAGCTGATCCTGATGCTCGCCAAGATCTATAGGATGGTCTTTTACACCTCTGAAGTTTCCTCCCCACCATGTTCCGTGAAAGTTGCTGTAGGGATACGGAGGAAGAGAGTAGTCGTTTCCGACTGAATTCCAGTCAGCGCCTTCTTCAAATTTAGGATAAACCTCGATTCCTTCGATCATAACGAGAAGGTTAGGATTCTGCTCGAGCACAGCAGCAGCGCCCTGTTCAGCGGCATATTTCCAGTTATTTATATCAGTAGAATCATCCCACTTAGCGAATGTTCCCTCATCTTTTTTGCCGTGAGGTTCATTTTTGAGGTCGATAGCGATGATGGTGTCGTCATCCTTATAATATTCAGCAAACCACGCAAGAGCCTCAAGCCAGTCCTCGGTGGTATAATTATTGGTGTACCAGACGGGGTGCTGATGACCTGCGGAGGCAGTTTCTGCGCTATGGATATCCATCATGATCTTGATACCGTTCTCACGGCACCACTCGACAGCCAGATTCCAGATGTCGAAGCTGTACATTACAGTTCCGCCTTCGATGCCTTCGAGCGTAAGCTCAGGATTAGACCATTCGTTAACCTTACAAATAGGATCCGGCTCATTATTTTTCCAGCCGAGGAGGAGCTGGGTTGACATAGGCACACGAAGCAGATTAAATCCGTGGTCGGCGATCTGGTTGAGAGCCTCGTGCATATTGAGGCTCCACACACCGTCAAAAACCTGACTTCCGGTATTATATCCGAACCAGTTACAGCCGGTCAGCCATACGGGGTTACCGTACATATCGACGATCTCGGCGTTTTCGTTCACATGCAGCCAGTCGTCGTGATATTCATCCGGTGCAGCAGCGACGTCAGCGGAACTTCCCGAGCTTAATCCTGTGCCGGTAAGAATTACAGCGGAAGCCATGATGGCAGATGTGAGCTTTTTAAAAAAAGAAAATGCCATAAGTAACTCTCCTTTGAATTAATTTTATTTAATTATATCACAAAAAAGTAACCATGTCAATAATGGAAAAACCGGACAGAAGCCCGGTTTTTCCATTTATATTGGGAATTAGTAGAAGATTACTTGGATTATAAGTAAGATTCAGGAAGCTCTGTGATAAGCTGAGCGATATTCTTCTGAACAGCAAGAGCGTCCATGTTGCTTACACCATCACCACGCTGGTAAACATCAGCGCACTCCTTAGCCTCATCAGAAAGTGTTCCGCCGGGTGTTGAGCAGTGAACCATGATTGCAACAACGTCAGCGATCTCAACCTTACCGTTGAGGTCAGCGTCACCGTAAACTAAAGCGAGACCTTCTGAAATAAGTTCAACATAAGAAACGTAGTTGATAACCTTTCCGTTCTCAGTTTCAGAATACCAGAGACCAACCTTTACCTTATTGCCTTCCTCGAAACCGCTGAACTTATCAGGGATAGTTGAAACGAAGTTGAATGTTCCGTTTTCTTCAAAAGTAATGGACTCATCAGTGATATCAACGATTACGTCAGTAAATTCGATAGATTCACCGCCGGTAGTAGTTGAAGTAACTGTAGTTGTAGTCACGATCGGGTCGGGTACAGTAGTAGTTGTTGTAGTCTGAGGAATGCTGTCGTCGACAATTTCCCAGCTTTCGATCTCAGCAGGCTGATCAACAGGCTCCTCGTTTACAGCATCCCATGTATTTGACCACCAGATCTGGAGGCTTGCGGTTGAGAATTCTGCAGGGATCTCAGCGAGGGGGATGGTTACCTCAAGTCTTCCGTCAGCATCAGCGTTGCCCTTCCACTCGATGTTTACCCAGTCAGCAGCGCCTGTTCCGTAGCCCAAGCTTCCGCCAAGGCTTGCACCAGCTTCGCCCTTGACAACGAATACGAACTGTGAAGTTTCAGTTCTGTCGGAGATATCGACCTCCTGAACAACCTGAGTGAAAGTATAAGCGGGAGTAGTTGTAGTAACTACAGGAGCGTTCGGGTCTGTTGTAGTAGTTGTAGTTGTAGGAACCTCAGGAGCTTCTGTTGAGTAGAGGTCAGCCGGAAGCTCATCGAGAGTGATACAGTACTCGCTCTGATACATATTCTTGGTATCCTCAGCTGTGTTGAAGATAGGATCAGAGAGGAAATCAACGCTGTTTCCGTAGCTGTCAGTACCGCCGTCGTACCATGTACAGAAGTAGAGCCAGCCAGCCTTGTCATTAGTGATGTTCTCTAAAGTTGAGAAGCTGTCGTTCTCAGCCATAGCAACCATCTTATTGCTGCCGTACTTTTCCATGATGCCATAGAAAGTGCTTGCGTATGAGCTGTCGTTGTGGTAAAGAACAGGTGAACCTGTAGACCAGTCTGTACAGCTGTACTTATCGTAACCGATGATATCTACATAATCATCGCCCGGGTACCAGTCAGCAGATGTAGCGAAGTTATAGGAGTTCCACTCCCAGATGATGTTGTGGAGGCCGTAGTCCTTAACGAGTGTATCATAAGTAAGTCTCCAGAGCTCCTTGTAAACAGCAGAGCCGTCCTGACCCCAGAAGAACCATGAACCAGTCTCACCGCCGCCGCCTTCAGCCTCGTGGAGAGGACGGAAGATAAGCGGAATATTTCTGTCCTCGAGTTTCTGGATAGACTCAGCAAGCTTATCGAGGCAAGCCATCCAGTATTCTCTTTCCTTAGAGCCTTCAACGAGGATCTGTGAAGTATCAAAGTCAGTATCCTTGGGAGCGTAAGTAGCCTGTGACCAGTCTACCTTAGTTTTGCCAAGCTCAAAATTTGTGAAGTCCTTAGGAACAGTGATATGCCATGAAGCAGTGATGATACCGCCCTTATTCTCAACCCAGTCAATCATACGGTCAGTAGTACCGTCAACGCTTCCGTAGAGGATGTTAGCCTCGTTGAGGTAGTCGAAAGCACGGATAGCGGGAAGCTCACCGGTGAGGTTTTCGATATAATCAAACTCATACTCAAAGTCGTGAGGACCGTAGTTATAGATCTCCTGCTGACCTGAGATAATGTGCTCGCCGTAAACGGAAGCCATGTAGTTCATAAGGCTCTGAGCCTCAGGGATTATCTCAGGGTCTGAGCAAACGATGTCGTAAGCCACGATATCAGGGAGAACAGTCTGCTCAATAACGAGCTTGTCGAAATGAGTCCAGCCCCATGATTTTTCGATAGTGATGGTATTTTTACCAGCCTTAAGGCTGACAGCAGCCATTTCGCAAGCCGCATAATCGGAACCCTTTGGAATAGAAAGAACTCCGATAGAAGTACCATTTAAAGAGACGTTCTGCTGCTTGGGACCGCCTTCGCCGTAAGCGTAGAAAACGAGGTCATAAGAACCCGCAGCGTCAACAGTAACATCCATAGTGATAGTACCGGAATCCTGCATATAGAGTCCGCTGGATTCTGTAAGAATATCATTAGTGTAGGATGTGCAGGCGGAGTCCTCGAACTCAAAAGTAAGATCTGCTGCGATAGCAGAATTCATACTGCCTGCGATAAGACAGTTGGAAGCGATAGCAGCAGCAAGGATAGCTGAGCTTGCTTTCCTGAAAATTTTTCCTTTCATAAAGTACCCTCCTAAAAATTAATGTTCTTTAATTATAGTGCATTTTTTTCACAATTGCAATGATTTTTACTAATTTTTTTCATAATCAATATAAAAATCGTGGTATTACACAAATATAGAACTAATGTTTTATACAAAAAGCGGAAATGCTCAGCTTAAACGATTTGCAATTAAGTTGATGGAACGACGAGGTTTATGTTGATTTAATTAAATTATTATGGTGTATTGCTTAATGTTTCTGGCTGCAGTTGCACTCGGGAGGAGGATGTGGTATAATAGAAAAAACTGTTGAGGCGGTGAAATAATGAGAAAAAAGGAAATTGCAGATCTTGCGTGCAGCGGTCTTGAAGAGCTTTATCCGGAGATCGCCTGTTCGCTTAATTATTCAAAACCATACGAGCTGCTTTTTGCAGCGAGGCTTTCTGCGCAGTGTACTGATGCGAGAGTTAATATAGTTACCGAAACACTGTTCAGAAAATATCCTACCCTTGAAGCGTTTGCAAACGCTGACCTGACAGAGCTTGAACAGGATGTCAAGCCCTGCGGATTTTACCGTATGAAGGCGAAAAGTCTTAAGGAAATGGCTCAGAAGCTCATAAACGATTTCTCCGGAGAGCTTCCGTGTACGCTGGAGGAGCTTCTGACTCTTCCGGGAATCGGACGCAAGACGGCAAATCTCATAATGGGCGATGTCTGGGGAAAGCCTGCGATCGTGACCGATACCCACTGCATTCGCATTACGGGACGCCTCGGGCTTACAAAAAATACCGAGCCGGCAAAGGTCGAACGGGATCTTGTTAAGCTTATACCGCCGGAAAAATCATCGGATTTCTGCCACAGAACTGTTCAGTTCGGACGTGACATCTGCCGGGCACGTAAGCCGAAATGCAGCGAATGTCCCCTTAATTCATACTGTTCATATTATTCCAAAAATAAATAAAAGCAGCGAGGTGAGATGAAAATGGAAAGCATCAGAAAATTTATCGACATAGTAAATAATTCCCGAAGCATAGTTTTCTTTGGCGGCGCAGGCGTTTCTACTGAGAGCGGAATTCCGGACTTCAGAAGCGTGGATGGATTGTATAATCAAAAATATGACTACCCGCCAGAGACTATTCTCAGCCACAGCTTTTTTGCAAAGAATACACTGGAGTTCTATCGCTTTTACCGTGACAAGATGATATGTCCCGATGCAAAGCCGAACACTGCACATATCAAGCTTGCTGAGCTTGAAGCGTCCGGACGGCTCAAGGCAGTGATCACTCAGAATATCGATGGGCTTCATTATGCTGCCGGCAGCAAGATCGTTTATGAGCTTCATGGCAGTGTTCACCGGAATTACTGCCTGAGGTGTCACAGAAAATTTGATGCACAGTATATCCTCGAAAGCGATGGGATCCCCAAATGTCCCTGCGGAGGTATCATAAAGCCGGATGTTGTGCTGTATGAGGAGCCGCTTGATGATGCAACTGTAAGCGGAGCAGTGAATGCCATTGCCGAAGCAGATACGCTCATAATCGGCGGAACGTCGCTGAATGTATATCCTGCGGCAGGTCTTATACGCTATTTCAGGGGAAGCAATATTGTGATCATAAATATGTCGCCGACACCGGCGGATAAGAATGCTGATCTGCTGATACATAGGAAGATCGGTGAAGTATTTTCATATATAGGAGAATAAAATGAGAGTAGTTTTACAGAGAGTTTCATCCGCCAGTGTAACAGTTGACGGAGAGATCTGCGGAAAGATCGGCTGCGGATATCTTGTGCTCCTCGGAGTAGGAGAGGGCGATACAGAGGCTGACTGTCGTAGGATTGCGGATAAGATAATAAACCTTCGGATATTTTCCGATGAAAACGGAAAGATTAATCTCTCGCTTGATCAGGTAGGCGGAGAGCTGCTTATTGTGTCGCAGTTCACACTGTATGCCGACTGCCGCAAGGGAAATCGCCCGAATTTCATTCAGGCGGCTAAGCCGGATGAGGCAGAGCGCCTTTATAATTATTTTGCGGACTACTGTCGCTCAAAGGGCAAGCATGTCGAGACTGGCAGCTTTGGTGCTGATATGAAAGTCGAGCTTCTAAATGACGGCCCATTTACCGTCGTGCTTGAATAATTCTAAAACAGGAGGATAAAAATGGATATCAGAAAAATTATATCGGAAATGACCCTTGAAGAAAAGGCTGGACTCTGCTCAGGTTCAGATTTCTGGCATACTAAATCGGTCGAGCGCCTTGGCATCCCCATGATGATGGTGAGCGACGGCCCTCACGGATTGCGTAAGCAGGATCTCGCAGCAGATAACCTCGGAGTGAATGTCAGCATCGAGGCAGTCTGCTTTCCTACAGCGTGTGCACTGGCATGCTCCTTCGACAGGGAGCTTATCTACAGAATGGGACAGGCTCTTGGCAACGAATGTCAGGCTGAGGATGTAGGCGTTATCCTTGGCCCGGGAGCTAATATAAAGCGTTCACCGCTCTGCGGAAGAAACTTTGAGTACTTCTCGGAGGATCCCTATCTTGCGTCAAATATGGCTGCAAATCACATTAAGGGAGTTCAGTCTCAGAACGTCGGAACAAGCCTCAAGCATTTTCTTGCAAACAATCAGGAGCATCGCCGTATGACGACCAGTGCGCAGATCGACGAGCGTACGCTCAATGAGATCTACCTCGCTGCATTCGAGATTGCTGTTAAAGAGGGCAAGCCATGGACTGTCATGTGTTCATATAACCAGATAAACGGTGAATTTGCGTCTGAGAATAAGCTTTATCTTAAGGACGTACTGCGTGACAAGTGGGAATTTGATGGCTTTGTCATGAGCGACTGGGGAGCAGTAAATGACCGTGTGAAGGGAATTTCAGCAGGTCTTGATCTTGAGATGCCGGCAAGCGGCGGAGCTAATGATGCACTTATCGTTCAGGCAGTTAAGGATGGTATGCTCAGTGAAAGCGATCTTGATGAATGCTGCGGATGTATTCTCGGAGTGCTCGACCGCTATATAAAGGGACATGACCCTCAGGCGGTCTGGGACAAGGACGCTGACCATAAGCTTTCTGCCGAGATCGCATCACAATGTATGGTTCTGCTGAAAAACGAGGAGGATATCCTTCCGCTCGATAAGAATAAGAAGATCGCCTTTATCGGAAAATTTGCCGCTGAGCCGAGATTTCAGGGAGGCGGAAGCTCTCACATTAACGCCTGCAAGGTAACTGACGCACTTTCAGCTGCTGCGGATCATGCTGAGGTTTCTTACGCCCAGGGATATCGCACTGATGAGGATATCACTGATGCCGAGCTTCTCAGCGAAGCAGTTGAGACTGCAAAGAACAGTGACATTGCAGTAATATTTGCCGGACTTACAGATCTTTTTGAATCCGAGGGATTTGACCGCAGTCACATGAGAATGCCTGAGTGCCAGAATGAGCTTATTGCGAGGATCGCAGAGGTTCAGCCGAATACAGTGGTAGTTCTCCATAACGGCTCACCGGTAGAGATGCCGTGGCTTGGAAGCGTAAAGGGACTGCTTGAGGTATACCTCGGCGGACAGGCAGTCGGCGAGGCAGCCTGCAAAGTTCTGTTTGGTGACATAAATCCCAGCGGAAAGCTTGCAGAGACATTCCCGCTGAAGCTTTCAGATAATCCATCCTACCTGAACTTCCCGGGAGAAGGGGATACTGTTGAATACCGTGAGGGGATCTTCGTGGGCTACCGCTACTATGACTTCAAGGAGATGGATGTACTTTTCCCATTCGGTTATGGACTTTCCTACACCACATTCGACTACAGCGATCTGCGTGTAAGCGTCAGCGGATGCACAGCTGAGGTGACCGTCACTGTGAAAAATAGCGGAAAAGTCAGAGGAAAAGAGATCGTCCAGCTCTATGTGAGAGACTGTGAAAGCTCAGTGATCCGTCCAGTGAAGGAGCTTAAGGGATTTGAGAAGGTTGATCTCGAACCCGGCGAGGAAAAGGATGTCACATTCCAGCTCGACAGCCGTGCGTTTGCGTTTTACAGCGTAAAGATCCATGATTGGTTTGTCGAGAGCGGCGATTTTGAGATAATGATCGGCAGATCTTCGAGAGATATTGTCCTTGCGCAGACCATTCATATTGAATCCGAGGATAGAATGCCCTATGTCTGCACGATGAATTCTACAGTTGGCGACCTGATGAAGATAGACTGTGCAAGAAAGTATATGGACAAGTTTGTCGCTGCCTTTGCCGGAGCGATGGAGGGTAATTCTGACGGCAACGAGATGGGCGAGAGCACTCGCCTTATGATGGAGCATCAGCTGAGAGATAATCCGCTCAGAGTAATGGTCAGCTTCTCTGATGGAGCTATAACCCGTGACGACCTGACGGAAGTGATAAATAAAATCAACGCCGAGCTTAACGGCTGAGGATAATTCTGCCTCTCCTGCGGATAATAGCAGGAGAGGTGATTTTTTTGCTGAAAAAACGAGCTGAAAGCGGTATTATAACGCTTGGGATATTTTTTGCACTTTGCTTTGTGACGATAATCGGCAGATATTACATTCTTTCGTCGGATCCGAGCTATGCGGAGGCTGCCTCCCAGCAGAGCAGCATGACGATAACACTTGAAAAAAGCAGCGGAAATATTTACGACAGGAATATGGAACTGCTCGTAAATCACGATGTCCAGCACATCGCAGTCGTTGTTCCGCAGGCAATAGATGCAGAAAAAACAGCTGAATATGCAGTTGATAAGGATGAATTTTATGAAAAGCTTGGAGAGGGCGCTCCGTTTATGTTTGAGTGCCAAGAAGGGCTGGAGGAATCTGAGAGCATAACCATATTCAGCATTCCGGCAAGATATTCTGAGGATCAGCCTGCACGCCATGTAATAGGCTACACTTCACAAGGCGAGGGCGTTTCCGGAATAGAGCGTGCCTATGACAATATCCTGCGATCAAGCGGCGGCGAAAACAGTGTGACATATTCTGTGGATGGCTTCGGAAGAGTAATGATAGGCTCGGGAAAGGATGTTGTCCGCAGCGATGAAATAACGACCGGTGTCGTTACAACGATCGACAGCCGTATTCAGCGTATCTGTGAGGAAGCAGGCAAAGATATAAAACGTGGAGCAATCGTTGTAACTGAGATAAAAACAGGTGATATTCTTGCGATGGCAAGCTTTCCGGAATATTCTGTGGACGATCTTGATGCGGCTTTTGAATCCGAGGACAGCCCGATGATAAACCGTGCGCTGTACTCCTACAGCGTAGGCTCAGTGTTCAAGCTTGTAACGGCAGCTCAGGCAATAGACGAGGGCTTTGAGGGATATATGTACAACTGTACCGGATCGATCGATATAGGCGGACAGATTTTTCGCTGTCACAAGCTAGAGGGACACGGAATGCAGACGATGACGGATGCGATGGTGAACTCCTGCAATACGTATTTCATCAGCCTCAGCCGCCTGCTGAGCGTACCTGAGTACCGTGAGAATGCATTTTCGCTTGGATTCGGACGTGAGATCCATCTATGCTCCGGAATGACAGCATCAGGAGGAGTTCTTCCGGCGGCAGAGGAGCTGCTCATCGAAGCGGAGCTTGCAAATTTCTCGTTCGGTCAGGGAAAGCTTACCGCTACGCCGCTTCAGGTGTCCCAGCTTACCTGTGCAATAGCCAACAACGGAAAAATCCCCGTCCTGCGGCTGATAAAGGGAGTTACAAAAAATGGCAGAAAAGCTGAAAATGAAAAAGATGTGAGCTATTATTACGCAATGGAGCCTGATACGGCGAATCTCCTGAAGAAGATGATGACAGCCGCAGTTAACGAAAATGATGCATCAAATGCACGTCCGTTCTACTTCACAGCCGGAGCAAAAACCTCGACTGCCCAGACCGGTCAGTATGATGAAAACGGTAATGAGATGTACAATGCATGGATAACCGGATTCTTTCCCGCAGATAAACCGGAATACGCCGTAACGATCCTCGTCGAGGACGGCGGCTATGGAAACGACTCGGCAGCTCCAGTTTTCAGACGTATCGCAGATAAAATTACAAAACTTGTAGAAAGGGATTGACTTTTTCTCAGAATTTGTTATAATATAAAATGGATAATGACGGGAATGACTGTTTTTGGCGCAGTTCAGAGAAAAAGCGGCTGGTGTGAGCTTTTCTGCGCATAACAGGTGCTACCCCTGAATCTCCTCGGGAAACTGAGGCGTATTTCTGCGTTAAGGAAGATGAGAAAAGTACGGTATACAGCCGTTCTTTTGAATTTGGGTGGTACCACGAGAGCCTTCGTCCCATTTATGGCGGCGGGGCTTTTTTTGTTGTTCCAAAGGTTTATTTTTTTATTAAAAGGAGATAAAAATTTTATGCAGTGGACTGGTTTGAACGAACTTCGTGAAAAGTATCTTTCATTCTTCGAGAGCAAGAACCATACAAGAATGGCAAGCGCTTCGCTTGTGCCACAGGGCGATAAGAGCCTTCTTCTTATCAACTCAGGTATGGCTCCGCTCAAAAAATATTTTCTCGGACAGGCTGTTCCTCCGAATAAGAGAGTGACTACCTGCCAGAAGTGTATCAGAACTCCTGATATCGAAAGCGTAGGAAAGACTGCTCGTCACGGTACTTATTTTGAAATGCTCGGAAACTTCTCATTCGGCGACTACTTCAAGCCTGAGGCTATCGCATGGGCTTGGGAGTTTCTTACTGAGACTCTTGCAATTCCTGCTGACAGACTCTGGATCACTATTTTTGAGAGTGATGACGAGGCTGAGAATATCTGGATGGAAAACATCGGTATCCCGAAGGACAGGATCATTCGTCTCGGCAAGAAGGATAACTTCTGGGAGCATGGCTCAGGTCCCTGCGGTCCCTGCTCTGAGATCCACTTCGACAGAGGTGACAGCTACGGTCCTTTCATCAATTTTGAGCAGGCAAGCGACTGCGACCGTGTTATCGAGATCTGGAACCTCGTGTTCAGCCAGTTCGACAGCGACGGAAACGGTAACTACGCTGAGATGGAAAGCAAGAATATCGACACCGGTATGGGACTTGAGCGTCTCGCTTGCGTAATGCAGGGCGTGGATAATATCTTCGAGGTCGATACAGTTCAGAATATCATGAAGCATATCTCTGATATTTCTGGCGTAAAGTACAGAACTAACGATAAGACCGACGTTTCTCTCCGTGTTATCACTGACCATATCAGAAGCACTACATTCATGGTAGGCGACGGAATCATGCCTTCTAATGAAGGAAGAGGCTACGTTCTCAGACGACTCCTCAGACGTGCTGCACGTCACGGAAGACTCTTGGGTATCGAGAAGCCGTTCCTCTGTGAGGTGTGCGATACAGTTATCAACGAGAATGCTTCTGCTTATCCGGAGCTTGCTGAAAAGAGAGATTACATCAAGAAGATCATCGGCGTCGAGGAGGAGGCTTTTGCCAAGACTGTAGACAAGGGCTCGGAGCTTCTCAATCAGTTCATCGACAAGCTTGCTGAGGAGGGAAAGACTGTACTTTCCGGCGATGACGCTTTCAAGCTTTCAGATACGTACGGCTTCCCGATCGACCTCACAGAGGAGATCTGCGGCGAGAAGGGACTCACTGTTGACAGAGAGCGCTTTACTGAGCTTGCCAAGGAGCAGCGTGCAAGAGCTAAGGCTGACCATGCGGCAAAGGCTGGTTCTTCATGGGCTGACAACAGCATCAAGATCGAGGCTGCAAAGACTGTTTTCACAGGCTACACCGACTTTACTGCTGAGGACGCTGAGATCCTTGCTATCTACAAGGACGGCGAGGAGATCGAGATCGCTGCTGAGGGCGAAAATGTAGTTATCGTTCTCGACAAGACTCCTTTCTACGCTGAGAGCGGCGGACAGGTAGGCGATACAGGTATCATCAGTGCCGGCGAGAATTCTGCTGAGGTAGGCGATACTATAAAGTCCGAGGGACATTTCCTCCACATTGCTGAGATCACTCAGGGAAGCCTCTCAAAGGGTGACAAGGTTACTGCTGCTATCGACAAGAGCCGCAGAATGGCTATAATGAGAAATCATACAACTGCTCACCTCCTTCAGAGTGCGCTCAGAACAGTTCTCGGCGAACACGTTCATCAGGCAGGTCAGCTCGTAAATGCAGACTGCTGCCGTTTCGACTTCAATCACTTCAGCGGTATGACTGACGAGGAGATCGCTAAGGTAGAAGAGATCGTAAATGATGAGATCATGAATGCCTACGAGGTAACAATGCAGGAGATGCCAATCGACGAGGCAAGAAAGCTCGGAGCTATGGCTCTCTTCGGCGAAAAGTACGGTGATACTGTAAGAGTAGTTACAGCTAATGACTCAATCGAGTTCTGCGGCGGTACACATATTTCAAATACTTCACAGATCGGTCTGTTCAAGATAGTTTCCGAAAGCTCAGTTGCTGCCGGCGTAAGAAGAATCGAGGCTGTTACAGGACTCGGAGTTATCGGACTTGTAAATGAATACAAGAACATGATCGCAAGAGCTGCTAAGGCGATCAAGCTTGCAAATGTTACTGAGCTTCCTGAGAAGTGTGCAGCACTTCTTGCTGAGTCTAAGGAAAAGGATAAGAAGCTCGAGAGTCTTAACCAGCAGATGGCTAACGCAAAGATCGCTGCTATCTTCGACGGCGCAGAGGAGATCAACGGAATTAAAGTCGTTTCTACTATGATGACAGGCGCTACTCCTGATATGCTCCGCAAGCTCGGCGACAGCGTTAAGGATAAGTCTGAGGATATCATCGCTCTCTTTGCAGGCGTAAGCGAGGACAAGGGTACCTTCTACTGCGTATGTACAAAGGGTGCAGTTGCAAAGGGCGCAAATGCCGGAAAGATCGTTCAGAGAGTATCTGCTATCACAGGCGGAAAGGGCGGCGGACGTCCTGACGGTGCAATGGCTGGTATCGGTAAAACATATATGGTTGATGAAGCCCTCATGGCGTTCAAGTCGATCGTAAAAGAGTTTATCTCATAAGGAGGCTTAAATATGGATTGCTTATTCTGTAAAATCGCAGCCGGAGAGATCCCAAGCACAAAGGTGTACGAGGATGAGTACGTGTACTGCTTCAAGGACATCGCTCCTATCGCTCCGGTTCATTATCTCATAATCCCGAGGGTTCACGTAAGCGGTGCGTCGGAGATCAATGCTGAGAATTCAGAGCTTGTGGCTAAGGTGTTCGAGGCAGCTGCTAAGATCGCCAAGGCTGAGGGCTTTGAGTCAGGCTTCAGAGTTATCACAAACTGCGGAGAGGATGCCGGTCAGACCGTGCATCACCTCCACTTCCACCTCCTTGCCGGCGTAAAGATGGGCTGGGGCCCTGAGTCGCTCGGCAAGTGCGAATAAGGAGCAGAAAATGGCAGCTACTTATAAAATGACCATCGCAGGCATTACACGTGAGCTTCCGCTCTGTCCGCTTAATGAAAAGCTTGATATTGCAGCATTCATCATGTTTTCGGACGTGGAGCTTACTGTAGCCTGTGCTGAGGAGCTTATAAAAAAATGTCCTGAGTGCGATGTTATCCTTACAGCAGAGTCAAAGGGTATCCCGCTTGCTTACGAGATGTCACGTCAGCTTGGAGTTCCCTACGTTGTAGGAAGAAAATCCGTGAAGCTCTACATGACAGATCCGATCTCGGTAACAGTTAAGTCCATCACAACTGCTGCACAGCAGACGCTCTACCTTTCAAAAGAAAAGGCGGAGATGCTTGAGGGAAAGAGAGTACTGGTACTTGACGACGTGATCAGTACGGGAGAATCGCTTAAAGCGCTTGAGGAGCTTGTGGAGAGAGCAGGCGGAACAGTAGCCTGCAAGGCGGCAGTACTCGCTGAAGGTGACGCTGCTGACAGAGACGATATAGTATATCTTGAGAAGCTTCCGCTTTTCTTCAAATAGGAACATAATATGAAGCGAAAAATGATTGGTGCGGCAGCAGCATATATGTCGGGATTATTTTTCGCTTCCTTTTTTACAGAGGGAAGCGATTTGCTGCTGGCAGCAGGAGTGCTTCCCGTATTTTTTATACTGGCTGTTCTGAAAAAGATATCACTTCCTGATGCACTGATCCTGTCGGTTTTCTACGCAGCAGCGTGCTGCATGGGTGCATATCAGAATCATTATGTCTACGACCGGATAACTGAGTATTCCGGAACGTCCGGCAGCTTTATCGGCGAAGCTGAAAAAGCAACATACTACGATAACGACCGTGCACAGTATATACTGGACGGAACGATAAATGGAACACAGCCTGCAAAGCTGATGATCTATGCATTTCCGTATGATGTAAGAGTAGGTGACATTGTTTCGGTTGAAGATTGCGAGTTCAGTCTGATCGAATCAGATTATCTGTTTGATTCGGCGGATTATTATAAATCCAAAGAAATATATCTGACAGTTAAGGATGCAGAGACTATCTCGGTTGAGCATACAGATACAAGGCGTATCGAACGCTTTCTCAATGATTATCGTGAAGAGACGATATGTGAATTTAACCGTGTGCTGGGAGCTGAAAGAGGAGGGTTTATCTCCGGACTCGTATTTGGCGAGACTTCAGATCTTGATGGAAACAGTGAAGATATGCTATACCGCTGCGGAATAGGGCATATACTTGCTGTATCGGGACTGCATATATCAATAATTGCCGCATTTCTGATGAAGCTCATGCGGCGTCTGAGGATCGGGAGATTTCTCTCATTTGCAGTGATCAATGTATTCTTTGTTTTCATGATAATCATGGTTCAGTATCCTTTATCAGCAATCAGAGCGGCAATAATGCTCGACTTCATGTATTCAGCAAGGCTCTTCCGGCGGCAGAATGACAGCTTTAATGCATTGTCAGCGGCAGTACTGCTTATCTGCATGAGCAATCCTTATGTAATACATGACCCGGGATTTCTGCTTTCCGTCACAGGAACGCTTGGAATAGCAGTATTTGCTCCGTACATGACGAAAAAATTCCGTTCGGACTCGGCATGGCGAAAGCTTATAAAATCGCTGACAGAAATGCTGTGCGTAATGCTGGTGATAACGCCGCTTACGATACTGTACTTCGACGAATTTTCATTGATATCACCGATATCCAATGTATTCATCGTACCGGCAACAGCAGTGATACTCGTTATCGGAATGATATATGTTCTGACCGGAGGCGTGATATCACTCCTGCTTCCGGCAGGAATACTTATCGATCTGGTGATGGCAGTATCAGAAAAGCTCGGCAGACTTAGCTTCTCACATCTTCCATGCGGTACAGGGAATGAATTCCTGATTTCTGCGATATGCGTAGGATTTGTTATCCTCACAGCTGCACTCACCCGCAGACGAAGATACATTGCCCTTGCGATAGCCGGAGCAGTGACAGTATTTACATTAAGTCTGTCAGTCACATCGCTGCGGATGCATGATGAATTTCGTATCGCTGTGCTTGGAAGCGGAAATAATATGGCTGCTGTAATTTCATACAATGGCAGAACCGATGTCATCGACCTGAGCGGAAGCTATAAATCGGCGAGGTACGTGAAAAAATACCTGCTCCAGAACGGGATCTCAGATGTCGGATCGCTTACACTGACAAAGAAATGCAACGCTCAGTTTCCGCAGTATCAGAGTGCGCTGGAGCTTATGGATATCGACGATATTTTCCTAGAACATAAAGTGAGCTTCTCTGAGGAGAAGCTTCATAGCACGTCGCTTTTTGGTGATGGAAGCGTATCGCTGGTCAATGAGGACTACACTCTGAAGATCGCTGGAGGAACACTTGAGATAAGCTGCTTCGGACGCAGTATCGTGATAAAGCCTGCAAAAGAGATTGCGCCGTCAGATTCCGATCTTACGGTATACTACGGAAATATTCCGAAATCAGCGGAATTGCTTCCTGACGGCAGGAGCATATATCTCGACGAATCAGAGGGGATACTGTATGAGTATTCCGGCATGAATAATTTTGAAATCACACTATCAGCCGGAGGCGGCGGATTTGAAATAAGGAGGCTGTAATGGCTCAGGCAGATGCAAAAACAATTACTGCTCAGCTGAAAAAAGGTGAGCTGCATAATCTTTATTATATCTACGGTCAGAATATCAGCGGAGTGGAACAGCTTACAAAAGCAGTAATAAAAAAAGCTGTCGGAGATAACGCGGAGTTTGCCCTCAGCAAGCTGAGCGGCAAGGAGCTGGATATATCTGAATTTCGTGATATGATAGATATGATGCCGATGATGTCGGATTATAACTGCATACTCGTAAAT
>JBGVIW010000141.1:0-16538 GCA_045128995.1 Ruminococcus sp.
TATCACTGAGGCTTCTGATGATGACATAATCAAGTACAGAGATGAATATATCGGCGACTATCTTACTGATGACGTAGATACATACATTGATGATTACTGTGTGAATATGATCATCGAGAACAGATCGCTTTCTGCAACAAAGTATATATTCTTTGGCGGTATTGCTGGAATAATCATAGGACTTGTTGGTCTTATCATTACTTTAATCAAGAATAAGAAGTCGACAAATACTCCTCCGGAGAATGTAGTCATTGACGAGACTCCGTCTGAGCCAATAAATGAATAATAAATAAAAGCGGTGCGCAGCAATTAGCTGTGCACCTTTTTTGCAATCACCCTGATGATGATCAAAACGAAATCAATTTTGATCCGCTATGAATTTTTATGTTCGCCTGTAACAGAAAAGATCACCCATTCGGCAATATTCGTAGCGTGGTCGCCGATTCGTTCAAAATATTTTGCAATCATAAGAAGGTCAAGAGAAAATTCACCGTTTTCAGGATTCTCCGCAATCATCTTAATAAGGCTGTTCTTGATACTATCGAAATACTCGTCAACCTTATCATCATGGGCGATAACAGATTTTGCAAGTTCGGTATCCTTTTTTACATAAGCTTCAACGCTGTCGGTCACCATTGAAATAGTCTCCTCCGCCATATCACGGATATGCACTGTTTCCTCAGCGGTTTTGCCTTTAAGATATGTGATTATCTCGGCAATATCTTCAGCCTGATCACCAATACGTTCCATATCGGTGATCATTTTTAACGCAGCGGAGATCTGGCGTAAATCCCTAGCGACGGGCTGCTGCTGTAAAAGTAATTTCAAACAGCGTGCCTCAATGTCACGTTCTTTTTGATCGATCTCAGCCGAGATCGAAACTGCCTTTTGAGCGAGTGCGAGATTACCTGAAGTCAGAGCCTTTGAAGCCAGAGCTATAGCCTCTTCGCAAAGTGCGCCCATTTCTATCATTTCAATATTCAGCGTATTAAGCTGCTCATCAAATCTGCTTCTCATTATCCAAACCTTCCTGTAATATAATCTTCTGTACGTTTATCTGTCGGCTGAGAGAAAAGCTTTTCTGTTTCGCCGTACTCAATAAGCTCACCAAGCAGGAAAAATGCCGTATTATCTGAAATGCGCACAGCCTGCTGCATATTGTGAGAAACCATTATAATTGTATAATTCTTTTTAAGCTGAATAGCAAGCTCCTCGATTCGTGAAGTTGAGATCGGATCGAGAGCAGAGGTTGGTTCATCCATAAGGAGAATCTTTGGTTTTACAGCAAGTGCTCTTGCAATGCATAATCTCTGCTGCTGACCACCGGACATTCCGAGAGCGTTTTTCTTTAGTCTATCCTTCACCTCATCCCAGATCGCCGCATCACGGAGAGACTGCTCAACGATCTCATCAAGCTTTACCTTAGATTTGATACCGTGTGTACGGGGCCCATAGGCAATGTTATCATAAATGCTCATGGGAAATGGATTAGGCTTCTGGAACACCATACCGATCTCACGTCGAAGCTCGTTGACATCGACGCTGCTGTCATAGATATTCTGACCGTTATAGCATACCTCGCCAGTGATTCTAACTGATGGTATGAGGTCGTTCATACGGTTCAAAGTTTTCAGAAATGTAGACTTTCCGCAGCCTGACGGCCCTATAAAAGCAGTTATGCTCTTTTCGGGGATGGTAATGCTTACATTTTTGAGAGCCTGAGTCTGGTCATACCACAAATTCAGATTTTTCGCTGTCATTATACTGCTCATTATATCATTCCTTTCAGTTATAGTGTTCTTTTCTTAGCAAAATATCTGCTGACAAGTGTTGCTGACAGATTTATCAGCATTGTCAGAATCATCAGTATTGCCGCTATTGCAAAAGCAACTCCGAACTCGCCCTGTTCTTTTGCGTAAACATAAAGAGCAACGGTAAGTGAAGCACCCGGGGAGGTGAGTCCATCGATAATGCCGTTTAAAGCGTGAGCAAAGCCTGCTGTAAAAAGAAGTGCCGCAGACTCGCCTAAAATACGCCCAACAGACAGGATACATCCTGTAATAACGCCGTCAACACACCCAGGAAGCACCACAGTTCTTATAACTCTCCATTTTCCGGCACCAAGACCGAATGCACCATCACGATAGCTTTGCGGAACGGTTTTGAGGCTCTCCTGAGTTGTACGCATTACGGTTGGTAGATTCATGATCACAAGCGTCAGCGATCCAGCCAGAAGGGAAGTTCTGAATCCGAGAAACTGACAGAAGAACAGCATGCCAACCAAGCCGTAAATAATAGATGGAATGCCCGAAAGAGTTTCTGCGGCATATTCGATGATGCGGACGATTTTTTTGTTTTTCGCATATTCAGTAAGATATATTGCCGCACCGACGCCGAGAGGAATAACGACGATCAGCGTTGCAAGGACGATATAGAGAGTGTTGAGAATATCAGGCAGAATGCCTATCCTTCCGCTTATGTAGCTAGGTTTAGTGGATAATAACTCCCACGAGATATGCGGAATTCCCTTCATAAATACATACGCCGCAAGGAATACTACAAGTGCCGCAGCAAGCCCAGTGGAAATATACATAGCGGCTTTCATTCCGCCGATATAGGCTTTTCTTTTTTTACTAAGCATCAGTCTTTCTCCTTTTTCAAGAAAAAGTTAAGCGTTGCGTTTATAAGCATAATAAATAGGAACAGCACGAGTGCAATTGAGAAAAGTGCCTGCTGCTGTAGTCCGCTTGAATATGACATCTCGCTTGCAACGGCAGTTGTCAGGAAGCGTACACTCTGGAAAAGTGAGGGCATATTCGGAACGTTTCCGGATACCATCATAACCGCCATAGCTTCGCCTATCGCACGACCTACGCCGAGTACAACAGCTGCTGCAATGCCACTTTTTGCGGCAGGTACAGAAACCCTGAAATAGGTTTCCACAGGAGTTGCACCGAGAGCAAGAGATGCGTCCTCATATTCCTTTGGCACAGCCTCAAGAGCAGTCATAGAAACCTTTATAATGGATGGAAGGATCATTATCGCAAGAACGATAATTGCCGAAAAGAGGCTAGCACCGTCTGGAATATCAAAAATCTCACGCACAGCAGGTACAAGCACGAGCATACCCACCAGACCGTACACTACCGAAGGAATACCTGCGAGCAGACTTACTGCACCCTCCATAAAAGTTTTTACTTTGGGATTTGCTAGCTTTGCGAGGTAAACTGCTGCAAAAAATCCAATTGGAACACCAATCAGGATAGCTCCTGCAGTGCCATAAACGCTGGTTAATATAAAAGGAAGTATGCCATAGCTAGGCTGATCGGCAGTTGAAGCCCATTCTGTACCAAAAAGGAAGTCAAAAAGACCGATTTCCGTAATAGCAGGTATGCCCGAGATTACGAGATAAATCGTAATCAGCAGTACACAGCCGACCGTCAGAAGTCCGAGTATGAGAAATACACCGTGAATGGCTCTCTCAATTATTTTATTCTTTTTCATAAGACAGCTCCGTAAAAGGATTTAGAATTAGTTAGCCGCAACAACACCTGCGGAGGAGATTGCTTCTCTTGCATTTTCAGAAGTAATGTAGTCGTAGAATTTCTGAGCACTTTCAGAAAGCTTTGTATCAGATTTTGTCACAAGAACGAACGGACGCTGAACAACATAGCTACCGTCCTTGATAGTATCTTCAGTAGGGGCAACACCGCCGACTGTAACCATTTTAACACTGTCTTTTACCGAGGCAACCGAAGCATAGCCTATAGCAGCAGGGTTGCCTGCGACCGTTGTAATAACATCGCCGGTGGAAGTAAGCTCCTGGCGGTATTTGCAGTTTTCTTCAGTGCCGGTGATTGACTCAAAGCCGTCACGTGTACCGCTTCCAGCTTCACGTCCGATAAGTACGATTTCGCTGTCATCACCGTCGATTTCGCTCCAGTTTGTGATTTCGCCGGTGTAAATATCAGCGATCGTTTCAACATCAAGGTCAGAAACAGGATTTTCAGGGTTTACGATAATCGCAATACCGTCGTAGGCTAAAACAGTAGCCTCAAGCCCCTGAGCCTTTTCTTCATCCTTGAGGTCACGGCTTGAAAGTCCGATATCGCAAGTTCCGGCAGCAACAGCCTTAATGCCCGAACCGGAGCCTGTGGGGTTATATGTAACAGTAATACCCGTGTCAGCCTCAAAAGTTTCGCCAAGAACGCCGATAACCTTCTCCATGGAGGTTGAGCCGTCTGTTGCTACAGTTTCCTTTTCAGAGGAACAGCCTGCGAATGTACTGCACATAAGGAGTGAAGCTGTAAAAATACTAATAATTTTTTTCATAATTACAATTCCTTTCAGTTGTAAAAGTGTTGTGGTTTTGACCACAAGTGAATTATATCATCCTGATGTAAAGTCTGAAAGAGCGTTTTTGTAAAATCTGTGTCAAATTCAAAAATGAGTCAAAAGAGGTATCTTGTAATTTTTTAGGGTAAAGGTTAAGTTTTATCTTAAAAGTACTTGCAGTATTTCTCGAAATGTGATATAATAATTTTAATTGGATTTTTTGTGCGAATGAACGAACAAGTTTTGGCATTGAATTCAATAAATAGGATAATAACATAAATAGGCGAATTAAAAATATTTGACTGCATTAATAGTGCGGCGGAATGGAGTTTTTATGAATACTTGCAGAACAAGAAAACTGCTTAGCGTCATTATGGTTTTAATAGCAATCTTTACTGTCTTTACATACCCTCTTTCATCAATGAGATCATCAGCTGCCGAAAATTACAGGCTCTGGCGTCAGAACGATTCCCGATGGGGAAGCATTACTCTCGGAAGCTCAAGCCAGACTATGGCTAGCTCAGGATGCCTCGTAACTTCTATCGCTATCCTTGCTGTCCACTCAGGTGCTGAGAATCCCGACTCGTTCAATCCTGGAACACTCGCAAAATCACTCAATGCAATCGGCGGCTTTTCCGGAGGAGCGATTGCAAGCTGGGCTAAGATAAATCAAGCAATACCGGACGTTGCGTTCGTAAAAAAATACAGCTTCACATCATCTTCTCAGAGCGGTAAAGCAACTGAGATGCTGAAGATACATAATCAGGGCTACTATATGACCTGCAATGTCGGAAATCACTGGGTTTTCATAGACAGTATCGTAGGTTCGGAAGTTTATATGATAGACCCTGCAAAGGATGAAACAAATATGTTCGATGCATATCCGCTGTCGTCCATTACTGAATTAAGAGTGTTTTCAGGCAAGAATCCACCTTCAAATTCAACTGCTGCGAACACTGCGACTACTGTACCTACAACCAAAGCACCGACAACAGCTGCGCCGACAACTCAGCCTTACAAATTTGGTGAATACTATTCACAGCAGTCTCCTGTGAATATAATGTCATCAAGTTCGTCAAATGCGAAGGTGATCGAGGTGTTGGAACCTGGATATATTGTAAATATAACTAAAGTTGAAAATAAAATGGGCTGCATACAGCTTGGTGCAGAATGCGGCTGGATCGACATGAAAAAAATCAAGTATTGCGGCGATCCGCTCAAACTCACAACAGGCGATATCAATAACGATAAGCAGGTGGACAAGGTAGATCTTGCAATGCTTAATGAATATATTTCCAGCCTCAGCATCCTTCCTGATGGAATTTCACTTCTTAGAGAATGTGAAGTTAAGGCTGCTGACATGAATAACGATGGAATCGTCGATAACGCCGATGTACTTTCGTATCTTTCAATCATTTGTGAATAAGGAGGCATTCAGCATGGAATGGACTGAAGTAAATATTTATACAACTACTGCTGGAATAGATCTGCTCTGCGCAAAGCTTATGGATATTGGTATCAAGGGATTCGCTATACGAGATGCAGCTGATTTTAACGAGTTTCTCGAAAACAAGAACGGTCAGTGGGATTACATCGATGATGACCTCATGGGACTGTCCGAGTGTGAGACCTGCGTTACAGCTTATCTTCCCGGCAATTCTCAGGGACTCGATATGTTGGCCGCTGTGAAAGCGATGCTGGCTGATATGAAATCGACAGATACTGATAATATGTACGGCAGACTCGAAGCTGAGCTGTCAAATATCCGTGAGGAGGACTGGGCGAATAACTGGAAACAGTATTTCAAACCGCTCAAGGTTGGCAAGAAGCTTGTAATCAAGCCCTCTTGGGAGGAGTATAATAACGATGATCAGAGGATAATCCTCGAGATCGACCCTGCTTCAAGTTTTGGAACAGGTCAGCATAATACGACACGTCTCTGTCTCGAGCTGATGGAAGATTCGCTTAGCGAAGGCGACAGAATACTCGATCTCGGCTGCGGAAGCGGAATTCTCTCGATCGGAGCGATGCTTCTTGGTGCAGCAGATGCAGTTGCTGTTGACATCGAAGAAAATTCAGCTGCAACTGCGATGGAAAATGCCCTCAAAAATAATATATCGTCCGAGAAGTATCATACCTACTGTGGTAATATTATCGATGATGAGGAACTTGCTGATGCCATAGATTCAAAGTACGATATAATTACCGCTAATATAGTTGCTGATGTACTTATCGCTATGCGTGGTCATTTCAGCAGATATCTTCGCAGTGAAGGCATACTTATTATATCTGGTATTATCGAGGAGAGAATGCATGAGGTTATAGATGCTGTTACGGCATCAGATTTCAAAATGCTGGAGACTAACGTTAAAGATGGATGGGCAGCAGTAAAACTTATACGTCTATAATATGCAAAGCATAATATAATATAAATTAAGGAGAAGATTCAAGTGGGTTTTTTTAAGAAAAAAAATAAGGCTGAAGAAGCCGCAGTAATAGCTAAGGATCCGAAATTAAAGGTTCTCGAGTGCCTGAATCAGAAGCTTAACGGTACATTATATGATAATTGTATCATAATGCCCAGAGGCTTTACTATCGATGTTCAGATGGTCAGAAATGAAGTGAAGGATGATATACACCTTATCAGCGTGATCTATATCATCAAGAACGACGATCTCGATGAGCCTATTATTGATCCCGTAGATTCACAGGGCAGAACAGAAGATGAAGCTATTCAGATGTCAGTTGATATCTTCAACGCTGGAATCTGGATGCCGATCCAGCAGTCTACACAGAAGAAGAATCCGGTTCATCTTTCGATCGACTTCATGAAGCAGCACTATGATTTTGATATGTACGCTCAGTCAATCGTCAGAATCGGTGTGAAAAACGATGGTGAGGCAACTCCGCTCATCAGCTTCATCAAGGAGGAAATCCCAAAATTCCTCGGCTCAAAGAAGTATTATTGGATCAGAATTTTCCTCGCAAAGCTCGGTGACAGAGAGGTAGTTGAGGTGCGCATCAACGGTACAGTCTGCGCTACTCTCCACGCTAAATTCAAAGAGTACATTGCTTCATGGAATAATACATCATTCCGCAGCGAAAAGCAGTGCCTTATTTTCGTTCAGCGTGAGGATGACAAGTGCCCGTTTAATAAGGAAATCGTTGTAAATGCTGCTAAGCAGACAATTGCTCTCATGGAGGAGCTTGACTCAGCAGAGGCTTATCAGGAAATGATGAAGAAGATCGAAGAAATGACTGGCGGCAACCGCACGCTTGCAGCTGAGATCAGAATCTTTATCCCCGAGATACTTGCTAAGCTCACAATGGGTTATCAGGAGGGCGACAGCCTCTTCCTCATGACAGAAGAGGGGAATATCGAGTTTAAGAAAACTCAGCTTCGTTCCTATTTCTATATCCAGCAGGCAGTTCTTTCTTATCTCCAGCAGAAGCCGCCGAAGGAGAAGGTAATGAAAATCGTAGCTGGAAGCGTTGCCTACAGAGAGCTTAGAAAGGCGCATGAAGCCGGTCACGAGCCGAAGGATCTCTTCGTTCCCGGAACATCCTACAAGATTGCTGATCCGAACTACAGAATCTGGTAAGATTTACATCGGCTCGCAATCTATTAAATTAAAATAACGAAAAACTGGAAAAATCTCAAAAAAACACTTGACAAATATGTCGGGATGTGTTAAAATAACATTGCCGCGTGTAGTCAGGTTTTAAAGTTGTGCTTTCACACTCCTGACACAGCGAGTTTATTGAAAAGGCAGGTGCCACAATATGTACGCAGTTATCGAAACAGGCGGAAAGCAGTACCAGGTTAACGAGGGAGATATCATCTTCATCGAAAAGCTCACAGCTGAGGCTGATGAGACAGTTACTTTCGATAAGGTTGTAGCTCTCGGTGCAGAGGACGGTCTTAAGATCGGTACACCTTACGTTGACGGTGCAGCTGTTGAAGCTAAGGTTCTTAAGAACGGCAAGGCTAAGAAGATCACTGTTTTCACTTACAAGCCTAAGAAGGGCGAGAAGAAGAAGCAGGGTCACAGACAGCCTTACACTCAGGTAAAGATTGAAGCTATCAAGGCTTAATCATGATCCGTGCAGAATTTCTTGAATCAAATGGGTTGAAGATAGGCTTTAAACTGAGCGGACATGCAGGTTATGCGGACAGCGGCAGCGATATCGTTTGCGCAGCAGTCTCGTCTGCCGTTCAGCTGACAGCCAACACGCTTGACTTGCTGGGGCATTCTCCGGATGTAAAAGTCCGTGACAATGTAATAGAATGTACCATAGCATCAAAAGAAGCTTTGGGAGCTGCTTTGATAGAATCCCTGAGGCTTCATCTGCAGGCAATATCTGAGGATTACCCGAAAACAATTAAAATCACAATTTCGGAGGTGTAAGTATGTTAAGAATTAGTATGCAGTTCTTCGCTCATAAGAAGGGTGTAGGTTCTACAAAGAACGGTCGTGACTCTGAGGCTAAGAGACTTGGCGTTAAGAGAGCAGACGGTCAGTTCGTTAAGGCTGGCAACATCCTCGTTCGTCAGAGAGGTACTCACATTCATCCCGGTGAGGGCGTAGGTATCGGTTCTGATGATACATTATTCGCTACAGTAAGCGGTAAGGTAAAATTTGAGCGTTACGGTCGTGATCGTAAGAAGGTTTCTGTTTACGCAGAGCAGTAATTACGAAAATTACGTGGCATAAATCCCGAGCGTAAGCTTGGGATTTTTCATTGAATATTATAAAAAATCTGCTGAGACAGAAAATATATTGAAATAGATGCTTCAAGGAGGAAGAAATGTTTGTTGATCAGGCGAAAATAAAAATCAAAGCAGGCGACGGAGGCGATGGAGCTGTATCCTTCCATCGTGAAAAATACGTTGCAGCAGGCGGCCCTGACGGCGGAGACGGCGGAAGAGGCGGAGATGTCGTATTTCAGGTTGATGATAATTTTTCAACCCTGATCGACTTCAGATATAAGCGCAAATACGTTGCAGAGCGTGGCCAGAACGGCGGCGCAAGAAATTGTACCGGAAAAAGCGCTCCTCCGCTTATCGTAAAAGTCCCCAGAGGTACAGTTGTAAGAGATGCAGCATCGGGCAGGATCATGGCTGATATGTCCACTGACGAGCCAAAGGTGCTTGCAAAAGGCGGTAACGGCGGAAAGGGAAATGTCCACTTCGCCACCTCAACACGCCAGATTCCTAAATTTGCAAAGCCAGGCTATCCTGGCGAGGAATTCGAGGTTACACTTGAGCTAAAGCTGCTCGCTGATGTCGGTCTTGTAGGTTTTCCAAACGTCGGTAAATCTACCCTAATATCAGTTGTCAGCGCTGCAAAGCCTAAAATTGCAAATTATCACTTCACAACACTTTCTCCCGTACTCGGCGTGGTCAAAGTTGAGGAGGAGAAATCATTTGTAATGGCAGATATTCCCGGATTAATCGAAGGTGCAGGTGACGGTGTCGGACTTGGTCATGAGTTTCTTCGTCATGTTGAGCGATGCCGACTTATTGTTCATGTTGTCGATGTCTCCGGCATCGAGGGAAGAGATCCTCAGGAGGATTTTGAGATCATAAATGCTGAGCTTGCTAAGTTCAACGAAGATCTCGCACTTCGTCCGCAAATAGTTGCTGCAAATAAATCTGATATGGCTACAGATGAGCAGATCGATGCATTCAGAAGCTATATCGAAGCGCAGGGAATTCCTTTCTTCTGCATTTCTGCTGCAACAACACAGGGAACTGCTGAGTTGATTCAGAAGGTTGCCGAGGTTCTCGATACGCTTCCGCCGATCAAAGAATATGAGCCTGATCCGATTCCGCAGGCTGAGCTTGACGAGAAGGCTGGTCTTGGACAGAAGTTTGAGATCACAGTTGAGGATGATGTGTATTACGTCGATGCGCCGTGGATCGAGCCTATCATGCGTACTATCAATATAGACGATTACTCCTCACTTCAGTATTTCCAGCGTGTACTCATTAACAGCGGAATTATTGCTAAGCTCGAGGAAATGGGTATTTCAGAAGGCGATACAGTAAATCTCCAGGGCTTTGAATTTGACTTTGTGAGCTGATGAGATGATTGAAAATAAATTAACTGAACGAGAAGCTGCTGCATACAGCCCGCTTACGCTTGCATTTCTCGGTGACAGCGTTTATGACACACTCACCAGAGAATATCTTCTTATGAAAGCAAATATGCCGGTTGCAAGACTTCATACAATGAAAGTAAAATTAGTCTGCGCTGAATTTCAGTCAAAGGCGTATGACGTGGTATTTGATTCACTGAGCGAAAGGGAACAGGCTGTCTTGAAGCGAGGCAGAAACGCTACGGGAAATTCTGTTCCGAAGCATGCTGATGCCGTTGATTACCGGCGTGCAACTGCTCTGGAGAGTCTAATGGGATATCTCTATATCACTGGTCAGGATACACGTATCAAAGAGCTTTTTAAGCTTATTATAGATTCAACTGTAAATGAAATTTACGAAAATGAATAGTTAGGAGCGAACACTATGTCAGGACATTCAAAATGGAATAATATCAAGCGTAAAAAGGAAGCAACTGATGCTGCTAAGGCTAAAATTTTCACAAAAATAGGCAGAGAGATCACTGTATGCGTTAAGGAAGGCGGTCCCGATCCGAATAATAACGCTCGTCTCAGAGATCTTATCGCTAAGGCTAAGTCTAACAACGTTCCAAACGATAATATCGAAAGAGTCATCAAAAAAGCTGCCGGAGGAGATGATAAAAACAACTACGAGACAATGATCTACGAGGGCTACGGTCCTAACGGCGTTGCTGTTATCGTGGAGTGTCTCACTGATAATAAAAACAGAACAGCAGGTGACGTGCGTCATTACTTTGATAAGTTTGGCGGAAACCTCGGCACAAGCGGTTGTGTATCTTTCATGTTCTCAAAGAAAGGTATTGTAATTCTCGAGAATACAGGACTCGATGAGGATACAGTGATGGAGGATGTGTTTGAGTTCGGCGGAGATGATCTAGACGTAAGCGATGAGACTGTCGAGGCAGAATGCTCACCTGAAAATCTCTCAGCGCTCAGAGACGGACTTGCTTCTAAGGGATATAATGTCCTCTCAGCTGAGGTGGAGCAGATCCCTGCAACATACACAACGCTCACAGATGAGGAACATATCAAGAAAATGGGACTTCTTCTGGAGCATCTCGAGGACAACGACGATGTCCAGAATGTGTACCATAACTGGGAGATGCCCGAAGAGGCATAATTGTCAATAATCAACTCATTTCTGGAATAAATTAGCTGGTACAGGCATACTATTTATTGGGTTCATGAGTTGGCAGGCATAAAATATATGATAAAATAAATATACTTCGTGAGGGAGTAGTTGGCATATATAATATGCGGCAAGTTCGACATACTGATCGCAGAGCGATCCGGCTTGTCTTAAATAACGAGACTCATGTATAGCAAATCGCTGTACCTGAGTCTTTTTTGTCGGGTACAGCAATGTGCCCGATTTTTGATGAAAGGACGTATTCTATGAAACTAACAGAGATCATACTGCTCTCTATGGGGCTTGCAATGGACGCATTCTCAGTATCTGTCTGCAAGGGATTGAGCATGAAAAAGCTCGACTACAAGGGAGGTATAGCGACGGCGCTTTCTTTTGGAATATTCCAGGCAGTAATGCCGCTTATCGGTTTTCTACTTGGAAGCCAGTTTACCGAGTATATTACCTCGTTCAGTCATTGGGTAGCGTTCATCCTTCTTGGTTTCATCGGAGGAAAAATGATTTATGAAGCCTTGCATGAAGATGATGATACAGCGGGTGACTATCGTTTTGATTTTAAGGAGCTGATGGTTCTTTCTGTAGCTACAAGTATCGATGCTCTCGCAGTTGGGATAGTATTTGCCGCAGAGGAGAGCAGTATCGGGCTTTCAGTCTGTCTCATCGGAAGCATCACAGCAGTTCTCTCATTTGCCGGAGTCCTGATAGGAAACAAATTCGGCAGTAAATATGAAAAAAAGGCTGAAATAGCCGGCGGAGCAGTACTTATCCTTATCGGAGTAAAGATGCTTGCGGAAGGCTGCGGAATAATTTAATTAAAACAAAAAGGAGCTGATAAACAGCTCCTTTTTTGGACGTATTAAAGATTCCAGATATCCTTATTATATTCAGCGATCGTACGATCTGATGAGAAATAACCAGCCTTAGCAATATTCACGAGCATTTTTTCGGCCCATTCCATTCTATTTTCATAGTCAGAATAAGCTTTTTCTCTAGTTGCCACATAGTCATCAAAATCAGGGAAAGTCATGAACCAGTCCTTACCGATAAGCTCCTTTGAAAGGCGCTCAAGGCGTTTTTTATCACCAGTATTAAGCATAAGCTTGCCGGTAATAAAGTTCACAGCACGGCGGATGTTCTTGTTAGTTTTGTAATACTCTTCAGCATCATAGCTGCCGTCACGGTAACGCTCAACAACAGTATCGCTTGAGTCGCCGAAGATATAAATATTATCATCGCCAACAAGCTCATGGATCTCTACATTAGCGCCGTCCTCAGTACCGAGTGTAACCGCACCGTTGAGCATGAATTTCATGTTTCCGGTACCGCTTGCTTCCTTTGAAGCGAGAGAGATCTGCTCAGATATATCGCATGCAGGGATAAGCTTCTCAGCATAGCTAACGTTATAATTCTCTACCATAACAACATTGAGGTAGGGTTTAACATCAGGATCATTAGAGATGATTTCCTGGAGGCAGAGGATAAGATGAATGATATCCTGAGCGATAGTATAAGCAGGAGCTGCCTTTGCGCCGAAGATCACAGTGATCGGAGTTGAAGGGATTTTTCCAGCCTTGATCTCGAGATACTTGTGAATAATATAGAGCGCATTAAGCTGCTGGCGCTTATACTCATGGAGACGCTTGATCTGGATATCGAAGATTGAATTTTCATTGAGAGTAATTCCCTGACGCTTCTGGATATGCTCCTTAAGCTCGAGTTTCTTAGCATCCTTGATTGCAAGGAGCTTATTGAGTACATCCTTATCGTTTCTGAATTTGAGGAGTTTTTCAAGCTCATCAGCATCCTTCTTGAAGCTATCGCCGATAAGAGAAGTGATAAGCTCAGTAAGCTGAGAGTTAGAGTGAAGCAGCCAGCGGCGGAAAGTTATTCCGTTAGTTTTATTATTGAATTTTTCGGGATAGATCTCATAGAAATGGTTCAATTCTTCATTCTTGAGGATCTCAGTATGAAGTGAAGCAACACCGTTTACGCTGTAGGAGTAATGGATATCGATATGAGCCATGTGAACTCTGTCGTCCTTATCGATAATGTGGAGTTTGGGCTCATCATACTTTCTTCTAACCTTATCATCGAGAACCTCGATAATAGGCATGAGCTGAGGAACGACGTTTTTAAGATATTCAGCCGGCCATTTTTCAAGAGCCTCAGCAAGGATAGTGTGGTTAGTATAAGCACAGGTCTTGCTCACGACATCAATAGCGTCATCCATTTCAAGTCCACGTTCAACGAGAAGTCGGATAAGCTCGGGAATAACCATAGTCGGGTGAGTGTCATTGATCTGGATCGCAGCATAGTCAGCGAGATCATAGAGCTTGCAGCCACGAGCAACGCTCTCGTCGAGAATAAGCTGTGCAGCGCTTGAAACCATAAAATACTGCTGATAAATTCTGAGCATACGTCCAGCATCATCGCTGTCATCTGGATAGAGGAAAAGAGTGAGATTCTTTTTGATATCGTCCTTATCAAAGGAAATACCGTCATCGACGATAGATTCATCCACGCTCTCGATATCAAAGAGATGAAGCTTGTTAGTAGTGCTGTCGTAGCCTGTTACATTGATATCGTACATACGGGAAGTAACGGTCATATTTTTAAACTTTACAGAATAGGTAACATCAGTTTTGTTGAGCCATGAATTATCAGTGATCCATGGATCCGGCACAGAAGTCTGGGCGTTATTCTTAAACACCTGACGGAAGAGTCCGAAATGATAATTAAGTCCAACGCCATCGCCGTTAAGACCGAGTGTAGCGATCGAATCGAGGAAGCAGGCAGCAAGTCTTCCAAGACCGCCGTTACCGAGAGAAGGCTCATTTTCAAGTTCTTCGATATCACAGATATTCTTACCTGCTTCAGCAAGCTGACGCTTAACATCGTCATAGATTCCGAGATTGATAAGGTTATTTGAGAGCAGCTTTCCGATAAGGAATTCAGCCGAGATATAGTAGAGCTTTCTGCCGGATTTCACAGCAGTTTTCTGCTCAGCAGCGCTGTTTACAGCCTTAAGCAGAGCACAGTAGATCTGCTCATCGGTACATTCGGAAAGTGACTTATTATATTCTGATCTCATAATTTCTGAAAGATTCATAAAAAAACTCCTTTAAGGTTATTGACAGTGGTTCGTTGTTATGATAATATTATAATATTATTATACCCGGAATTTCTTGCATTATTGTTTCGGATTTTTGCACAATACTATCCTTTTTGGGAGATGAACGATATGGATAAGATGAAATATGAGATATATCATGAAAATATTGACCATACACCGCCTGACTTTCCTTATAATATATATCTTTGCTCGATACCGCTGGATTTTACATCAGTAAAAATGCACTGGCACGACGAGGCGGAGATAATTGTGATAAAAAAAGGAGAGGGGCTGGTTAATGTTGATCTGACGCAGCATAATGTATCTGCCGGAGATATAATATTTGTTCTTCCGGGGCAGCTTCACTCGATTGAGCAAAAAAATCATTCTGTAATGGAGTACGAAAACATTATATTCAAACCGACGATGCTTCGTTCTCCGGGACATGATTCGTGCGGAGACAGCTTTATTGCACCGTTATTTTCCGGCGAGATCGGTATTCCACACGTAATAACACCCGAATGCAGCTTTCATGCGGATGCAGCCGAAGCGATCTACCGTATAGACCGGCTCAGTGAAAATCGTCCATACGGTTTCCAGCTTGCGCTCAAGGGCTGTCTGTTTCAGCTTATGTTCCTGCTGGTAACGCACAGTGAGAATGATAAAACGAGGACAGTCGGGATAAAATCGCTTGAAAAAATAAAGTTTATACTTACCTTTATTGCAGAAAACTATCATCGGAGTATTTCTATCGAAGAGATAGCAGGGAAGTGTTATTACAGCAAGTCATACTTCATGAAGTTTTTCAAAGAAAATATGGGTATGGGATTTGTCCAGTACCTTAACGATTACCGTCTCGAGGCAGCAGCCGGACTTCTCAGCCGAGCAGATGACAATATTCTTGACATAGCTATAAGCGCTGGGTTTGATAATCTTTCATATTTTAACCGCTGCTTCAAAAAGAAATTCGGAGTAACGCCTGGAAAATACCGTTCTGGCGGAATAAGATAAGAATAAAAAAATACCTTCTGGAAACAGAAGGTATTTTTACAGTTCATATAATTAGTCACCAAATGAAACGCCGATATCCTTTGCAGTAATAACGAGGTGATTATCAACATCGACGAATTTAGTTTTTCCAGCAATATCAGCGAGCTTATTTGAAGTGATCTTATTGCCGATCTTAGCAACAGTTCTGCCATACTTCTCCTGAGCAATGAGCCAAGCAGCGTGAACGCCAAACTGAGTTGCAAGAACTCTGTCATAAGCACTGGGCGCACCGCCTCTGAGCATATGTCCTGGAACACAGACACGAGCCTCGATACCAGTATTAGCCTGAATCTGAGCAGCGATTCGGTTTGTGGCAGTGGTAATACCAGCCTCTGCACGCTTAGCAGCACGTTCCTTTTTCTTCATTTTTGCCTCATTAACATCGAAGCATCCCTCAGCTACAGCAACGATAGAGAAAGCCTTACCAGAAGCAGTTCTATGCATAACAGCATCGCAGACCTTATCAATATCATAAGGGATCTCAGGGATGAGGATAATATCAGCACCGCCGGCGATACCAGAATTAAGAGTAAGCCATCCAGCCTTATTTCCCATGATCTCACAGAGGAGGATTCTGGAGTGGCTTGCAGCAGTAGTATGAAGGCGATCGATTGCCTCAGTAGCGATATCAACAGCTGTATGGAAACCGAAAGTAACATCAGTACCGAAAATATCGTTATCTATAGTCTTAGGCAGACCGATAACATTAAGTCCCTCATCAGCAAGAAGCTTAGATGTCTTATGAGTACCATT
>JBGVIW010000142.1:0-3537 GCA_045128995.1 Ruminococcus sp.
GAATACAGCAGGTAGGATCTGATAATAAGGTTACAGAAAATGATGACCGAACCTCTTGCGAGAACTGCCCTGAGGACAGTTTTCAGGTTTACGCCCTCGATCTCACGCTTGTAGAGGAAAACTCCATAGAGAATGCCGATAAGCACCTCTACCACCGCAAGCTCCATGCTGTAGGCTCTGGCGGACTTGTTGTCGATGATGTAACCGATAATATCAAGTGCAAACGTTGACATTCCGCAGACTATCGGGCCGAACAGCATTCCGATAACGCACATCGGAAGATAGGTGAAAATAATTCTGATATCCGGTGTGATCTCGATAGCAAGCGTCCTGATCGCTACTGCAAGTGCAAGAAGCATACCTGTTGTTGTGATCGTCCGCAGCTCCTTCAGGGATTTTGCGGAATCAGTGAATAATGATAAAAAGCTCTTCATAAAATACCTCCTTACATTATGCGAGCTGATGCTTTATGCATAATCGGAGCGATTTACAAAGAGCTTCAATTATACACTCAGCGGGATGCGAAAATCGTACCGCAAGCCGGAAATAGCTCCGCTTTTCGTCCGCCGGCAACTCCCCGTCCGACGGCACTTTACGCACGATTTTCTACTCTGGTGTGATGATTTTTATATGGAAACGCTTAGAGAGCGAGTTCCTCTACGATATGGTGGAATCTCTCGTCGTAGGGCTTCTTCATTGCGAGAGCCTCCTGGATATCAAAGTCAACGATCTTGTTGTCTCTCATACCAACTACACGGTTACCGATTCCCTGCTCGAGAAGCTCAACAGCGTAGTAACCCATCTCAGTTGCAACAACTCTGTCTCTGAGAGTCGGTGATCCGCCTCTCTGAACGTGGCCAAGAACGGTAGCTCTTGCCTCGATATGAGTCTTTTCCTGAAGAATTTTAGCGATCTCGTCAGCGTGACCGATTCCCTCAGCAACTACGACAACGAAATTCTCCTTGCCATTCTTCTTAGCCTCGAGCATCTTCTTAGCGATCTCGTCGAGATCATAAGGAACTTCCTTAGTGATAACAGCGATAGCTCCGCAGGCTGCACCTGTATTTACAGCGATAAATCCAGCATTTCTTCCCATTACCTCAACAACAGTACATCTGTCGTGTGACTGTGAAGTATCACGAAGCTTATCAACAAGCTCCATAGCAGTATTCATAGCTGTATCATAGCCGATAGTGTAGTCTGTGCAAGCAATATCGTTATCGATAGTACCAGGAAGACCTACACAGAGGATTCCTCTTGCTGAAAGGTCAGCAGCGCCTCTGAATGAGCCGTCACCGCCGATAACAACGATACCCTCGAGACCAAGCTCCTCACACTTTGCCTTAGCCTTATCAAGGCCCTCCTCAGTTCTGAACTCAGGACATCTTGCAGTACAGAGCATAGTACCGCCTCTGTGGATGATATCTGAAACGCTTCTGGCGTTCATTTTTTCGATTTCGCCGCTGATAAGACCTACATAACCTCTGTGGATTCCGTAAACCTCCATACCCTTGCTGAGGGCAGATCTTACGACTGCTCTTACAGCAGCGTTCATTCCAGGAGCGTCTCCTCCGCTAGTTAATACACCAATTTTTTTAATCATATTATATTCTCCATTCTGCACCATGGCGCATATTCATTAACATCAATAAGGCAGCCGCACTGGCTGCGGAGGGTCGATAGCGCAAACCCGTACATATATATTTTACTACATTTATAGATTTTGTCAAGGGGAAATTGAAGATTTTTACATTTTTTATGATTTCCCGGCAGAATCTTTTTTTATCAGACCGAGCTGATCAGCCGTATACAGCGTCAAAAGGCGTTTATATGCATCCTCAGAGATCCCGAGAGTCAGTCGGCTTTTTGGTGTAACAAACTTCCGCATATCGGTAAGATAGAAGCAAACTCCTGTATTTCCTGGGTGATCGGCACAAATGCTGATAAGCTCCTGAGGAATCTTTGCTCTTTTGGAATCAGTCTTGATGCAGAGCTGCATATTTCCGGTCACTCTCTGGAATTCATCCTCCTCGAAGATGCTGCCGGATATTATTGTAACGCTGTCATCCTTTACGGAGGTCCTGCCGTTTATGATCAGAACATTGTCCTCGCTCAGCCTTGACGAGCTGACAGCATAAAGATCCGGAAAAACCACCGCCTCTAGCTCACCAGTCTCATCAATTATCGAAACAAAGCACATTTTATCGCCCTTTTTAGTAGTATGGAGCTTTTTGTTCTGCAAAATACACAAAAGACTCACATTCTCTCCGTCACGCATTTTATTTTCAGCAGTGATATCCCTGATCAGCTTCATCCGCATGAGCTTTCTCAGGCAGTCGTGCTCCGAAAGCGGATTACCGCTGAGATACATTCCAGCGGCTTCCTTTTCCATGCTGAGAAGGCGTTTTACTGGATATTCAGGCTTGAAAGCAATACGCATATCCATTGCTCCGTCAGAAGAATCGCCCAGCAGATTGAGCTGACCTTCCATTACATCTCTCGAGCCGGAGCTTACCGAATCGAGTATGATTTCATAGTTCTCGAGCATCTGCCTGCGGTTGAGATCAAGACCATCAAACGCTCCGCATTTTATAAGATTCTCCAGTGCCTTTTTATTAAGCTCTCGCCCTTCAACACGCTCACAGAAGCTCTGGAAGCTGATATATCTGCCATTTTTCTCACGCTCAGAGATTATCCTGTCGATAAGCCCCTCTCCGGCATTTTTTACCGCCAGAAGTCCGAAATACATCTGACCTTTCCTATAGGAAAATCCCTTCATGCTCAGATTCACATCAGGCTTTACGACCTCAGTTCCAGTCATTCTGCAAAGCGTGATATACTCATTAAGCTTAGCAGTATTCCCCATCACGCTCGACATCAGCGCCGCCATGTAAATACCTCTGTAATGGCATTTCAGGTATGCTGTCTGATACGAGAGATATGAATATGCCGCCGCATGGGATTTATTGAAGGCATACGACGCAAAGCTTACCATTTCATCGAAAATCGCATTTGCAGTATCCTCCGGCACACTGTTTTTCATTGCTCCGCCGACGAAGCTTTCACGCTCACGGAGCATTGCATCGTGCTTTTTCTTAGCCATCGCACGGCGCACTACATCAGCATGACCATAAGAATACCCTGCCAGCTTCCGGCATATCTCCATTACCTGTTCCTGATATACGATGCATCCGTAAGTTTCCGACAGAATATCCGCAAGAAGCGGATGGCGGTATTTTATCTTATCAGGATGTTTTTTATTCTCGATATATACAGGAATCGACTTCATCGGGCCTGGACGATAGAGTGCAAGAACTGCAATAAGATCCTCAAGACGCTCAGGCTGAAGCTCTATAATACGCTGAGTCATTCCGTCGCTTTCAAACTGGAATACTCCGCCCGTATCTCCTCTCGAAAGCATCTCATAGACTTCCCTGTCATCCATCGGGATCGAATCAATATCAAAATCCGGCTCAGTTTTGCGTATCTCAGCAACTGCATCACGGATTATCGTAAGGTTTCTCAGTCCCAGAAAGT
>JBGVIW010000143.1:0-2836 GCA_045128995.1 Ruminococcus sp.
TCTCAGTCCGCAGACTCCGATGAGCGAGACTATCATGGGCATTACCGAGTATCCTATTCCTCGCAGTGAACCAACAAGTACGTCCATGATTCCGCAGAGAGCGTATGTCGTGCAGATTATAAGCAATCTGTCCATTCCGGCAGCTATAACATCTGCACTTGACGAATATATGCCAAGCAAAGTCTCGCCAAATAGGTATGCTGCGTTTCCGAGTAATAGCCCTGTTATAACTACACAAAGCAGTCCGGTGCCCATGATTCTGTTTATGCGGTTGATTTTTCCAGCACCGAGATTCTGGCTGGTAAACGAGAGTGTTGCCTGATAGAATGAATTCATCGCCATGTATACGAATCCCTCAACATTTGCGGCAGCTGAATTTCCTGCAACAACGATCTTTCCAAAAGAATTGATCGAGGACTGTATAACTACATTTGAGAACGAAAATATTATTCCCTGAAATCCAGCCGGAAGTCCGATCCTGATGATCCTAATGAGCTTATCCCTGTCGATGCGAAGTGACTTCAGCTCAAGCTTGATTCCGCTTTCATCACTCTCCTTCATCATGCAGCGGACTACGAGAAATGCCGATACAGTCTCGGAAATGACTGTAGCAAGCGCTACTCCTGCGACATCCATTCCAATTACGATCACGAAAAACAGATTCAGAAACACGTTGATAACGCCTGCAAGCAGCAGGTAGTAAAGCGGACGTCTTGTATCACCTATGGAACGAAGAATTGCACTTCCGAAATTGTAGAGCATAAGCGATGCCATGCCGATAAAATATATCCTCAGATAAACTGTTGACAGATCGAGTATTTCTGCCGGCGTCTGCATCCAGATGAGAATCTGCCTTGCGCCAACAATCCCGACCACCATGAGAAAAATTCCGCTGTAGAAGCTGAGGAGCATTGCTGTATGTACCGTTTTCTTTAGCTCTTCCCACTTTTTCGCTCCGTAGCACAGCGCAGAAGTAACGTTCGCTCCAATCGAAAGCCCAACAAAAAGGTTTGTCAGCAGATTGATCAGCGCTGTATTCGAACCTACTGCCGCAAGTGCATCATCGCCGGCATAGCGTCCGACAACAACTATATCCGCCGCATTGAAAAGCAGCTGCAATATACTCGATGCCATCAGCGGCAGTGCAAATGAAAGCATCTTACGCAGTATTGAACCGCTGCACATATCCATCTGGTAGCTTTTTGCGTGTGATTTCAGCATTATAAAGACTTCTTTCATTAAAAATTGTCCGAATCTCACGGACTGCGTATTATATTTTATCACAAATCTTGCAGAGATGCAACACGTTTTTTCACTCTCTTCTCATCTCATTCAGAATATGCGATGAGTGATTTTATTTTCTTTTTTCTCTCAGCAAATATTGACAAGTATTCCGAGTTATGTTATTATAAATAAGTGTGTTTTGTTGTAAAAACGCTCCGAATCATATCAATAATAATCTGAAACAGTCGCTTACTGTGCTGTTTTCTAAGGAGGATATTATGAAAAAAGTTCAAATTACCGAGACTGTCCTTCGTGATGCCAATCAGTCACTTATGGCTACCCGTCTCCCCTATGACGATTATGAGGCTATCCTGCCTGATATGGATAAGGCTGGCTATTACTCGATCGAGTGCTGGGGCGGTGCTACATTTGACTCATGCCTGAGATACCTCAACGAGGATCCGTGGGAGCGTCTCCGCAAGCTCAGAAAAAAGCTCCCCAACAGCAAGCTCCAGATGCTCCTCCGAGGTCAGAATCTCCTCGGCTATAAGCATTATCACGATGATGTCGTTGAAAAGTTCATCGAGCTTTCTATCAAGAATGGTATCGACGTGATCCGTATCTTCGACGCTCTCAATGACTTCCGCAACATCCAGACTGCACTCGAGGCTACTATGAAGTATGCTAACGAGAATACCGTTGCTTCCGGCTGTATCTCCTACACTCAGAGCCCGGTTCATACCGTTGAAAAGTACGTTGAGATGTGCCGTGAGCTTAAGAGAATGGGCTTCCAGACAATCTGTCTCAAGGACATGGCTGGTACTATGACTCCCTATGAGGCTGAGCATCTCATCAAGGGCATCAAGGACGCTGTAGGTGATATTCCGCTTATCCTCCATACTCACAGTACTACTGGTATGGCTTATATGACTCTTATCAAGGCTATCGATTCCGGAATCGACGTTATCGATACAGCTTCTTCATGCTTCTCAGGCGGTACTTCACAGCCTGCAACTGAGACAATGTTCTACACTCTTCAGCAGTATGGCATTGAGACCGGTCTTGACGAGAATATCATCAACAAAGTCAACGACTACTTCAAGCCCATTAAGCAGAAGTACGTTGACAACGGTCAGATCAACCCTAAGAGCCTTTCTACTGATGCTGAAGCGCTTGTTTATAAGGTTCCGGGCGGTATGCTCTCAAATATGATCGCTAACCTCACTGATATGAAGTCTATGGACAAGTTCGACGCTGCTCTCAAGGAAATCCCAAGCGTTATGAAGGATCTCGGTTATCCTCCGCTTGTTACTCCGCTTTCTCAGATGGTCGGAAATCAGGCTGTTACCAACGTTCTCGTAGGTGAAAGATATAAGAGCATCTCCAAGGAGGTCAAGAACTATATTAAGGGCGAGTATGGTATCGCTCCCGGCCCTGTAAGCGAGGAGCTTATCACTAAGGTTCTCGGCGAAGGCGGCAAGCCTGTTGACTGTCGTATCGAGGATAAGAAGCGTACCGGCGAGGAATTTGCTGACGCTAAGAAGGCTCTCGGTGAGCTTGCACGCTCCGAAGAGGATCTCATGAGCTATATCTGCTTCCCCGATCAGACACT
>JBGVIW010000144.1:0-13982 GCA_045128995.1 Ruminococcus sp.
GGAAACCTTTCTGAAGAAAGGTTCTCCCCCGAGCCCCCTTCCAAAGACTTTTATACTAATTTCAGCCCCATAGGGTGCATATCAAGAGAAAAAATAAAACTTCTCAATAAAATGGTATGCACCCTATGGGGCTGAAATTAAATACGAAAGTTTTAGGAAAGGAGTTTGAGGAAGAACCCTTTTTCAAAAGGGTTTTCCTCAATAATTCACGCAAAAACTCCTAAAAGAATATAACCGCTATTATTGGGTTAACTATATCGAAAGTTAGCCGATGACGCTTGTGACGCCGTTCAGGGTGAACTCGATTTTGAAGCTGTCTGACGGCATTGCGCAGTCCATTGCGGTAGTTTCCTGATTATAGATATTGAGGATCTCGATGTAGAGGTTTCCTGAATCGTCGGACATTATGATCGGCTTCTCAACAGGAATTGCCTGATCGTCGCAGTAGAGTGTTACGTCCTTTACGCCGATAGAGCTTGCGAAGGGAAGATCTGTGCTGATGAAGAGCATATTAAGTCCCTCGCTGTCTGTGGAGAAGTCGTAGCCGGATACGCCTACTGAGTATGTACCGTTACCAGTGATAGTTGCGTCCTCGAAAACTGCGCCGGTATCGATGATCTCATCCTTTCCGTCGCCGTCAGCATCCTCGCCCCACTTGATGAGTGTATTGAACCACTCTGTGGATGCGCCGTAGCTTGCATCGGAGTAGGAATTTCTGAATGTATAGGCATTTGTCTGGATTCCGATATATGCGTGAGCCTCGGACTTTTTATCGACTGAGAGATCAACATCGGCGTCAGCGCCTGCCTGAGGATTCTTATCCTTTACGGCTGTTACGATAGCGTTGATGATCTCAGGCTGAGTCTGCTCGAGAGTCTTTCTGTTGAAGAGAGCGAAGCCGTACTCGCCGTTATGACCGTTATCCCAGTAAACGGGAGTGATTCCCATTGACGCAGCTGTACCTGCGAGGTAGCCGTTGTAGTAAGCACGGTTCTCTGCGATGAGGTGTGGGATCTGGTGCTGAGCGTGGGTCTTGTCGATACAGCCGTACTCGCCGATGATCACCGGAACGCCGTTGTCGACATACTGTGTCTTGAGCTTTGTGAACTGGGTTTCGAGGAATTCCTCTGTGCCCCATGAAGCGAGGGTCTTTTCAGTAAGACCGGTATCTGCGCAGATCTGCTTTCCCTTTTCGCCCCAGACGTAAGTCTTGATGCTTTCCTGACCGCAGTAATCCCAAGGATCGTAGCAGTGAACTGAGAGCATCATTCTGCCTTCCTCAGCAGAATTTTTCTCATCTGTCGGCATTTCAAAGCCATAGTCGCCGCAGGTATAGTCGATATTTGTGTTCCAGCCAGGAACAAGCAGCCAGCGGTGAGTGTTATTTGAACCAGTCTCACGGACTGTATCAACGAAGATCTGGTTATAGGCATTGAGGTTATCGTACTGTTCCGGAATCGGATCGGAGTACTCGCCGTTGAACACCTCGTTCATGGACTCAAAGATGAGATGCTCGTCGTAGTCAGCGAAACGCTCTGCGATCTGCTTCCATAAAGCCTCATACTTTGCCTTGATAGTCTCCTGATCCTCGCCGTTTACGAGGAGCCATCCGCCGTTTACTGAGTTATAGCCGTCGCCGTGGACATTGACGATTACATAGAGATCCTTGCTGTAGCAGTAGTTGACTACCTCCTCGATTCTGTCCAGCCAAGCCTCCTCGAGCTTATAGCCGTTGGCGTCGTCGATCTTTCCAAGATAGGAAACAGGAACTCGGATAGTCTTGAAGCCTGCGTCAGCTACCATGTCGATGATCTCCTGAGAAGCCTCGGGATTACCCCATGCTGTCTCGCTCGGAATTCCACCTGAATTAGCCTCGAGGGTGTTTCCGAGATTCCAGCCGGCGCCCATGTCGGCGGCAATGTCGTTTACGGAGATTGTGAATTTTCCGTCATTTTTCTTTCCGTCGTTTTTCTCCTCATCGGAGCTGCATCCTGCAAAAGCTGCCATTGAGAGGGCTGCTGAGCAAAGCAGTGAAAGCAGTTTTTTTGTAGTGCCCATTAAATATACCTCCTGAAAATATACGTCTGCACAGCTGAACTATAACAAACTCAAACCCCTTCAGCTCTGTCAAAACCGTACTAAATAGTAATTTATATTATAACAATTTATTCCCGATTAGTCAACAACATTTTGTGTATTTCACAAAAAAGAAAATTTGCAGATATTATCAGAAATTCAAATAAAATTGTTGAAATCGGGAAGGTTTTGTAGTATAATAAGAGAAATTCGCAAAAATCAAACAAAAGAAAGGATATCTAAAAAAATGATTCACTGGATACTTATGATCGCCGGACTTGTGCTTAGCTTTGTGCTGCTTGTCAAGGGCGCTGACTTTTTCGTTGACGGATGCGTTTCGATCGCTCGTCTGCTTCGTGTGCCGGATCTTATCATCGGACTCACCATCGTTGCTATGGGAACTAGTGCGCCGGAGGCTGCGGTCAGCATTTCAGGTGCTATCTCCAGCCCTGAGGATGCTGGAATCACCGTCGGAAACCTCCTCGGCTCAAACCTTCTCAACATATTGATAATCCTCGGTATCAGCGCTGTTATCGTGCCGATAAAGGTCGATCCATCTCTCCTCAAAAAGGACTTTCCGCTTCTCCTCGGCTCAGGAATCATCGTTCCTCTGCTCTTCTGGGCTTGCGGAATGGAGGGAAGCCGTCTCGGCGGTGCAGTACTGCTTACAATGTTCATCATCTTCATGGTCTGGACAGTCATGAACGCCCTCTCCAGCAGAAAAAAATCCCTTGCCAGCGGAAATAATGCTTCTGGTTCTGAGGAAACTGCCGAGAAGCCGCTGTCTGTTCCAAGAAGTATTATCTATGCTGTCGGCGGACTTGCTGTTGTTATCGGCGGCGGTCAGCTTGCTGTATACTGCGCAAAGGATATCGCTCACGGTATCGGAATAAGCGAATCCCTCATCGGTCTGACGATCGTTGCGCTCGGAACTTCGCTCCCTGAGCTTATCACTTCTGTGATCGCTGCTAAAAAAGGAAACAGCGATCTCGCTCTCGGAAATATCGTCGGCTCGAACCTCTTCAATATCCTCATGGTGCTCGGTGCCGCTATGATGATCTCGCCATTCAGCGTCAATATGGCTAATATGATCGACTCCTTCTGCGTGCTCGGAGCTACTGTCCTCTGCTATGTTTTCTCTTTCACTAAGAAAAAGATCGGCAAGCTCGAGGGCGCTGTGCTCCTGCTCTGCTATGCAGTCTATCTCGCCTATATCATCGCAAGAGATGTTATGTAATAATTCAAAACGCCTCCCGGGTGGGAGGCTTTTTTGCTTTTCCGGATGAATGGCTGGATGAAAAACAGCTGGGTGAAGAATGCAAACGAGAAGTTGTAACACATAAGCTTAATCCAGTCGGCAAGCACTCTGATAATATCAAATCCCTCGTAGTAGGGATAGTACAGAAATGCGGCTATGAAGCTCATCGCTGGGCACATCAGTCCTACTGTTGCGCAGATAATTGCTGTCTCGAACAGTACCGGATGAGTCAGTTTTTGCCGCATCTGTATTACAGATTCTGCGCCAAAATTTACACTTTTAACACAAAGAATGCACCAAACGCTATTGATTTTATGCAAATTTTATGGTATAATTGCTCTATAAATAGATTTTTATGCATGGCCGCCGGACGTTAACTGCGGTCTGCTCCTTGAGGAGGAATTTTTTTGGTAAAAAAATTGATCGCCGGATTCTGCTCTGCTGCTGCGTTGTGCTTTACCGCAGCTCCGGCTTATGCGGCTGATTCTCAGCCTGAAATGCGTGATATCACTACTATGGAGCTTGTTAAGGATATGGGCGTGGGCATCAACCTCGGAAATACGCTCGAGTCCTGCGGAAGCTGGATCGATCAGTGGGGCGGCGGCAAGGTCGAGGCGTATGAAACTGCGTGGGGAAGCCCTGTTATTACTGAGGACATGATAAAAGGCTACGCTGACGCCGGATTCGGTGTGCTGAGAGTTCCTGTTGCGTGGTCAAATATGATGTCCGCTGACTATACCATCAATCCCAACTATCTCGCAAGAACACGTGAGATCGTTGACTGGGCGCTCGACGCTGATATGTATGTCATCCTCAATATCCACTGGGATGGCGGCTGGTGGGAGAATTTCTCCACCGATAAGACTGAATGCATGAAGAAATATACTCGTATCTGGGATCAGCTTACTGAAGAATTCGCCGGATATGACGATTACCTCATGTTTGAATCCCTCAACGAGGAGGGACACTGGGACGATATCGCTCTCGATGACGCTTATGCGCTCCTCAATGAGATCAACCAGACCTTCGTCGACCTCGTGCGTGACTCCGGCGGAAATAACGATGAGCGCCATCTCCTTATCGCTGGTTATGCTACCGATGTCGATAAAACCTGCGACGCTCGTTTTGTGATGCCGGATGATCCCATGAACCGCTGCGCTGTTTCGGTGCATTACTATACGCCCGCTACCTTCTGCCTGCTCGAGGAGGACGTAAGCTGGGGAAAATGTGAGTCAACTTGGGGTGATACCTCAGATGTAAGAGTCCTCAACGGCTATATGAATAAGCTCCAGAAAACCTTTGTAAATAACGATATCCCCGTTATCATCGGCGAGTACGGATGCCCGACTAAAAATAAAGAGATCGCTTCCGTAAGAAACTTTATCTCATATACGGCTGAGGCTGCTCTGAAGCGGAATATGTGTCCGGTGCTTTGGGATGTCACTGACCTACACTACAGCAGAGAGACCTGCTCCATTAAGGATTCTGTGCTCGCTGACTTCTTCGCTCAGTTCCGTAAGCTAAGCTACAGCCTCGGCGATGTCGATGCTGACGGAAATATCAATGCGCTCGACGCTTCTATGATCCTTACCGCTTACGCTAATACAGCTACAGGCAAGGACTCGGGGCTTGTTCAGGAACAGATCACTGCTGCTGATGTCAATTCCGACGGCGCTGTAGATGCTCTCGATGCTTCTGAGGTTCTGTCATATTACGCCTATACCGCTACTAACGGCTCGCTCTCTTTCCCTGAATTTATCGCTAAGTAGTTTTTCACTGATGATGTTAATAAAAATACAGAAAATTTGACTTTTTATTTAAAATATGTTATAATGTAATATCTCATTATTTATGAGGAGGGATTTTATGGCTGAAACCGGCACTGCTTTTAAAAATGACACCACCACTACATCCATGAGCAAAACAGAAAAAACTGTCAACGAGGTTGCTCTGAAATCACTTAAGGAAAATAAAGAGGGAGTTACCTCTTATCCTATTCTCAACTTTGACGAGCGTGCGCTTAATCTGCTTTGCAGCGGCGTGCGTGAAACTCTTAAATACAGTAAGATCACTCCCGCCGGAGGCAGGATCTATAAGGCTCTTAAAAGAACCTTCGATATTGTACTCTCCGCTGGCGCTCTTCTCGTACTGCTGATCCCGATGGGAGCTGTCGCTCTTGCGATCTATATCGACGACCACGGTAATCCGTTCTTCTCGCAGGTCAGACTTACTGAAAAGGGTAAGCCCTTTAAAATGTATAAGTTCAGATCTATGTGCGTCGACGCTGAGGCGAAATTCGCTGAGGTCCAGAAGGAAAATCAGTCCGATGGTCTCGCCTTCAAGAGCGAAAATGATCCTCGTATCACTAAGATCGGCGGCTTTATCAGAAAAACTTCTATCGATGAGCTTCCGCAGCTCTGGAATATCCTCAAGGGCGATATGTCTATCATCGGCCCTCGTCCGCCTCTTCCTAGAGAGGTCGTTCTCTATACTCCTGAACAGATGGACAGACTCCTCGTTAAGGGCGGCCTTTCTTGTATCTGTCAGGTCGAGGGAAGAAGCGATATGGAGTTCGATAAATGGGTCGAGTCCGATGTAAAATACATAAAAAATCGCAGCCTCCGTATGGATATCAGCCTCGTCTTTAAAACTATCGGCGCCGTCCTTAAAGGCAAAGGCGCTAGATAATGCCTAATTTTTGAGCAATCTATTGCAATAATGCTCCTATAGGAGATTATACGTGTATTATTGAGGAAAACCCTTTTGAAAAAGGGTTCTTCCTCAAACTCCTTTCCTAAAACTTTCGTATTTAATTTCAGCCCCATAGGGTGCATATCTAGAGAAAAGAAAACTTCTCAATAAAATGATGATATGCACCCTATGGGGCTGAAATTAGTATAAAAGTCTTTGGAAGGGGGCTCGGGGGAGAACCTTTCTTCAGAAAGGTTTCCACCGATAAATACGCATAAAAGTTCCTATAGGAGCATTACTGTAATAGTTTGCTCTTTTATTATTTTGCAGTTAAAGCGGACTTGGAATCTTCGATGCCCTTGAAAGCCTGAACGGCATCCCAGTAGAAATGCTCTTCGCCGACTCTTTCTGTAAAGCCTGCCTGCTGCATTTTTCCCATAACTGTCGGGCATACGCCGGTGAATACCATATTTATTCCCTTGCCTTTAAGCTCTGCAAAGATCGAATCCAGCTCGTTGATGGCGCTGTCGTCGATGTTTGGTACGCCTCGCATCGATACTACGAGGTCAGAATAATTATCAAGCTCGCTGATCTTATTCGTGAGAAGCTCCTGTGTTCCGAAGAAAAGCGGGCCTGTGAGGTAGATTACTCTTGTGCCTCTGAGATCGCCCGAGATTCCCTTGTCGCTGAGCTTTTCGGCATCGACCTTGCTTACTGCAACGTCAAGCTTGCTGCTCTTGAGGATGAATACCAGCATTGCTACTACTACGCCGGCTACGATTGCTATAGTCAGGTCAAAGACTACTGTTGCAACCATTGTTACGATAAACTGAAGGCGTGATTCCTTGAGCTTCTTTCCGAAGATCTGCTTGATGGATTCCCACTCGTTCATGCGCCATGCTGTTACCATGAGTACGCCTGCGAGCGCTGAAAGCGGGATTCTTGACATTACTCCGCCGAGGAGGAACATCGAGAGGATGAGTGTAACTGAATGGAATACGCTGACGAGACGTGTCTGTCCGCCCGACTTGATCGCTACGGATGTACGTGCGATAGCTGCGGTTGCAGGTACTCCTCCGAAAAGCGGGATGAGCATATTTCCGATTCCCTGTGCGGCAAGCTCTCTTCCGGCGTCGATCTTTTCGTTCTTCATCTTTCCTGCGCTTGCTCCGCAGAGGAGACTCTCGATCATGCCGAGTGCAGCGATGGATATTGCCGGAGTGATGAGGCTCTTGATGTTCGAGAAGTCAAAGCCGTTCACGATAAGCGCCTGATCGGTGATAAGGCTTCTCGGGATAGAACCTACCTCGGCTGCCTTTGCTGTTTCGGCATCTGGGAACATGATCATGTTGATGATGAGTACTATTACTATAGATGCAAGTGAGGACGGGATGTACTGCTGGAGCTTTTTCGGGTAGAGAAGCATGATCGCTACTACGATCGCTCCGAACATTACTGCTGTCCAGTTCGGCGAGAAGCCAAGCTCTCCGTAGGAGATGAGCTTCTCGATCGCATCGCCGCCTTCGGAATGTGTACCGAAGAAGTTGTCGATCTGACCAAGGGCGATGATGATCGCAATTCCCGATGTGAATCCCGTTATTACGGGCGCTGGTATGTAGGATACGAGCTTTCCAATCTTGAATATCGCTGCGAGAAGCAGTATTACGCCTGAGAGGAAGCCTGCCATGAGTACGCCCTGGATGCCGAACTTCACTGAAAGTGTGAGAAGTATTGCTGACATCGCACCGGTCGGGCCTGAGATCTGGTAGGATGCTCCGGAGAATACTCCGATGAAGATTCCTGCGAAGATCGCTGTAACAAGTCCTGCCGCAGCGTCCGCTCCTGAGCTTACGCCGAACGCCAGTGCCAGCGGAAGTGCTACCGCTGCTACGGTCAGTCCAGCCATGAGATCCTTGGAAAGTGATTTTCCGTTATAACCTCTGAATTCGTTTCTTAAGTCGCTGAAATATTTTTTTACAAACACAAATACACCTGGTTTCTCCAAAAATGTACGCAAATGCGCCGTTTCTTATTATAATACAACACTTTCCGTTTCGCAACAGATTTTTTCATTTTTTCTAATTTTTATTCATCCTGCACAATTTGTCCCATAAAACCTATCCTGCATTTAACCTCGTTAGAAAACACTTACAAAATATTCCGGATTTTTCAGATTTTATTGACACCGATTTCAAAATATGCTAATATATAGGGTGGAGGGATTACGCATTTTTCCTTATAAAATGCAAATTTAAAAATAGAAAAGGAGTTTTGCAAATGAAATCTTTAAAAAGACTGGCTGCCGGCGCAGCTGCTCTCTGTATTTCACTTTCTGCTGTTGCTGCGGCTTCAGATTCTGTGAATGTGGACTACACGGCTGCCGCTGAGTCAGTGAACATGGATTGGGGCGCTGTTAAAATAGGCGGCGGCGGCTTCGTATCCGGCATCGTTACTGGTGATGAGGTAATGTACGCTCGTACCGACGTTGGAGGTGCTTATAAGTACAACTACGAAAAAATGCAGTGGGAACAGCTTATGGCGTTCATCAACGAGTCCGATAAGGGATACCTCAGCGTTGATGCTATATGTATCGACCCCAACGATGATAATACTGTCTATATGCTCTGCGGATGCGCTTACTTCAGCGCAGAGAGAACTGCTATCTTCAAGTCAACTGATGGCGGTAAGACATGGGAAAATCACGATGTTACTGACCTTATCAAGGTTCACGGAAACGGTTACGGTCGTCAGTGCGGTGAGGCTATCGCTGTTGATCCCGATAACTCGGATATCATCTACTGCGGCGGCGATACCGACGGTCTTATAATGAGTTCCGACGGCGGCGAAACTTGGGCTTATGTCGACAGCTTCAATGAACTCGGTCTCTTTACTAATGAGGTAAAGTGGCCTACATGGACTGAGACTATTGAGAAAACTACTGTCGGCAGCGATTATGCTAACTGTAACGGTATCGCTACTATCGCTATTCAGGACGGTAAGGTCTATGTCGGCGTTTCTGATAATACCATCGGCGCTAACGTTTACGTTGCTGATGTTGGCAAGGATAACTGGGAGCCGCTCAGCGATGAGCTTCCTACTACCGCTTTCCCCTCAAGAATCAACAAGGATGCTGACGGAAATCTCCTCATCAACTACGTCGGCGGTCTTCAGTTCAACGGTACCGGCGGCGGTATCTTCAGATATGATACAAAAACCGGCACTGTTACTGATATTTCTCCTACAGGCAACAGCTTCGGCGCTTGTGTGAGCCTTCCTGATGACTCAAATACTCTCATCGCTACTACCTGCGGTCTGTGGAGCGGTCAGATGTATGATAAGGACGACTGGGCTAATGAGCTTGTCTGCTACGGCGACTGGATCTATCGCTCATTCGACGGCGGCGAAACCTGGGAGCCTCTCGTTCCCGGTCAGGCTAAGTACTGGAATGGCCCGCTTCAGGCTGACTATATTCAGGATTCAGGCTATGCTTGGATCAGAAATAAGGCTATCCACTGGTGCGGCGCACTCGTTATCGATCCCAGAAACAGCGACAGAATCCTCGTTACTTCAGGTAACGGCGTTTTCGCAAGCGATAATATCTGGAGCGAGCTTCCGCAGTATTACTTCCATCCCGATGGTATCGAGGAGGTCGTTGCTCTCGACTTCGTAAGCGTTCCCGGCGGCGATGAATACTCCGTTATCGGTGACTACGACGGCTTCAAGCACGTTAATGTCGATGAGGTAGGTCTCCAGCATTATCCCAACATCGGATCAACCGGCGCTATCGCTTACTGCCCGCAGAATTCCGATGTTATGGTTCGTATCGCTGAAAAACAGAACGATAAAGGCTCTGGATTCTATACTCTCGACGGCGGCGATACTTGGGTTCCTATGAAGTGCTCATACGGCGGAAAGGCTGCTATCACTCAGCTCGAGGACGGCTCTTACCGTGTGTTCCAGAGCAACGGCGATAAGAGTACTGCTGTTTCCTACTCAGATGACTGGGGCGCAACTTGGAATTCATGCTCCGGTATCCCAAATGCTTACGGCTCAAAGACTACTTATATGTTCGTAGAGCCTGAGCAGCCGAATGTTGTTTATGCTTATGCTACCTACTATAATGAATCTTGGTTCTACTCAAAGGATGCTCCTACTGCCGAGGACGCTCAGTATAAGTTCTGCGTCAGCACAGACTATGGCGCTACTTTTACTTCTACTGATGTTTGTATGTTCGACCAGTGCGACAGCGCAGGCAGAATTGCTTACCTCAGCGAGGGTGAGATCATCCTCGGCGGCGGCTGGTATGGTATGTACCACGCTACTATCACTGACGGCAAGGCTTCTATCGAAAAGCTCGACAGCGTTCACTACTGTAAGACTGTTGGTTACGGCGCTCCTGAGAAGGAGGGCGGCGTGAATACGCTCTTTATGTACGGTAAGCCTGCTGAGACTGATCCCGAGGGTATCTATCGCTCAACTGACGGCGGTGCTACATGGGTTTGCATCAATACTGACAAGCTCTACGGCGGTACTGGTAACGGTAACTTCATCGTCGGCGATATGAATGAGTTCGGTACTATGTATATGTCAACCGTTGGATGCGGTATCGTTTACGGTAAGCTCTCAACTGATACTGATGAGCCGACTACTGCACCTACCACTGCTCCGACTACTGCTCCAACTACAGATCCTGCAACAGATCCCACTACAGAGCCGACTACCATCGAGGGCGATGTTCTCTATGGTGACGCTGACTGCAACGATGAGGTTGAGATCGCTGACGTTGTTGCGATAATGGTTCATCTCACAACTCCCGGCGGTACGCTCACTGATCAGGGACTGAATAACGCAGACGTTTATCAGCGTGGCGACGGCATAGGAAATATGGACGCTCTCGCTGTTCAGAAGTCTATCGCTCAGCTTCTCGACGAGCTTCCTGAATCATTCTTATAATAATCATAAATACCCCGTGATCTTCTCACGGGGTATTCTAATAAAGGAGTTTTTTATGAAGTATTTTAACCCGATCGTTAAGGGATTTTATCCCGACCCGAGCGTTTGCTTCGCTGAGGGGAAGTATTATATGGTTTGCAGCTCTTTTCAGTACTTCCCAGGCGTGCCGCTCTTCGAGAGCTGCGACCTCGTGAACTGGAAGCAGATCGGTCACTGCTTTACACGTAAAAGTCAGGTGCAGCTACGGGATGTCCAAAGCTCAGGCGGAGTTTTTGCCGCCACTATCCGCTATAATAACGGCAGATTCTATGTCGTGACAACAAATGCTACTACTCATCAGAATTTCTATGTCTGGACGGATGATATCTATAGCGAGTGGTCAGAACCTGTTTTTGTTGCTCAGGATGGCATCGACCCGTCGCTCTATTTCGAGGACGGCAAGACTTATTTCCTCAGCAATGGTACTGATGATAATGGCTGCGGAGGCGCTGTTCAGTGCGAGATAAACATCGAAACCGGTGAGAAGCTCTCCCAAAGCCGTGTTATCTGGAAAGGCTCCGGCGGTCGATTCCTCGAGAGTCCCCATATGTACAAGATCGGCGGCGAGTATTATCTCATGGCTGCCGAGGGCGGTACTGAGTTCGGGCACATGATCACCTACGCCCGCAGCAGCTCCATCTGGGGCGAGTTCGTCGGCTATCCCAAAAATCCCGTGCTTACCAACCGTAACCTCGGCGGTCAGATGCTTCAGGGTATGGGGCATGGCGATCTCGTCCAGAATCAGAACGGCGAGTGGTTTATTATCCACCTCGGCTTCCGTCAGGCTGGAGACTGGTCGCCCTATCATCACCTCGGCAGAGAGGTTTTCATGACTCCTGTTACCTTCGGCGACGACGGCTGGTTTACTGCCGGAAATAACGGCACTACCGAGCTTTCATATGAGATCTCCGGCGATTTTGCTCAGGAGCGTAAGATGCTCGAGACGTTTGAAAATACCGACTGGAACCTCGACTGGTGCCGCCTCAGGCATCCCCGCGAGGAGAATTACTCCCTCTCGGACAGCTCAGTCAAGCTCACCGGAACTGATATCACTCTCGATCAGGCGGATTCGCCTACCTTCATCGGCATCCGCCAGAAGGATTTCTGTGCGGAGATCAGCTGTAATGTCTCCGCAAACGGCGGCGAGGCTGGTATTACTCTCTATATGGACGAGCAGCATCACTATGATATCGCTGTAGTCGACGGTGAATGCGGCGCTGAGGCTGTGCTGAAGCTCAATATCGGCGACATCAAGCACATCCAGAACTGCGTGAAGCTCACTTCTCCGCAGTGCAGGCTCATCGTCAGGGCTGATAATTTCTGCTACAGCTTCTTCGTCAGCGACGGTTCAGGCGAGATCAAGCTCGGCAGCGCTCAGTCTCGCTATCTATCCTCCGAGGTCGCCGGAGGCTTTACTGGCGTGATCATCGGGCTTTATGCTCTGTCTTCCGGATGCTCCGGCGAGTTCACCGATTTCTCCTGCCAGTACAAATAATCAAAAACTAAGGGCGGACTTTTTGTCCGCCCTTTTTGCTCGCACCCTTTAAGAGTAATGACCTTATAGAAGTTTATATATAGCTATCGGGGGAAACCTTTCTGAGGAAAGGTTCTGCCTAACAGGCACCCGTACCCTCTGTCAGCTTCGCTGACATCTCCCTGCCCCGCAGGGAGTCACCCCGAGCCCCCTTCCAAAGACTTTTATACTAATTTCAGCCCCATAGGGTGGATACCATTTTATTGAGAAGTTCCATTTTTTCTCTTGATATGCACCCTATGGGGCTGAAATTAAATACTAAAGTTTTAGGGAGGGAGTTTGAGGGAGGACCCTTTTTCAAAAGGGTCTCCCTCAATAACTATACGTAAAACTTCTGTAAGAACTTTACCCTTATCGGGTGCGGTTTTTGATTAACTCAGAGGATTACTCCTCGTCTTCGTTATTTTTCTTGCGTGCAACAAATGCAGCTGTAAGAGCAGTGAAGAGAACAGCAATTGAAGCTATCGGGCCAGCTACACCAGTCTTTGGTGAGTCATTCTTGCTCGATGAGGTCTTCTTCTTGGTCGTAGTCTTCGTTGTAACCGTCGTCTTGGCAGTTGTCACTGTCGTCGACTTAGCGGTTGTCGTACCAGTCTCGCCTGTTGCGGTCGTAGTTGTAGTAGCTACAGTTGTTGTATCCGCAGGCTTTGTGGTCGTAGCCTTAGCAGTTGTAGTTGTTGCCTTTGTAGTTGTGGTGGTTGTAGTAGTTGTAGTAGTAGATGTAGTAGTGGATGTTGTAGTTGTAGTAGTAGTTGTTGTGGTTGTAGATGTTTCTGAAGTGATAATGACATCGTTGGATGTTGTTGTTGATGTGACAGTTACTGTATCGCCATCGATGATGCCGCCGTTCTTTGTTGTTGTTGTTGATGTTACAGTAACAACATCGGGGCCGACTGTTGTGCTTGAGCTGACCACAGGTGCTGCCTGATCGATCATCACGATGAGGTCTGTACCTGTCTCAACAACTGCGCCGTCGATCGTTACGATCTGACCATTTCTGATTACGAAATTGATGTCAGTTGCTACGAGATATCCCTCGGGAGCTGCATCCTCGTGGAGAGTGTAGTTACCGTCAACGAGGTTTGTGATCTGTGCAGATGTGCTGCCGGAGATCCATGTAAGCTCATAGCCTGAATCTGTCACAAGCTGACCGCCTTCGCCGACTGCTACTGAACCTGCCTGGAATTCAACTGCATAGCCGTCCATTCCGATACCTGTGAGCTTGAGCGTTGCGCCCGGAAGCTCTGCACCGTAAACGTCCTGCTTGGAGATTCTTACCTGAGCAAGAACAGTTGTAGTTGTGGTGGTTGTTGTTGTAGTTGTTGTCGTAGTACTTGTAGTTGTGGAAGTTGTTGTAGAGGTTGTAGTTGTAGTAGAAGTGTCGGTCACGTCATCTGAAGAAGTTGACGAGCTTGTGGATGTAGTAGTGCT
>JBGVIW010000145.1:0-2420 GCA_045128995.1 Ruminococcus sp.
GTAGTAGAATGACGGTAAACAGGATAAGGGCCATATTTGATAATATACTTTGCAAGGTTCGCATCCGTACGTGAATGTTTTTCGAGCTGATCGAGTATATCGTTATTCTGGATCATGTATTCTTTAGCGTGCTGGTGATAAAGCTTGTTGATCCATTTCGGAACACGCTGTGAAGCCTTAATAAAAAGGTAGGCAAGTCCTCCGAATAGTGGAACAACGCTTATAGCAATAATCCACGATAGTTTATATGAAGGATTGTCCGCCTTGTTCATAATGAAAAAAACAAGAAAAACATCAAGGAGTATCAGGAAAAGATACATGAAATAAAATTGTTCACGCAAATAGTTCACGGAAAAAATAAAAAATCCTATTTGAGTCAGCAGCAATACGATAAATACAAAATTACGGCTGAATATTTTTCCTAAGATTTTTTTAAATATCAAAATTATCACCTCAGAACTGGAAAAAGAAGAAATTTTATGTTATAATTGATATTATATCATGTTTTACCAAAGAAAGGAAGAGAAAAAATGAAAAAAATCATCCCTTATGAACGAAATGTGTATTACTACGAAACTGACAAAATGGGAATTATGCATCACTCTAATTATATCAGGATCCTCGAAGAATCGAGAGTCAGCTTTCTGGAGCAGGTTGGGCTTCCTTTTCGTGAAATAGAAGCTCAGGGATTGCTTGTGCCGGTACTGGAGGCATCGTGCAGATATATTCGTCCTCTTGTTTTTGATGAGCCATTTGCAGTATACCCGGTGATTACGATGTTCAACGGAGTCAGATTCAGTATTGACTATAAAATAGTGAGCAGAAAAACCGGCGAATTATCCGCTGAGGGGCATTCTTCACACTGCTTTACTGATTCAAATATGAAGCCAATACGCATAAAACAAAAATACCCAGCAATTTACAATGCATTCAGCGAACACATAAACTATCCTGTCACTGAAGCAACAGATAAATTACTTGAAGAATAAGCTTTTGAAACAGCCTGAGGAATATCCTCAGGCTGATTTTTTATTCAAGATACGGCTTCAGGTATTTTCCAGTATATGAAGCTTCACACTGGGCAACTTCTTCCGGAGTACCCTGCGCTACGATAGTTCCACCTCCGTCTCCGCCTTCGGGACCCAAATCAATAATATGGTCAGCAACCTTAATGACATTGAGGTTGTGTTCGATTACAAGAACCGTATTTCCGCTGTCTGTAAGCCTGTGGAGCACATCAATAAGCTTATGCACATCAGCAGTATGCAGACCTGTAGTAGGTTCGTCGAGAATATATATAGTCTTTCCCGTAGCACGCTTTGAAAGCTCTGTTGAGAGCTTCACACGCTGAGCTTCACCGCCGGATAGTGTAGTTGCAGGCTGTCCGATCTTGATATATCCCAGACCAACTTCCTGAAGAGTTTTGAGCTTTCGTGCAATTTTAGGGATGTGTTCAAAGAACTCAACTCCCTCATCGACAGTCATTTCGAGTACGTCATAAATCGACTTGCCTTTATAATGAACATCAAGAGTCTCACGATTATATCGTTTACCTTTGCAGACTTCACATGGAACATATATATCAGGCAGAAAGTGCATCTCGATTTTAATGATTCCGTCACCTTCACAGGACTCGCATCTTCCGCCTTTTACATTGAAAGAAAATCTCCCGCTGGAATAGCCCTTAGCTTTGGCGTCGGCAGTTTTTGAAAAAAGCTCACGTATATCAGTAAATACGCCGGTATAAGTCGCAGGATTGGAACGAGGAGTTCTGCCGATAGGGGACTGGTCGATATTAATTACCTTATCAAGATTTGAGATGCCTTCCATCGAGCCGAAATGCCCGCATCTAATGCGTGCACGATTGAGCTTGCAGGCGAGATGCTTATACACGATCTCATTGACAAGCGATGATTTTCCGGAGCCTGAGACTCCGGTAACACATATGAATTTTCCAAGCGGTATTTCAACATCAATATTTTTAAGATTATGCTCCTGTGCACCTTTGACAACAAGATATTCTCCATTGCCGCTGCGGCGTTTTCTTGGCACTTCGATTTTCATTTTTCCGCTGAGATACTGTCCAGTGACAGAGTTTTTGCATTTAAGAAGCTTGTCCACGCTGCCGGCAAAGACGATATTTCCGCCATTTACACCAGCTCCGGGGCCAATATCAACGATATAATCAGCTGCCAGCATTGTATCATCATCATGCTCAACTACGATCAGTGTATTCCCCAGATCTCTCAGTCTTTTCAGAGTTGCAATAAGCTTGTCATTATCTCTCTGATGCAGACCGATGCTAGGCTCGTCAAGAATATAGAGAACACCCATAAGAGAAGAACCGATTTGTGTAGCAAGCCTGATTCTCTGGCTTTCACCGCCGGACAGCGTACCTGACGATCTTGAAAGGCTGAGAT
>JBGVIW010000146.1:0-8073 GCA_045128995.1 Ruminococcus sp.
CTCTCAGCATCATCTCTTATCTCTGCACGTGACTCTTCATCCTCTTCGTGATCCTCGTAGCGGTCATCATCATCTCTTGCGTCGTCATCATATTCAAAGTTTTTATCGGAATCCCCAGAACCAAAAGCCTGCTTATCAGAACCAAAGCTGCATCCTGTAGACGAAACCAAAAGTGCTGAAGTAAGAAGTGATATCAATATATATTTTTTCATCCCCATAAAAATCACCCGGTCTTTAATTTATAATTATTTCACTTATGCACGTATCATCGTACTTTGAGCCATTATACACGCTCATTATTGTCAGCTTGACACATTCTGTATCAACAGCCTCCGGAAGGACTACAGCACACGGCTGAGCATTGTAATCCCCATTGAGAGTAACGGTGTATGACGTTCCGTTTGAGAATTCAAGAATGCAATCCTTGATACGGTTATTCTTACCGAAAAGATCAGCATTCTCGCAGAGACCGTTATAAATATTCAGCTGTGAAACGTGCTGGAGACCATTTGCTGATGCGAGGATATATTCTCCCTCACCGCTTCCTGATGCACCCTCGCACCAGCAGCTGCTGAGATTTCCATCAAAGGCATAATCCGGCTTATACGAATAGCTTCCGGCTGAGGTAGTTACATCGGCAAGATTGCTGCTGGAGCTGAATGAAGTAAAGACCGGCGGCACAGCTCCCTGAGAAACGTCTGGCTTTGGTGGTTCAGTTGGAGGTACAGCGGCAGTTGCTTTCTGCTCTGGAGTTTCCTGATGATTGGCTTCTGTCTGATATACAGGCTCAGTAACAACCTCAGGAGTTTCCGGCTCAGGAGGATCAACAGGAACAGTCTCAACCTCATATTCATCAGGATCAACTTCCTGAACCTCGTTAGGATCAGCGTCATCCTCGGCATAATTATATTCATCATCTTTACGCTCATCTTCGGTATCGTCGTACTGATCGTCGTCATATTCAAACTCTGCATCAGCATCACTGAACTTCGGCTTTTCTCCCTTACCGTAGCTTCCGCAGGCAGTACCAGATGAGAGGACAGATACTGCCGCAAGCAAGGCAATTATTTTTTTAAGGTTCATAAACTCCACTCCTTGTTTAATCTGATTACATTATAATACATTTCCACAAATTTGTCAACGATAATCGACCGATAAATATGGAATTTATACACATGAAAGCCGTTTTTCACTTCAGATTGTTAAGATAAACCTCACTGTTAGTCCCGAAGAAAACATCTTTGCTGCAAGAAGCTCTGCGGCAGAATTCCTCGATAAGTTCCCAGTTACCATCAACATCAAACTCGTAGCTGTGTCCCCATAGGCAGAAAATTGCCGGAGCATCGCCTTCATACGCAAGAAATGCATCGAAAAGCTCCCAGAGTCTGGAATTTTTATGATGGCAGGTAGCCTTCAGCTCCATCAGCTCCGCCTGTACGCTGAAATCAGGAGCATCCATAACTGTTCGTGAATATTTAATGCCGCATTCACGGGCAATACGAATAATACGCTTATCAAATGTACCGTAAGGATATGCCATTCCTGTGATCTCTGTTCCGAAAATTTTCTCAAGAGCATCCTTGTCCCCTGCTATTTCTTTCTGCACCGCTTCATCATCAAGCTCCAGCAGATTCGGATGAGTCAGCGTATGGACTGCGATCTCATGCCCCTTATAAAGCTCAGCAAGACCGTCAGGAGTCATTCTAGTTATCGGAATCTCGCCTATCCTGAAGCTGCCTTTTTCGTTCATGATACCGCTGTTGAGATTGAATGTACATTTCATGCCATACTTATTGAAAAGCTCAACGAGACGTTTATCCTGCGTAATCCCGTCATCATAGCTGAATGTCAGTGCTTTATTTTTACCGTCCCACATATTCTTCACCTCTTATTATAAAAATCCGCAAATATAGCCGTATCTTAATGATACGGCTACATTTAAATACTCATTATAATTACTTGATAAGTGACTTTCCAGTCATCTCAGCAGGCTGAGGAAGCTCAAGGAGCTTGAGGATAGTCGGCGCAATATCAGCAAGCACTCCGCCCTCACGAAGCTCGCAGTCCTGACCTACAACTATAAACGGTACAGGATTTGTTGTGTGAGCTGTGAACGCACTGCCGTCAGGCTCGTACATCTTGTCAGCATTACCGTGGTCAGCAGTGATAAGAGCTGCACCGCCCTTTGCCAGAATAGCGTCAACCATTCTGCCTACGCAGGTGTCAACTGCCTCAACAGCAGTTTTTGCAGCGTCAAAGATTCCAGTGTGACCAACCATATCGCAGTTAGCGTAGTTGAGAATGATTACGTCGTACTTGTCGGACTCAATAGCCTCAACAACAGCGTCAGTAACCTCAAATGCGCTCATCTCAGGCTTCATATCGAATGTCTCAACATCAGGAGACTTGATGAGGATTCTGTCCTCGCCGTCGAACTGCATTTCCTCTCCACCATTGAAGAAGAATGTAACGTGAGCATATTTCTGAGTTTCAGCGATTCTGAGCTGAGTTTTACCTGATTTTGCAAGATACTCACCGAGAGTCATTGTAAGCTGCTCAGGTGGGAATGCTACAGAAACATTCGGCATTGCTGCATCATACTGAGCCATGCACACAAAATGAACAGGGAAATAAGCTCTCTCGAAGCCTGCGAACTCAGGATCAACAAAAGATCTTGTGATCTGTCTTGCACGGTCAGGACGGAAGTTGAAGAATACAACGCTGTCGTTCTCCTTAATCTTTCCATTCTCATCAACAACAGTCGGGAGCATGAACTCGTCGGTTACTTCGTTAGCATAGGAATTCTTGATTGCCTGAACAGGATCAGATTCCTTTACGCCTTCGCCGAGAACGAGTGCCTTGTAAGCCTTTTCAACTCTGTCCCAAGCATTGTCTCTGTCCATTGCATAGAAACGTCCGGCGATAGTTGCAACTGAGCCTACGCCGATCTTATTGATCTCAGCAACAGCCTCTGCCATATAATCAGCAGCGGATGACGGAGGAACGTCACGTCCGTCGAGGAAAGCGTGAACATAAACCTTCTCAAGACCGTTCTTCTTAGCCATTTCGAGAAGTCCATAGAGATGCTCCATGTGGCTGTGAACGCCGCCGGGAGAGAGAAGTCCCATGAGGTGGAGAGCAGAACCATTCTTCTTGCAGTTCTCCATAGCGTCAACGAGAGCCTTGTTCTCGAAGAAATCGCCGTCCTTGATGGATTTTGAGATCTTTACGAGCATCTGATAAACGATTCTTCCGGCACCGATATTGGTGTGACCAACCTCAGAGTTACCCATCTGACCATCGGGGAGACCTACATCGAGTCCGCTTGCACCGATGATAGTGTTAGGACCCTGCATATACTTGTCGATATTAGGTGTGTTTGCAGCAGTGATCGCATTGCCGTAAGCATCAGCATTGAAACCAAAGCCGTCCATAATTATAAGTGCTACAGGTTTTTTAGCCATAATCTAAACCCTTTCAATGTTATTATATATTTATACAAATGTACGGGCGGATAATATCCGCCCGAAATATGATTTTAGCCGTTGATAGCAGCCTGAACGATTGTGTTGAAATCAGCAGCCTTGAGTGAAGCACCGCCGATAAGTCCGCCGTCGATGTTGGGCTTAGCAAGAAGCTCAGCAGCGTTGCCAGCGTTCATAGAACCGCCGTACTGGATTGTTACAGCGTCAGCAGTTGCCTGATCATAGAGCTTAGCAAGAGTTGCACGGATGAATGCGCAAACCTCCTCAGCCTGATCAGGAGTAGCTGTAAGACCTGTACCGATTGCCCATACAGGCTCGTAAGCGATAACAGTGTTCTTTACCTGCTCAGCAGTGAGTGACCAGAGGTCGAGCTTGATCTGACGAGCGATAACCTCTTCAGTGATGTTGCACTCACGCTCCCACTTAAGCTCACCAACACAAACGATAGGCTTAAGACCTGCATTGAGAGCAGCAACTGTTCTCTTGTTTACAGTCTCATCAGTCTCACCAAAGTACTGTCTTCTCTCGCTGTGACCGATAACAACGTACTCAACGCCAAGCTCAACGAGCATATCAGCGGAGATCTCACCTGTGAAAGCGCCGCTCTTCTCGAAGTGAACATTCTCAGCGCCGATCTTCACGTTAGAACCAGCAGTTGTGTTGATAGCTGTTTCGAGGTTTGTGAAAGGTACGCAAGCGATAACCTCAACGTTGCCCTCAGCGTTAGCAACGAGGGGCTTGATAGCCTCAAGAAGCTCCTTAGCCTCAGGTCTTGTCTTGTTCATTTTCCAGTTTCCTGCAATAATTGCTTTTCTTGTTGACTTGTTCATTATAATTACTCCTTACATAAATTTATTAAGATGATTTTATGCCGATCCTCCGGATTCCTCAGTCTATAGGAATTGAAGGAAATATACTACATAAAAGCCATAATTTCAAAAAAGATTGACATTGCCACAACAAACAATGCCGCAATTGAGGTTTCCACTGTCCACGGCGGAACAGGTATATACTCCTTTGCAATTCTGGGATTATCTTTTCGACAGTAGATCTCAGCACCATTTCGCTTTACCGTATAGCCTGTTATTTTAGCTTCATATCGGCAGTTTTCATATGTATAACGCACTCTGTAAAACTTGAGCACATCTACTTTGGCTGTAGTATTTCGGCTTTTTCCCGTTTTGCGGTTAGCCACATCTTGAAAACATACAGGATCAGGATCGGTTACAACCTCATCATATGACTCGTCAATAACCTCTGCATGAACCCTAGCCCACTTCCATTTTGACGGAGGAAGATTGAGCGGTTTTTTCATCAGGCTCCTCACCACATGCCATAGCACATATATAATAGTTGCATTTACCAGAACTGTGATTACCGCAACGAAAATTTTAAACCCCAGATCCTCCATATCTATATTCCCCCTCATCATAGATATTTATTCTTAATCCACTTTCTGAACACAGATAGCAGCTTGCCGAGCATCAGTCCGGCAATGATTCCGATAATAAGGGATATTCTGACGTTTTCATCAGCGAGGAGGCTCTCCAGATAGCTGTCAAATCCTACATCACCCAGCAGAACTATCAGATTATGAATGAAATACAGGCAGAAAGCCGCTCCGATAATTCCCGCAAAGGAAAATCCGGCGAGATTTTTCAACTCACGCTTCCGTGCAGACTTAACTGCGCCGACCGAAGCCCATACAGTAAAGGCTCCAAAAACCGCAGTCAGAAGCAGCATGAGAAGGCTGACAAAAAATGCTCCTGCATCCATTTTATCACCTCAATTATCGCAATAAGGGCGAATATTACTATCCGCCCCTACTGATTTTGTATGCAAAGCTTCACGAATTCTTCCCACCTCCCTTGGGGGAGGTCGCATTTACTCGCCTCTGCCTGTAAATGCAGTCAGGTGGGGAATTCTGCGACACCGCTTGCTAAACGGCTTATTTTTCAGCGATAGCTGCTACGCCGGGAAGAACCTTACCCTCGAGGTACTCAAGTGAAGCACCGCCGCCTGTAGAGATGTGGCTCATCTTATCAGCAAATCCGAGCTGCATTACAGCTGCAGCAGAGTCACCGCCGCCGATGATTGTTGTAGCGTCTGTCTCAGCGAGAGCCTGAGCTACAGCGATTGTACCCTTAGCAAGGATGGGGTTCTCGAATACGCCCATAGGTCCGTTCCATACAACTGTCTTAGCAGACTTAACAGCCTCAGCGAAGAGAGCCTGAGTCTTTGTACCGATATCAAGACCCATCTTGTCAGCAGGGATCTTATCGGAGTCGCAGATCTCGATCTCGATCTCAGCGTCGATCGGGTTCGGGAAATCAGAAGTGATAGCTGTGTCGATGGGGAGGAGGATCTTCTTGCCGAGGCTCTCAGCCTTAGCGAGCATCTCCTTGCAGTACTCGAGCTTCTCGTCGTCAACGAGTGAAGTACCGATAGAACCGCCCTTAGCCTTAATGAATGTGTATGCCATACCGCCGCCGATGATAAGTGTATCGCACTTCTCGAGGAGGTTAGAGATAACGTTGAGCTTGTCAGCAACCTTAGCACCGCCGAGGATTGCAACGAAAGGTCTCTCAGGAACCTCAACAGCGTTTCCAAGGTACTGGATCTCCTTCTGCATGAGGTAGCCTACAGCAGTTTCCTTAACGAACTTTGTAACGCCAGCAGTTGAAGCGTGAGCACGGTGAGCGCTTCCGAAAGCGTCCATAACGAATGCCTCGCCGTCAACGAGATCAGCAAGCTCCTTAGAGAAGTCTTCGCCGTTCTTTGTCTCCTCAGCACCACGGAATCTTGTATTCTCGAGAACAACGATCTCGCCGTCAGCCATCTCAGCTACAGCCTTCTTAGCGTTGTCGCCTACAACAGTATCGTCAGCAGCAAAAACTACCTTTGTGTTTACAAGCTCAGCGAGTCTTGCAGCGGCGGGAGCGAGTGAGAACTTAGCCTCGGGACCATTCTTCGGCTTGCCGAGATGTGAGCAGAGAACAACCTTAGCGCCGTTCTCTACGAGCTTATTGATTGTAGGAAGAGCAGCCTGGATTCTGTTGTCGTTAGTGATAACGCCGTCCTTGAGCGGAACGTTGAAGTCAACTCTTACGAGAACCTTCTTGCCCTTTACATTAATATCTTCTACAGTAACCTTGTTTAAACCTGCCATTGTTATGACATCCTTTCATATAAATTACAGTCAAAATATTTGTTGTTAATTCCTTAACAACGTACACTACTATTTTACACCATTCTGAAATTTTTTTCAAGTACTTATGCAATATTTTTTCAAAAACTTCTTATAAAATTGCAGATATAATAAAAAATCCGTCACTCAGGACGGATTTTCTGATATTATGATGGTATTACGGCTCAGTTTCGACAGATTTTCCGGAGGAAAGGCTAGCCTGACAGTCGAGGTAACGCTGATTGCTGCTGCCTCTGAATCGTGACGTCCAGTCTTTTTTGGCAAGCTCAAACCTGCCGTCGATGAGAAAATCCGTCACTGCAAGAAGCTCTCCCCAGCCGTTTTTATCACGATTTTCGTAAAGCTCTTCAAAATCGTAACCAGTGTATGTCACGATATCAAGTCCCAGCTTTTTGATCTCACTGCCGAGACTTGCCAGTGCCTGAGCCTGACAGAAAGGCTCGCCGCCGCTGAAGGTAACTCCGTCCAGCAGCGGATTTGCCTTGATCTTTTCAAGAAGCTCATCTGTATCAACAGCCTCACCGCCGCTGAAATCGTGTGTCTGCGGATTATGGCATCCCCCACAATGATGCGGACAGCCTTGAGTGAATACAGTAAAGCGTATTCCCGGTCCATCAACGATAGAATCATTCGCTGTTCCGGCTATTCTAAGTTCCATAAGCTCACCTTAAACGTCATGTTTGATTCGGTCGGTTACCTCTGAGCGCTTTGCGTTATTGAAGCGATCGATTGTTCCAACGAGGTAGCCTGTAATACGGCGTATCCTGTCGAATGCAACGCCGTCATCCTCCTCATGTCTTCCGCAGCACGGGCAGCTCTCGCCGATAATTCCGGTGTATCCGCAAACAGGATCACGGTCAACTGGGTGATTGATAGCACCATAGCCGATTCCCGACTCCTTCATGCAGCGAACTACCTTCTCAAATGCGCCGAGGTTCTCAAGCGGATCGCCGTCAAGCTCGATATAGCTGATATGACCAGCATTTGTAAGCTCGTGATAAGGAGCCTCGATCTTTACCTTTTCAAATGCGCTGATAGGATAGTAAACCGGAACGTGGAATGAGTTTGTATAGTAATCTCTGTCAGTTACACCCTCGATGATGCCGTATTTCTTAGCATCCATGCGGACAAATCTACCAGAAAGTCCCTCTGCGGGAGTTGCGAGAAGTGAGAAGTTAAGCCCTGTTCTCTTAGCCTCCTCATCGAGACGCTGTCTCATTGCAGTAACGATCTCCATTCCAAGCTCACGAGCCTCTTCACTTTCGCCGTGATGAGCACCGATAAGAGCCTTGAGTGTCTCTGCAAGACCGATAAAGCCTACTGAAAGCGTACCATGCTTGAGGATCTCCTCGACTGTATCATCGGAGCCAAGCTTGTCAG
>JBGVIW010000147.1:0-4834 GCA_045128995.1 Ruminococcus sp.
AGGAAAATCGCGCTGCGCGATCGTCTGCTGCGGCAGATAGCCGATCTGATTGCGGGTCAGGCCATCTCCATAGACAATCCGTCCCTTCTGCGGACGGATCAGTCCAAGAACCGAACGGATGAGCGTACTTTTTCCGCTGCCGTTGCTGCCGAGAAGTGAAAAAACCTCACCTTTTTGTATCGTAAGCGACGCATTCGTGATCACATCAGCTCCGCCGTAGGTGAAAAACACATTCTTCAGCTCGATCGCCGCATCATCCGAAAGCTGACGCTTTTCTGGGGTGAGTGAAGTGATTTTTTTATCAAAGCAGGATGATATCGCCTCACGGCTCTTTCCGAGCGTAAGCGGAAAGCGGTGAGGCTGAGGAAGCGAAAAGCTGCTGCAAACCTGAAGTCCTGCGGGAAGAGAGGGTCTGATTCCGCTCGACTGAGATAGCTTCTCCGCCGCATTCTGGGGAGTATCAAATACGCTGACCCTGCCGTTTTCCAGCAGAAGAACCTTGTCCGCAACAGGAAGAAGCTCCTCAAAGCGATGCTCGGCAATTATTACCGTAACCGCAAGCTCACGGGTAATGCGATAAAGCGTGCGGATAAAGTCGCCGGCGGCAATCGGGTCAAGCTGAGCCGTAGGCTCGTCGAGGATCAGCAGCTTAGGATTTACTGCCATCACCGATGCAAGGTTAAGAAGCTGACGCTGACCTCCCGAAAGCTCAGATGTCCGCTGATCAAGAAGCTTTTCAAGTCCGAAATATGCCGCTGATTCTGCCGCCTGACGGCGGATGATATTCTGCTCCAGACCGAGGCTCTCGCCGCCGAAGCACAGCTCGCTTCTCACCGTATCTGTAACCACCTGATTCTCCGGACGCTGAGTCACATAGCCTATCTGCGCCGCAGAGGTTCTCTCATCAAGCTTCTCGTAAGGCTCACCGCAGAAGGCAATTTCTCCGTTTTTTTCGCCGTAAAGCGAAAGCTCCGGCTTAAGACTGCGAAGCAGCGTTGTCTTTCCGCAGGCTGTCGCTCCGCACACGAGTATAAGCTCGCCCTCGGAGGCTGTAAATGTCACATCCTCCAGCACATTGCGGCTGATATTTTTATATCTGAACGAAAAGTTTTTTACTTCAAGAATTTTCATTTTATCTCCTCCGTGAGCGGATCGAGCGTGAGCGTTTTGTGGTTATTACAGCTGAGAAAGCTGCCGGAAAAAGATAAGCTGCCGCAAAAACTGCTGATACTGCTGTAAGCACGCCGCAGTTCACTTCAGCATTCACCGTCGGGTAGAATTCTATGCTTATCTCTCCGGCACCTGTCATAGCTCCGGCGCAGGCGATCACGCTAAGGATGATCGCCGCAATATCCTCAGGCATATATTCAAAATGTGAACAGGATGTTCTTCCGCCAAGCTCAAATCCCCTTGCTTTCATAGAATCTGCCGTCTGGACGGCACTTTCTATCGCCCATGTCACCAGCGCTGAGAATACACTCATAATCCGCTTTACCTGACCTGTAAGCGAATCTGTGCGGAATTCTCCGGATATGCGGCTTTGAGAGCTTATCTTCCCTGCCTGAGAGAGCATATCCGGAATGAAGCGCATTATCATCATAAGGATCGCTGAGATCTTCGGAGAGAGCCTGCCTATCAGGCAGAAGAGCTTCTCACTTGTCATTATCAGCGAAAAAGACCTGCACCAGATGATCGCCGCCGTAAGGCTAAGTGAACTGCACACTCCGAAAATGCAGGCTTCAAGCGTAACTGCCCTTCCGTTGAGAAAAAACAGCGGAGTGCTTCCCCGATGGACAAAAAGCGGATTCAGCACTGCCATCACTGCGAAGATCACGGCATAGCCCATCAGCTCACGCATACACTCCGACGGACGGCGAAGCATCATCAGAATGATTATCGCTCCGCTGAGCGAGACTAATGTATACACAGGATTTTCCGTCACCATCAGGGGGATTATCATTGCTGCGAAGAATATCAGAATCGTTACCGGATGAAATCGTTTCATTATTTATATTCCTCCAGTCCAAGATCATGTCCCATCTCGAGAGTGTATTTCCATTCGATCACGTCACCATCCTGAGGGATATATGCTCCGCAGCCGACATCGGGATTCTCTCCGTTTACAAGATACATCCAGCCTGACATACCGCCGTAGTCCATCTCGTAGATATCATCAATACCGGTGATGTATATGTCAGTTTCAAAATTACCATCATAATCAAACGTCACTTTATTATACGCCAGCACTCTCTCGAGAATATCGAACACCGACTCTCCCTCGAGAAGCACAAGCTCCGTTTCGGGGATTATTTCATACTTTCCGCCAAGCTCATCGGCTATCGTCGCACAGTTCACCGAAAGCGTTACCGTAAGGCTGTCAGCATCGATATCCTCGAGATTACGGCTGTAGTACTCCTCAGGAGTCTGGATATTTATAAAATGAACTGCACCTGCGGCTGTCAGGCATACTGCCGCTGACGCAGCGGTACGCTTCCATGAAAAATTCCTTCTGATTGCCGGATATGCCGCTGACGCTGCAAAAATCACTCCGATCGTTACATAAGCCACAGTTTTCCATCCATCTCCCGAATCAGGCTTATCCGGCGGATCGGTCACAGGGTTGACTTCCATAACCTCCTCCGCAGTCATGACAGAAGTTGCTTCAGCGGATTCAGCTGAGGAAGTGGATGCTGTAATTTCAGCCGGAGAAGTCACCGTTGTGGCAGCTTCAGTCAGTTCTTCTGCCTCATCGACAGTCTCAGTCTCGGTTTCCGGAGCAGCTGTCTCGTCAGCAGCTTCTTCCTCAGGTTCATCAGCCGACGCTTCTTCATCCTCAGGGATTTCCTCCTCTGCTCCAGTTTCAGCCTCAGGCTGTTCAGTTGCTGTTTCTGCCAGTGGTTTTGATGAGACGATGTTTTCCGGCTTATCCACAGCCGCCGCAGATGTTGTCGTCTGAAGCTGAGGTTCATTTACCTCAGGCACAGCAGTAGTTACTGCCAGCATGACCTCAGGCTCAGGTGCTTCATCCTCCGCAGGAAGCTCGATCTCCACTGTTTTTTCGCTCAGAATATACAATCCCGAGCATTCCATTGCAGTAAACGCCTCATACGCCTGAACCGTCGCCATTGCATTGTCAGCTCCGCCGGGAATATGTGCAAATGCCCCCGATTGACTGCGGAAGCTCATGAGCGCATCAACGGCAGTGTATCCATTCTTGATGAAACGTTCGTCGCTCTGAGGATCTAGCCCAAGCTGTTCAAGGGCGATTATCACCTGCGCACAGCTTTCGGCACACGAAGTTCCATAGCTCTGATAACTGCCGTCGGAGCGCTGTCTTGCCGAAAGAAGTGACAATGCAGTGTCGATGCTCTGCGAAACAGCATCACTGCTCCTATAAGCGGAAAGTGCCTGTATCGCCATTGCGGTGATATCGATGTCAGAATACTGCCCTCCAAGCGCCCATCCGCCGTCACTGAACTGACGCTCCAGAAGTGAACGCACTATCTCAGCTTCATTAGCAGTACTCACGGCGTCAGCCGAATTTATCAGCATTAGTGCATATATCTCGCTCATTACACCAAGCTGATCCCACGTTTCATCTACGATATTTCCAATATCTATTCCAGTGCCTCCAGCGGCGTCGTAAGCAAGAGCTATACGCTGACGCTCAGTAGCACGTAGTCCGGGATCGCTTATCATCGGCTCAAGTGCAGCCGCATAACGGCTGAAGTCATATTCTCCGTCTCTCGCAAGACACAATGCATACCAGTCCGCAGTTCCGTCTCCGGCATTGTCGGTCATCCAGCCGTCGATGAACTCCTGAGCATCAGAAGCTCCGGCAGATTCAAGCCTGCATTCCAGTATATCACGCCTCAGCGAGGCGGAATCGTACTCATCAGCATACACAGCAAAGGCAATCCCCGAGAAAAACACGAGGATTGCCATAAATATACTGCACGCCGATCTTATTGATCTGCTTATCATATAATATTACTCCATTTCAGCTGACGCTGAGAGATATTCGTGAAGCGAAGCCTGTCCGCCGGTTGCTGAATAGGCATAGTATGAAAGTATCACAGAAGCGTCAAGAGCGTCAATAGCTGCATCGTCACATACGTTAGCAGAAAGCTCCTGTGCAGCATCAAGCTCTGAGGGCTTGCTTGTAGCCGTGTTGGCATAGGCAGTAAGTACCATTGAGGCGTCAAGCGCATCAATGCCGCCGCTGTTATCAACATCACCGAGAATGTAACCATACTCAAGCATGCAGTCCGGATCCGGACGCAGAATCATCGGAATTCCATTCTCAGCATACTTTGAATAGCTTAGCTTATAGTTACCCGGCTCAACTCCGGCTGCTGCAAGATCTGCACAGCCGTTTTCATCAGTTTCAAGGATATATGTCTCATCGCCGTAAAGCTCAATCTTAACGCCTGTTACGGGATTCTCAGTTTCAATAGGATTCCAGTCAGCGTCATAGGAAAGATCCAGACTGGTTAGGGTGAGCGTTCCGTCGGCATAGTCATAAACTGGCACGGGATACTGCATTCCCACACCATACGAATCACCGTAATAGATAACTATCTCGTCACCGCTTTTGATCTCACAGGCAGAGACTCCCACCGCAGGAGATTCGCCGTTCACCATATACTGCCAGCCTTCCCAGCCGCCAAAAGCTCCTTCCATCTCACCGTTTACTGCACTGATATAGTCGCCGTAATCCGAGTGAGTCCAGCTGATCTCGATATCATCTGAATAAATATCTGCAAATTTGATAATCTCAGCCGCCGCAGCGGTTTCAGAGTTTGCAAGATAGATGACATCGTCATAATACAGA
>JBGVIW010000148.1:0-7425 GCA_045128995.1 Ruminococcus sp.
AATGCTTCTTGACAATGTATCTAAAACCATTGTAATTAAAGGCGAAAACACACTTTTGACTAACATTATATGCTCTGCTGCTGTAATTCTGATAATATTACTCTTCTGCTATTTTTGCACTTCAAAGGTAAAAAAACTCACTCCTATTGACGCCATAAGAAATGGTCAGACAGGTGAACGTTATAAAAGCAAGAGTATCATAAGTCTTTCAAAAACCAGAGGAAAGCCCTCGTTCTTTATGGCTCTTAACGATATTTTCAGCGCTCCAAGACGTTATCTTTCGGTGATTTTTACTTATACACTCTGTATGATCATCATTCTTGTTCTTGTGAACACTTCTAACACCCTCCGCAGTGATAAGCTGGTCACTGTCTTTGGAACTCACAAAAGTGATGCTTATTTTTATATTGTAAATACAGAACTCATGGAAGCTATTACCAACGGCGATCGTGAAAAATTTGATGAAATACTCGATGAGATTGAAAATACAATGGCTGAAAATGATATGCCTTGCGAATGTTCTTTAGAAGCCCAATTCAAGTATAATCTTTCTCACGGTGATAAGCGCTTTAAGTCTATAACTCTTTACGGTATTAATACTACAACTGATATGTATGAGTACCACGAGGGTACAGCTCCGCAAAATAAAAATGAGGTTGCAATAACTCCTCTGGTATCAGAAAAGCTTGATGCCAAAATAGGTGATACGATCACAATTTCCCACAGCTTCGGCGAAAGAGAATACATCGTAACCGGTTACTATCAGAGTATGAATAACCTTGGCGAGGGTGTAAGACTTCATCAGGATACAGAAGTGGATTTCTCTCAGGTTATGGGCTGCTTTGCTATTCAGGTCGACTTTACAGACAATCCTGACGGAAAAACTGTTTCCCAGAGAATTGAAAAGATGAAAGATATATACGGCGAAGATAACGTTATGACCGCAGGCGAAATGGTTGAGTCAATGACAGGTGTAGCAGGAGCAATCGATGCTGTAAAGTATCTTACACTTGCACTTGTTGTGATAATTATCGCACTTGTTACAATTCTTATGGAACGCTCCTTTATTGCAAAAGAGCAGGGAGAAATTGCAACTCTCAAGGCGATAGGCTTCAAAACGTCATCAATAGTAGAATGGCACTCTATGAGATTTGTAATTATCGGCTTGATCTCTTCAATTATAGCTGTTATTCTTTCAACTCCTGTAACAAAGTTCTCTATCACACCTATATTTAAAATGATGGGTGCAGCTTTTGGTGTTGAATATAAAATCAATCCTATTGAAGTTTTTGTAATATATCCTCTAATCCTTCTTTGCGTAACGGTGATCAGCTCAGTTCTGACTTCACTTTACACCAAAAAAATCAAGGCTTCACAGGCTACAACCATTGAGTAAGAAAGGAAATTATTATGAATATTCTCGAAGTAAAAGACCTCTGCAAAACTTATATCGTTAACAAGCGTCAGAACAATGTTCTGAAAAATGTAAATTTCACCGTCTCTGAAGGCGAAATGGTAGCAATCATGGGCCCTTCCGGATCAGGTAAATCAACACTTCTCTATGCCGTTTCAGGAATGGACGGTATTACAGCAGGCGAATCTTATTTTTGTGGAAAGAATATTGCAAAAATGAAAGAAAAAGAGCTTGCAAGTTTAAGACTCGACGAAATGGGATTTATATTCCAGCAGATGTATATGCTGAAAAATCTCACCGTGATCGACAACATCATTCTCCCTGCAACACAGTCCCAAAAGCTCAATGAATCACGCAAAGAAACTGTTCAGCGTGCTCAGGCGCTTATGCGTAAGCTCGGTATAATCGACATTGCTGACAATGACATCAATGAGGTTTCCGGCGGTCAGCTTCAGCGTGCCTGCATATGCCGCAGTATGATAAATAATCCGAAGGTGATTTTTGCTGATGAACCGACTGGCGCACTCAACCGTACATCCTCAGACGAGGTTATGAATGAGCTTACTAAGCTCAATGACGACGGCACGACTATCATGCTGGTAACTCATGACGTAAAAGTTGCTGCAAAATGCACAAGAGTGCTTTATATAGTTGACGGAAACATAAAAGGAGAGTATAATTTAAATAAGTACTCCTCACATTCCCAGATCAGAGAGCGTGAAAGAGCACTCAATAACTGGCTTATGGAGATGGGTTGGTGAGTGCTTAATATAATCTACGGAGGGAAAAAGTATGCTTAGACACAATGGTACAAATACCATAGAAACCGAACGCCTGATACTTCGCAGATTCAGATATACTGATGATGACGCTATGCTTAAATACTGGATAGCTGACGAAAAAATACAGTCATTATACTCTGAGCCTGTATACACAACCAAAGAAGAGGTAAAAGAGCTTCTTGACAAATACATTGGCTCGTATGAAAAAAGTGACTACTATCGCTGGGCGGTAATCGAAAAAAATTCCAATGAATGTATTGGTCAGATAGCCTACTTTCTCGTTGACAGCAAAAATCATTTTGCAGAGATCGAATACTGCATAGGCTCGGACTTCCAGTGCAGAGGCTATGCTACCGAAGCAACAAAAGCTGTAATTGCCTATGGATTCAATAATATCGGACTTCACAAGGTTCAGATATGTACGAAAACTATCAACAAACCTTCAAAAAGAGTTATTGAAAAATGCGGTTTTACCTATGAAGGTACTCTTCGTGATTATTTTTATATGAATGGTGAATATGTGGGCAGACTGTATTTTTCAATACTTAGAAGCGAATATGAGGGATAATCTATGACTGACATTCTTATTGTTGAAGATAACAGGGAGCTTTCAGGATTATTGTGTGATTTTCTCCGTGCGGAGAATTATACAGTATCTGTTGCCGATACAGGAGAAAAAGCCTTGTCGCTGTACGAGAAGTACGGCGCAAGGCTTATCGTGCTTGATATTATGCTTCCGGGGATGGATGGCTTTGCTGTATGCAAAAAAATCCGTGAGGAGAGCAATACTCCTATCCTCATTGTAAGCGCCAAAACAGAAAAAGAGGATAAGCTTAATGGTCTGATCCTCGGAGCGGATGATTACATCGAAAAACCTTATGATATCGACATTATGATCGCTAAGATCGCAGGAATTTTTAAGCGGAGATATGCTGTTGATGAGCTTACAGACGGAAATATTTACATAAACAAGATCAGCCGTACTGTTTATAAAAATGATGTGCAGATAGATATGACTGCTAAGGAATTTGACCTGCTGGTGCTGTTTATGGAAAACAAGAGCAAGGCGCTGAGCAAGGAGTATCTTTTTAATCAGATCTGGGGCAGCGACAGCTTTTCTGAACAGCAGACCCTTACCGTACATATCAAATGGCTTCGTCAGAAGATAGAGGATGACCCGAAGAATCCTAAGCGTATTCTGACGGTTTGGGGAGTTGGTTATAAATATGAAAGCATTTAACAGAATTCTTGCAGCTGCGATTACGGTGATTGTTTCTGTATTTATCCTTGCTAATACGATGCTTTTTTCGCATAAAGATGAAAGCGGCAGACCCTATCTTGTAGAGATAAGCCGCCTTGCCAATGCGATGGAAAACGGCGGTTCACCTGACGTTTCAGGATGCAAGTATGTTACGGCAGTTACAGAATACTGCGAGGATTTCTATCACTCCGACAGCGATTATGCCATAAGAGAAATTAATGGAACACTTTATCGTTTTGATTACACTAATTTCAGTAATAACTACAAGAACAATTTTATTATATCCGTAAATATTTTTCTCGGAATAATGGCGATCATGATATTAGCGGTGATCCTTTTCGTGAGATTCAAGATCCTCAAGCCATTTGAACAGCTTTCAGATGTTCCGTATCAGCTTTCAAAAGGTAATCTCAGTGCTCCTATAAAGGAAACTAAAAACCGCTTTTTCGGTAAATTTGTATGGGGCGTGGATATGCTCCGTGAGAATATGGAACAGCAAAAGGAACGTGAGCTTAATCTGCAAAGGGATAAAAAAATGCTGCTGCTTTCGCTCTCTCACGATATCAAAACTCCCATCTCAGCGATAAAACTCTACTCCAAGGCTCTGTCTAAGAGGCTCTATGAAAGCAGAGAAAAACAGTGTGAAATAGCTGAGAATATCAATACTAAGGCTGACGAGATTGAGGGCTATGTATCGCAGATCATTACTGCATCGCGCGAGGATTTTCTCTGCCTTGACGTTAATATGGGAGAATTCTATCTTTCAGAGCTTGTTGCCGATATTGTGCAATATTACTCCGAAAAGCTTTCACTTATAAAGACGAATTTTACGGTAGAAAGCTATTCCGATTGCCTTTTGAACGGAGATCTCGACCGAGGCGTCGAGGTGCTTCAGAACATTATCGAAAACGCTGTAAAGTACGGCGACGGAGAAAATATAAGCATATGCTTTTCAGAAGAGGATGGATGCATCCTGGTTACAGTGCGAAACAGCGGCTGTACTCTTGCGGATACTGAGCTGACACACATTTTTGAAAGCTTCTGGAGAGGTGAAAATGCTGTTAATGAAAAAGGCTGCGGACTCGGACTTTATATCTGCCGTCAGCTTATGCGCCGAATGAATGGCGATATCTTCGCAGAGATCGATAACGATTTCATGTGCGTCACCGCTGTTTTCGGCAAAGTATAAACAACACCCCACAGGACTTGCAGACTGGTTTGGTCTTGCTGCCTTGTGGGGTGTTATTCATTTATTCAGTAATTCACGCTTAATAAGACACAGGTCGAATACATCCAATCTGCCATCCTCACATATATCCCCTGCCTTCCAATCGACAAGAGTTACTTCCGGAACGCCAAGCAGCCATTTCTGCATCATTACAACATCAGCTACGCCAAATTCACCATCTGCATTGACATCGCCACGGATTGCAGTTATTGTCATTTCATCCTTTATAAGAGAAAGCAAAGAGTGCTCTCCTGCCGCATCCTGTGACAGCTCCCATATCATAATGCCTCCGTATCCCTTTGCAAGAGTACATTTCTCACGCATTGTGGATGCACCGTTATAGGCAATGCCATCGTACAGATCTGAATCATAATTCGCCGCATCCATTGCTATCAGCTCAGAAAAGGCAACGTAAGAGTTCCAGTCCAGTGCGCCGTCGGCAGTGTAACCTCTGCCATAAAAAGGTACTCCCAGCACCAGCTTGTCCCTCGGGATTTTTTTCTGCACATTGAAGTACTGCAGTGAGCTTTGGGCGAACTCCATATCCGCATGAGAACTCTCATCTGCGTCGTTGTCATATGCCATGACATTGACAAAATCAAAAAGTGAGAAGGTTTCGTGCGTTACATTCACCGCAACCCACTGGGCTGTTGCTGTGGACATCTCATAGCCACGCTCATCACAAAGAACTCTCAAAGATGATACCCAGTCCGCATAGTATTTCCAGATCTCATGACTGTAACCAAGCTCGATATCAAGATCAATGCCATCCAGGTTATATGTTTCGCAATAGGTCATGATTTTTTCATTGAAGTCAGCCATTTCCTCCGGTGTATCGATCAGTGACAGATATCCGTCACATCCTCCTCCGCCGCCAAGTGCAGCCATAACTTTGACATCAGAGCTATGCGCCTTGTTTACGATGTTCAGCATTTCACCGTCCGGTATCCAGCATGAGAGATTTCCAGCTGAATCCGGATTGCAGAAAGCGATATTCAAATGAGTAAGCGCTGTAAAATCAAGGTTCCCATACGCCTGATATGACCAATCCGGCAGATATCCCACTACACGGGATTCGTGCTGAACCTCGTTATCCTGTTCTGGATCATCATCAGTACTGCTCGTCAGCATATCAATCGAGTATACCGTTACAGGTTCGTCTGCTGCCATAACGGATATGTAATCAAGAAGGGAGAAATCTGTACCAAATGCAGCCGACATTGCTTCATAGGAATAATAGTACCAATCTCCATCTGCATCATCCGGTAAAACTTGCGCCCATGCCTCACCTCCGCAGTTTGAAGTCAGTACAAAGTACGGTGCTGCATCTGTGTCGCACTGTACAGCGATGGTATTTCCCTGAGTGTAGATGCTTCTGTCAATGACCGGAATCGTAACCGGACAAGTCCATGCATCAGCCGACGCTTCGCCTGTATAAAGGTTTACAATCCCTTCGGCAGCATTCACTGGAACTGCGTGCAAAAATAGAATTACCGCAGCCATAAGCCCTGTAAAGGATTTTCTGCATTTCATACTTTATTCCTCCCTGATCATGGTATGTACTCTGAATCTTCTGTAAGAACACCTTATTAACCTTCAGGTATACGTGTTGTCTGTACTCTTATTTTAGCACAGCTTCATCAGCCGGTCAAGAAAAAATGATTATTTTCAGCATTTGAAATACTCCCGAAAACTGATCCCCTAACTCGAAAGAGTAAGAGGATCCTGATCATTTTCAGTTTTGCATTCCGCCTAAGCATTCTTCTCAGATGCATCACTCCGCTGATTTTGAGATAATATATTCCCTGAGCTTATGGATATTCTCCTCAATGGCATTTATCGTTTCAATGAAGATCTCGTCGCTCTGTCCTGTCGGATCGTCAAGTCCCCAGTTAAAGTTCTCAGTATCGGGCATATACGGACAAACTACATTGCATCCCATGGATATTGCAATATCCACCTTCGGGATATCTGAAAACAGCTTTGAATACTGCTCCTTTTCCATATCAATGCCATGGATCTCTTTCATAAGCCTTACAGCATCCTGATTTATCTTGGGCTTTGTTTCGGTTCCTGCCGAATAACATTCACAGATATCTGACAGATATTTTTTGCCAAGAGCCTCTGCGATCTGACTGCGACAGGAATTATGTACACAGATAAAGGCTACATTTATTTTTTTCATACTTCCTCCTTGTAAAACGGGCATCTTTTCTGGATGCATTGGTTATTTATAGCTGAACGTGTGCAGGTGATATTATGCATTTCCATTTCAATTCCAAAATGCATTTTGGTAAATTCAACCGCTGCTGTCAGCGCAAGATATGAATCACGCTTACAACATCTCGGACCGCCAGTCTCCCCTATTTTGCCCAGAGCGAATGACGTCATCTTATTCGATAGCCCCCATGCTTCTTTTGCAAGAGGTGTCGAGCCGGTAATAATCGAAATATACATTCCTGTACTGATTCCGGCACCGCATGCTCCCCAGAATCCGCAGGCACCTCCGGGAACTGATTTTCCCCGATTATACATTTCTTTCAGCGTTTTATCAAGGTTTATATCACCGCCTGCATTGAAATAGGCTGTCAGAAGCGATGCACCAACCATAATGTGATGTTCAGGTCCATGCATATGACAGAAAGGCTGTGACATCAATTTTTCAAGAATCACAGCAGGATCACTGCCTTTTTCATTCCTGCATATTGTAAATATACTGTCAATTCCACGAACATGGCAT
>JBGVIW010000149.1:0-30070 GCA_045128995.1 Ruminococcus sp.
AGGATACAACAAAGCAGCTTCTTGAGGCGCTTAAGGAAATCCCGCCGCAGACAGTGGTAATATTCAACGTCACCGGATTTGATGTTAAAAACGGAAAGAAAATGATTTCCGGAAAAAATAAGAAGTTGGTGGATCTTGCTGCAAAGAACGGCATGGTCTGTGAGCTTGGGATCCAGACTCCCGCACAGCTTGCGAAGGATATCTCAGCTAAGGTCTCGGCAAGAGGCGGAGCGATATCCATCCAGAATGCACAGGAGCTTGCGGTAATGTGTCTTTCCGATACACTTCTCATCAACAATGAGATAGAAAAGCTCTGTGCCTATGCAAATGGCCGAGAGATAACCCGTGAGATGATAAGATCACTCGTCGCACAGCAGAGCGATGTCACTGTCTACAATCTCTCGGCGGCAGTATCGTCCTTTAATAAAAAGGCAGCGTTTGAGGCTCTTGATGAACTTATGGCGCAGCGTATCAGCAGGGGAATAATCCTTGGAACAATATCGAATTCGTTTCTTGAGATCTACCGTGCCGCCTGTGCACGTAAAGCTGGAAAAGGAATTCCTGATGTGATGCAGGACTTTGACTATAAGCGTGACTTTGTAGTGAAGAATGCGTTCCGCAGCAGCCAGTCAATGTCACTTAAAAGACTCCGTGCGTGCATCGGTATCCTCAGCGACACAGCGGCAAAGCTCAATTCTACCTCGATCGACGAGAAGGTAATGCTGGAGGAAGCCGTTACCAGAATGCTCATGACCAGAAACTAGCGGAGGAAATATGATAAAAATAGACGAAGCGATAATTGTTGAGGGAAAATACGATAAAATAAAGCTGTCCTCGATAGTGGACGCAGTGATCATTACGACCAACGGCTTTGGCATCTTCAAGGACAAGGAAAAGCTGGAGCTTATACGCTACTACGCAAAAAAAACGGGAATAGTAATACTCACCGATTCCGATAGCGCAGGACGCCGGATACGTGGATATATCAAGGGTGCCGTCGGCGGAGGAAGGATAATTAATGTATTCATCCCCGACGTTTTCGGCAAGGAAAAGCGTAAGGAAAAGCCCTCAGCAGAGGGAAAGCTCGGAGTCGAAGGTATAAGCGCAAAGCTTCTGCGAGAAGCATTTGAAAAGTCAGGAATAACAGCCTCAGCACGTACCGCAGAGCCGGACATAACTAAATTCACGCTTTATGAGCTTGGGCTTAGCGGCGGTACGGGAAGCAGTGAGCTTAGAAAGCGCCTCCAGCGCAGACTTGGACTTCCGTCACTCATGTCATCAGGTGCGCTGACAGAGGTATTGAATACAATGATGACTGCCGCCGAGCTAGAGACTCACGTCGCTGCGCTCAAGGAGGATAAGGATGATATTTAGCAGTCTGGTTTTCATATTTGCATTTCTGCCGTTATCACTGATAATATTTCACCTCACGCCGAAGAAGGCAAAAAAATACACGCTGCTTGCGCTGAGTGGAATATTCTGTATTAGTCATGGCGTTGGATTTTTTGCATTTGCAGCTGCATACACGCTGCTGAATTATATCGCCGGAATAATCTGCGGAGCATTTCAAAAGCGGCGGAGCATATCCGGAGCTGCGGCGGCAGTCTCCATAGCGGCAGATATTTTCATCCTGCTTATTTTCCGCAGAGATATCCTTCCGGAGATCTCTGCCGCCAGCAGTATAATGCAGCTTATCGTTCCAGTCGGGATATCTTTCATGACACTGACAGCAATCGGATATATTCTCGACATCATAAACGGAGAAATATCTGCCGAGAAAAACTTTATCAGTTTTAGTCTGTATATGCTGTTTTTTCCGAAGCTGCCGATGGGGCCGATTGTCAGCTACAGAAGCTTCATCCGTTCATTAAAACATCCCTCAGCGGGACTGGATGAGCTTGGCAGGGGACTTTCAGTATTTGTTAAGGGACTTGCAAAGAAAGTGATACTGGCTGATAATGTATATATGTTATTTTCTGCCGTAAGAAATACACCGGCAGATGAACTAACTTCACTTTCAGCATTGCTTGGAGTGATCTCATTTTTCTTCAGTATGTATTTCACTCTTTCAGGAATGTCCGACATGGGTGCAGGACTTGCACGCTGCTTTGGAATACGACTTCCGCAAAGCTTCCGTCATCCGGCTGCAAGCATAGGAATGTACAATTTCAGCCAGAAATGGCATACTCCCGTAGTCAGCTGGTTCAGAAAATACGTCACAGGTTCTGTTTTTGCGGTAACGAACAATAAGCTTCTTCGCTGCGCTGCAATAATTTCAGCGGCAGTTATGCTGGGGTTGTGGTACAGATTCAGTCTTAATATGCTTTTGTGTGGAATAGCAGTTGGAACAGTGCTTGCGTGCGAGAAGGTATTCCCGACGGCAAAAATGATAAAGACTACACGGATGATGTACACGTATTTCATGCTTTGCTTTGGCATGGTATTTTTCTTCAGTGACAGTATCGTCTATACGCTCAGATATTTTACAGGTATTCTCAGCATCAACAGCGGAATTGCCGATGCATCCTCAGTATATCTTTTCAAAACTTATGCATTTGTGCTGCTGCTGTCACTTATCGCAGCCGGAGGTATACATGAAAGGATCTTTAACAGGATACGAAAGAAGAGATTTTCGAGCCTGCTTGAGCTGATATTCCCGCTTCTGACTGCGGGACTTCTGATACTGTGCACGGTTGAGATGTCCTATTCCGGCTCTTCAGAAATGACGCTTCCGATTTTAAAGGAGGTGATCCGATGCTGAATAAATTACGCTTCAGACTTACAGCGATCTTACTTCTGATCATAATGACAGCATCGCTGGCGCTGACGATCGCAAGGTTTACCGGCGAGCAAGGTGATCAGTCAGAAAACAACAAGCTTACGCTCACCACGCTTGCCGATGGAAGCTGGTTCAGCGGTGCAGAGGGATATTTTACAGAGAAATTTTCCGGAAGGAGATATCTTGTCAAAGCAAAAGGTGAGTTTGATTCAAGGTTTGGTGAGAGCATAGTTAACGGTGTCTATACAGCGCCGAATATGCTGATTGACTCACAGCCGCCGGTTATTGCATCTGCCGAAAAAACAGCAGAATTGATCAATCAGTTTTCATCTTCAGGAAAAGGAACGGCTCATATTGCAGTCATCCCTTCCTCAGCGGCAGTCTATAACGATAAGCTGCCGAAATATCTTCAGAGTATGGCAGAAAAACAGCAGATCGATGATTTTTATATGTCGCTGAATTCAAACATCAGAAGGATCGATGCATATAATATACTAAAGATGCTTAATACTGAGTATATTTACTATCGTAACGATTCCAGATGGACGAGCTATGGGGCATATTGCGTATACAGAACAGTGATCCAGAAACTTGGATTTCAGCCGACTGCTTATGATAAATATACGATAGAGCACGTTACAGGCGAATTCAGAGGAGATCTCTTTGAGCGGACTCAGTACAGCCGCCTCAAGGCAGATATACTGGATATATATACCTGTGCAGACGGAGCAGAAGCGATATGCTGCATCGGATACAGGAACGATGGAACTTTTTTTGAAACGCAGCTATACGATGAACGCTGCCTTGCATCGGATGATATGTACCGTCTCTATCTCAGCGAACAAATACCGCTTATCAGAGTGGAAACGAATGTAAACAACGACCGTAAGCTGTTGGTCATCAAGGATGAGTATGCGAACTGCTTCATACCGTTTCTTGTCCAGCACTACAGCGAAATAGCGGTAGTTTCGCCGGAATATCTTGAAACCGGACTGAGCGACCTGATAGATCCGGATGATTATGAGCAGACGCTCTTTCTATTTGGAAGCGATGGATTTTCTGATACTAAGGGACTAGAGCTGATAAATGAATAGAAAGAACAAAAGCACCATCGGGAAAAAATCTTCCGATGGTGCTTTTTTTGAAATTGTGGATGAATAATAGTGAGCCTATTCGCTGTAATTGCTTCTGAGGAACTCGATCTCTCTGGCATAGCCGTCGATATCGTTGGGAGTTTCAAGAATAAATGGCAGCCCTCTGAGGTATTTGCTGTTGATGATCCTAATGATCGCATCCGCACCGATGTGACCCTCTCCGATTTTAGCATGACGATCCTTATGAGCGCCAAGCGGATTCAGGCTATCGTTGAGATGGATCGCCTTAAGGCGATCAAGCCCGATAATGCGGTCAAATTCCTCCATAACGCCGTCGAAATTATTTACCACATCATATCCTGCATCCCATACATGGCAGGTATCAAGGCACACGCCAAGCTTATCAGAAAGTTCAGTTCTGTCAATGATCTCACGAAGCTCCTCAAAGCTTCTGCCGACCTCTGAGCCTTTTCCAGCCATAGTTTCGAGGAGTACCGTTGTTGACTGATCGGGACGCAGTACAGCGTTAAGCTGATCAGCGATAAGGCTGATGCCGACTTCCACGCCCTGCTTGACGTGAGAACCCGGATGGAAGTTATAATAATTTCCTGGAGTAGCCTCAAGGCGGCTGATATCATCAGCCATAGCTTCACGGGCAAACCGGCGTATATTTTCATCCGCAGCGCAGGCGTTCATGGTATACGGTGCATGAGCCACGAGCTTTCCGAAGGAATTCTCGCTGCTTATAGCGAGAAACTGTTCGATATCTTTCATGTTGAGCGCCTTAGCACTTCCGCCTCTGGGATTTCGAGTAAAGAACGCAAAGGTATTTGCTCCGATCTCGACAGCCTGAAGTCCCATAGCCTTGTACCCTTTGGAAGAAGCGAGATGACATCCTATATAAAACATAAAATCGCATCCTTTCATTGAATTAAGTATCGGAATTGATCCGGTAGAATTATTATACCAGAATTAAGCCCAAAATGCAATCGGAAAAAATTAAAAGGACTGCCGGAGCAGTCCTTTATGAAAATTATTCGATGTAAGCCTTCTTGATGATCTGCGGCTCGAGGGGCTTGTCGGAGTAATCAGTAGCGACCTCAGCTATCTCATCAACAGCATCCATACCTTCAACGACCTTACCGAAAGCAGCGTACTGACCATCGAGATGCGGAGCATCATCATGCATGATGAAGAACTGTGAGCCAGCGGAGTTTGGCATCATAGAGCGAGCCATTGAGAGCACACCTCTTGTGTGCTTGAGATCATTCTTCACGCCGTTAGCAGCGAATTCGCCCTTGATCTGCCATCCGGGACCGCCAGTGCCAGTACCATTAGGACAGCCGCCCTGGATCATAAATCCGGGGATAACTCTATGGAATGTAAGACCGTCATAGAAGCCGTCCTTAACGAGCTTCTCGAAGTTTTCGCAGGAGATAGGAGCGATATCAGGATAAAGCTCAATTTTGATTTTCTTTCCGTTTTCCATTTCAATAATGATCATAATAAACCTCTTTTAATTTTATTAATTTTCATCGGAATCGCCGTCAGCAGTTTCCTCATCGGTAGCGTCAGCCGCAGGCTCATCCTTAAGAATAGCATCAGTAATTTCGCCCTTCATGAGCTTTTCAAAGTCATCACCGTCGATCTTTTCGAACTTGAGGAGATAACCAGCGAGGAGATGGAGCTTATCCATATTAGCAGTCAGAAGCTCAGAGCAGTCCTTATAAGCGCCCTCGATGATAGTTCTTACTTCCTCATCGATCTGAGCAGCAACAGATTCGCTGTAGTTGCGTGTATGACCATAATCCTTGCCGAGGAATACTTCATCGTTATCAGAGCCGTAAACTACAGTACCGAGCTTCTTGGAGAAGCCATACTTAGTTACCATGCTGTGAGCGGTTTTAGTAGCACGCTCAATATCGTTAGAAGCGCCGGTGCAGACGTCATCGAGGACAAGCTCCTCAGCAACTCTTCCGCCAAGCAGCATGATAATGCTCTCACGCATCTGATTTTTGGAGACGTGCATATCGTCGTTATCAGGGCGAGTTACAGTAAGACCAGCAGCCATACCACGCTGGATAATAGTAACCTGATGAACCTTATCCTGAGAAGGGAGGTTATATGCAGCGATCGCATGACCAGCCTCATGGTAAGCAGTAACACGTCTGTCACGTTCAGTAACGATACGAGATTTCTTTTCGGGACCAGCGATGACCTTCATTGTAGCCTCCTCGATATCGGACTCGATAATAGCCTTTCTTCCAGCACGAGCAGCAAGGAGAGCAGCCTCATTAAGGAGGTTTTCGAGGTCTGCACCGGTGAAGCCCTGAGTAGTCTGAGCGATAACCTTAAGGTCAACATCCGGAGCGAGCGGTTTATTCTTAGCGTGGACTCTGAGCACTTCCTCTCTGCCCTTGACATCGGGATATCCGACAACGATCTGTCTGTCGAAGCGTCCGGGTCTGAGGAGTGCAGGGTCGAGGATATCACGTCTGTTTGTAGCAGCGATAACGATAACGCTTTCGTTTCCGGTGAAGCCGTCCATCTCAACGAGAAGCTGGTTAAGAGTTTGCTCACGCTCATCATGACCACCGCCGAGACCAGCACCTCTGTGGCGGCCGACAGCGTCGATCTCATCGATAAAGATGATAGCCGGAGCGTGTTTCTTAGCCTGTTCAAAGAGATCTCTTACACGGGAAGCACCGACGCCGACGAACATCTCCACGAAGTCGGAACCTGAGATCGGGAAGAACGGGCATCCAGCCTCACCTGCAACAGCTCTTGCGAGGAGGGTCTTACCAGTACCGGGAGGGCCGAGAAGGAGTACGCCCTTAGGCACCTTAGCGCCGATCTCCTTGTATTTATTAGGATGCTTCAGGAAGTCAACGATCTCCTCAAGCTCACGCTTTTCCTCTTCAGCGCCGGCAACGTCAGCGAAAGTAGCCTTACGTGCGCTGGCCTGATTTTTCATGTTAGCCTTGCCGAAGGAGGAGTACTTACCTCCGCCGCCGTTCTGCTTCATCATGAAATAGATGAAAACACCGCCGAGGCCGACCATGAGAACTACAGGAATGAGCGAGTAGATCCATGAATTATCGGTAATGCGCTGATAGTCCTGTTTCAGTGGTTCATCGGGATATTTCTCGTTATATTCCTGACGGTAATCAGCCGTATCAGCGAGGAAGATCTCGACATTCGGAACCTCATATTTCTTTTTAGTCTCCTCACCTCTGAGCTGATAAGTAAGCTCGCCGGTACCGAGATCGAGGTCATAGTAGCTGACCTCATAGTCATCGAAATAGCCGATAACCTCGGTATAATCCGTTTTAGAAGCGGTATCTGAGAGCTTGGACATCACGTAGTAGACGCAGATGATAGCAGCCGCAACGATGAGCAGATAGGTAAGAATGCCTTTGTTCTTTTTAGGTGTCAAAGGGTATCAACTCCAATCAAAAAAATAATTTTCTATTTAGCCGTTTGAATATCAGTAACGGTTATTTTCATGTAATTCAGTGTATTGTCATCCGGAGTTACTCTTTCAGCAATACCGAGTCCCTCAGCGAAGATAGTACCCTCGCTGTCGTCGATGAAGTGGAGGAATTCACGCTTATCCGGCGGGATTTTTTCGTTGATAAGTTTTTTCACAGAAGAAGTAAAGCCACGGCCGGAGAGTCTAATTCTATCGCCGAACTTTCTGTTTCTGAGAAAAGTCCTTCCTATTATTTTATCATAGTCGAGGTAATAATTTGTGAATGATTTGTTAACAGGAACTGCTGAACCTAAATTTTCAGCAGAAATACACTCTACTGTCACAATTCTATGCTGAAAAATCGAATTAATTCCGGACTTCAGCTCACAAACGAGTGATTCATGATACTTTTCCTTAGGCTGAAGATTCTCAAGTGAGAGTACATCTCCGGAAGAAACGAGATACCAGTCGCCGGAAATATTGATTTTTCCATGATTTATAAGAAGCTCGTCAGCCGCTGCAAGTCGGTCATATGAGTAGGGAAGATGATTCTCTGAAAGCAGCCTTGCAATACATCGTCTGCGGATGACCTGATGATATCCATCGAGTCCGGAAAGTGCATTTCCGCTGCGGCAGCTTTTGTAGGCAGCGTCAGTTTCAGCTTCGATGAAATCATTTTCCGCACGCAGAGCGTCGATCGAGCTGACAGACGTACCGACAACGGAGCCGTTAAGCTCCTCAAGAACTGGGATTATACTATGCCTGATCTTATTTCGGGAGTAGTCATCGGAGAGATTCGTGCTGTCGGTGACATAGGAAAAGTGATTTTTGCTGAGCCAGTCCTCGATCTCACTTCGGCTGACCGTAAGTATCGGGCGGATAATATTTCCCCTCACAGGAGGAATTCCGGCGATTCCCTTTAATGCAGTACCTCTGGCGAGATTGAGCAGAACAGTCTCGAGATTATCATTAGCATTATGTGCCGTAGCGATGAGCTTTCCATCAGAATGAGCAGCAAATGCATCATAGCGCATCCTGCGAGCAGCCTCTTCAGTTGATAGCGAGTTCATGCGGGCATATTCTGCAACATTGCACGAAACAGCGGTAAATTTCACATTAAGCTGAGAGCAAAGTTCACGGCAGAACAGCTCATCACGATCACTTTCCTCACCTCTAAGGCAGTGGTTAACGTGCAGCGCCTCGACGCTGAAGTGAAGCTTCCTGCCCAGCTCTGTCAGGCAGGCAAGCAGAAAAACGCTGTCTGCGCCTCCGGATAAAGCGCAGACAACAGAAGCTCCGGATGGAAGCATATTATATTTTTCCGCAAACTGCCGGATCTTATCGAGCATAAATCCTCCTTAGAAACTGCCTTCGGGCGGAGCGTTATATTCGGGATTAGAAAAGCGAGTATACTGTCCGTCCCAGATAAGCTCGACTGTACCAGTCTCACCATGTCTGTTCTTGGCGACAATACATTCAGAAATATTCTGTCTCGGGCTTTCTTTATTGTAATAAGCGTCACGATACAGGAAGAGAACGATATCAGCATCCTGCTCGATAGAACCTGACTCTCTCAGGTCTGACAGCAGCGGGCGCTTATCGGTACGGCTTTCGACTCCACGTGAGAGCTGTGAAAGCAGGATCACCGGAACATTCAGCTCCTTAGCCATAACCTTGAGCTGACGTGTGATCTCAGAGATCACAACAACTCTGTTGTCGGAGCGTGAAGTTGACTCCATAAGCTGGAGGTAGTCGATGATGACCAGTCCGAGATTTTTAACACGTCGGAGCTTAGCCTTCATCTGCTGGACAGTCATACTTGCCGTATCGTCGATATAGAGTGGGAGCGTACTGAGATAGCCAGCGCTTGTAGCCAGTCTGACCCAGTCGTCGCCCGAGATACGTCCGTTTCTCAGTGAGTTCGAGTCCACGAGAGCCTCAGTTGAGAGGATACGAGTAGCGAGCTGTTCCTTTGACATTTCGAGGTTGAATGTAACGACATCCTTTTCAGCACGTCGAGCCACATTTGTAGCGATATTCATTGCAAACGAAGTTTTACCCATACCAGGACGGGCAGCGATTATGATCAGGTCAGATTTATTAAGACCTGAAGTAATGCTGTCGAGGAGAGTAAAGCCTGTACGTGCGCCGACGTATTTTTCCTTATCGGGACCGGAGATCTTACCGAGTCTGTCATACGCCTCAGTGATAGCCTCCGAGATGGGAATAAGTCCCTTGACATCACGTCCCTGACGGATATCATAGATCTTCTGTTCCGCAGCGTCAAGCAGGAGCTGAGAATCATGCTCACCTGACTGGATATCCTCGAGGATAGTTCTTGCGGCATAGCCGAGACTGCGGATAAAATACTTATCTGCAACGATTTTGCAGTAGCTTTCGATGTTTGAAGTTGAGGGAAGAGTATTGCCGATCTCAGCGAGATAGCGTTTACCCTCGAGAGAATTCTCAAAAATATGAAGCTTTTCAGCTTCATTGAGAACAGTGATAATGTCCACCGGAGAGCCTCCGGTGAACATTCTGAGAATTATTGAATATATAGCCTTATGCTGGTCGCTGTAGAAATATTCGGGTTTGATTTTTTCGACCACGAGCGGCAGCACAGACGGATCAGCGAGTACAGCTCCGATAACGGACTGTTCAGCCTCGATGCTGTGTGGCATCTCACGGGAGGAGAGCTGGTAATTATTATCTTCCATAACGTACTCCGTCCAGAGTTATTATGCCTTAACGACCTCGACATCGATCTCTTCGGAGATGCCGTTATAGAACTTGAGAACGGCACGGAAAGAACCGAAGTTTTTGATATCGGTGCTGAGGGTGATCTTTTTCTTGTCGAGCTTCACGCCGAGCTGTTCGCTGAGAGCGTCAGCAACGTGGTTAGCAGTAACTGAGCCGAAGAGTCTGTCATTAGAACCAGCCTTAGCCTTGATGATGACCTTCTTGTCCTTTACCTTGGCAGCAGCCTCAGAAGCAGCCTGTTTTTCCATATCGATCTTGTGCTGAGCAGAAGACTGCTGACCGGCGAGCTTGCTGAGATTAGTGGAATTAGCCTCAACAGCGAGTCCCTTGGGGAAAAGCATATTTCTGGCATATCCGTCAGCTACGTTTTTTACCTCACCTTTTTTAGCAGTACCCTTTACGTCCTGTAAAAAAATAACCTTCATAATGATCTTCCTTTCTAATAATGATACTAAGTAAATTTATAGATGTAATAGTATGCCGTATCAGCTTAGTGCTTCGTCAATAGCTTTTGTGAGAAGCTTTACAGCCTCGCTGATCGAGACACCCTTGATCTGAGCAGCCGCCATTGTCTGATGTCCGCCGCCGCCGAGCTGTTCCATAATGACCTGAACATTGAGTGCACCGAGCGAGCGGGCGGAAATATTGACGGTATCGCCAGTTCTATAGGCAACGAAGGATGCGCTCACATCGGAGATGCTGAGCAGCTCATCAGCCGCCTGCGGAGCAACAAGCCTGAGGTCATCGGACTTGAAGTCAGCCTCAGCGATAGCGCAGTTACAATGGATCTTTGCAGAAGCAACGATCTGAGTTTTTCTTCTGTAGGAGTCGATCGAGTTCGAGAAGAGCAGCTTTACGGCGACAGTATCTGCGCCGAGTCTTTTGAGAAAAGCGGCTGCCTCGAATGTTCTGACTCCGGTACGCATGACGAAATTTTTTGTATCGAGAGTAATTCCGGCAAGAAGAGCGTCAGCGTAGCACGACGGCATAGTGTCGCCGTCAAGGCGGAAATACTGGATAAGTTCCGTAACCATTTCCGAAGCAGAGGATGCATACGGCTCATGGTGGAAAATGACAGCATTATCGATAAAATTGACAGTTTTCCTGTGGTGGTCGATAACAACTACATTTTTCGCATTGCGGTAAAGCTCACGGCTTTCAACAAAGTCTCTGTTATGGGTATCGACGATGATAAGAACATCGTTTTCAGTGATACTGTCCGCAGCCTCAGTGGGTGTGATGAAGAAGTTTACTCCGGAGGAGCTTCTGACCATATCGATGAGGTGTACAGCGAGATTTTTCTTCTCATCTACGGCAACGTATACCTCCTTGCCCATGAGTCTGAAGGCTCCGGCAAGACCGCATGAAGCGCCCACAGAGTCGAGGTCACCGAACTGATGACCCATGATGTAGACTTTATTGCAGCTCTGGACGAGATCCTGAAGCGTATTAGCGATGATACGGGTTTTTGCACGGGATTTTTTCTCAACGCCTTTTGAGACGCCGCCGAAGAAACGATAGCCGCTCTCGGTTTTTACAACAGCCTGATCTCCGCCTCTGCCGAGAGCCATATCGAGGCACTGGCGAGCATATTTTTCACTTTCAGCGAGTGAAGAAGCTCCATGACCGACGCCGATTGAGAGTGTAAGGGAGATTCTGTCGTTTATCTTGATATTTCTTGCACCGTCGAGGATCTTGAACTTGCCGTCAATGATTTTCTGAAGATGCCTGTCCTCGAGAATAGCGAAGAAAGTATCCGCAGAAGTTTTCTTGATGATGCCGTTTGTACCGTTCATGAACTCCTCGATAAGCTGTTCTGTCTCGACAGAAGTACGTGCCTTGACGCTTTCTTTGGCATTCTGAGTTATCTCATCGTAATTATCGATATTGATAAGAAGCACAGTCTTATTAGTTTCATCGACCGTTTTTCTGAGCTGAAAGTATTCCGTCTCGTCATGAAAATAGAGAATGAGGAGAGCCATATCGTTCTTATTGAAATTCTCAGCGGAGATGCGGTAGATGCGGTTGTTGACAGTGCAGATTGAAAATCCGTCTGTTTTAACGGCAGTGACGTTGACGGAGGCACATTCTCTTATATCTATGCCATAGCAATCACGTCCAAGAGCGATCTTCTCGCTGAAGATCTGGTTATACCATACAAAGCAGCCCATCTCATCGATTACAGCAATAGGTGCCGGAAGGGAGTGCATATACTCAGCAGCAGAGCTTTCGAGGTGGGCGTTCATTTTTGAAACATGCCGCACAGAGTTGCCATAGGTAATTATTCCGGCGGCAGCAAATCCGATAAGCAGCAGAACAGATGGTATAAGTGCAATATAGCAGCTGCTGTCAGAGAATTTTTTCAGCAAGAGAGCTGATAAAATGACATCCGCCAGCAGACCTATAATGAGTAAACAGAGAAGTGCCGGGAATTTTTTCTTCAAATCTATCAGCTCCTTTCGCAGATCATCATGTTTCCATGATAATTGGGAGAATCATCGGGCTGCGCTTAGTTTTCTGATAAATGTAGTCAGAAAGCGCATCACGCAGCTTGCCCTTAAGGGTATTCCACTCCTTAAGTTCAGCATTTGAGCAGTGCTGGATAGTATTTGTAAGAATCTTCTTAGCCTCAATGATAAGCTCCTCGGATTCTCTCACATAGACGAATCCTCTTGAGATAATGTCGGGACCTGCAATGACCATATTAGTAGCCTTTTCGATACCGATAACGATGATGATGAGTCCGTCCTGAGCGAGATGTTTTCTGTCGCGGAGCACAATAGAGCCGACATCTCCTACGCCGAGTCCGTCGACAAGAACTCTTCCTGCAGGAACCTGAGAAACGATATTCATCTTATTACCGTCGGTTTCGATTACATTACCGATAGCAGCGAGTATAACGTTATCTTTAGGGACTCCCATCTGGAGAGCGAGGTCAGCGTGCTTTTTGAGGTGCTTGTATTCACCGTGCACTGGGATAAAGAACTTAGGCTTTGTGAGAGCGAGCAGGAGTTTAAGCTCCTCCTGGCAGGCGTGACCTGAAACGTGCACCTCGTACATAGCCTCATACACGACCTCAGCGCCGGATTTCATAAGTTCATTGACTACTCTGGTGACATACTTTTCATTTCCCGGAATAGGAGTAGCCGAGATAATGATGAAGTCGAGGGGGTTGATATTGACCTTTTTGTGATCGTTCATAGCCATACGTGTGAGCGCCGACATAGGCTCTCCCTGGCTTCCGGTAGTAATGAGAACGATCTTCTCGCTTTCATATCGGTTCATCGTTTCGATGTCGATGATAATACCCTTCGGGACTTTAAGATATCCAAGCTCGATAGCAGTATTGATGACGTTGATCATACTTCTGCCGAACACAGCAATTTTTCTGCCGTATCTTTCGGCACAGTTGATGATCTGCTGAACACGGTGAATATTTGAGGAGAAGGTAGCGATGATGATACGCTTGCCCTCAGCCTGTTTAAAGAGCTTATCGAAGGATTCACCGACAGTGCGTTCAGTATGAGTATAACCGGGACGCTCAGCGTTAGTGGAATCAGCCATGAGAGCAAGAACTCCACGGCTTCCAAGCTCACCGAAGCGAGCGAGGTCGATAATCTCGCCGTCGATAGGGGAGTAGTCGACCTTGAAGTCACCCGTATGGACAACGATTCCGGCAGGAGTATGGATAGCCATACCTACTGCATCCGGGATAGAGTGGTTGACCTTGATGAATTCCACAGCCATGCAGCCCATTTTTACAGTTTTCTTAGGCTCGATGATATTGAGGTTGACCTTTCCGGAGAGACCATGTTCTTTGAGCTTGCCTTCGACAAGACCGAGAGTAAGCTTTGTACCGTAAACGGGTACATTGATTTTCTTGAGAAGATAAGCAAGACCGCCGATATGATCCTCATGACCGTGAGTGAGGACGATACCTCTGAGCTTGTCCTGATTGCGTTCAACGTAAGTAAAATCGGGAATAACGATATCGACACCGGGCATATCAGCATCCGGAAAAGCGAGACCGCAGTCGAGGATGAACATATCGTTGCAGCACTCAAACACAGTCATATTCTTTCCGATCTCGTTAAGACCGCCGAGCGGAATGATTCTGATAGGAGTTCTTCTTACCTCCTTGGACTGTCTGGAGCGTGAAGGCTTTGAGGTTTCGGTCTCCACCACTGCCGGTACAGCAGGAGCGGCAGTATTATTATCGCCGGTATTCTGTTTTTTTCTGTAATATCTTCTGTTTCCGTTGAAGCTTCTGTAATTCTTTTTAGTATTATTCTTTTCGTTCACTAGATAACCTCGCTTTCGAGGCAGCCGCCGGATTCCGTACAACAAAAAGCAAATGCCGGAGGCTGCGGTAGATGGATGATCGGATGAGATTGGGTCAGCACATAGCGGAGCATACTGCAAATCCCGCAGAAAGGGAGCAAGAAAAATGCGCAGAAGTATCCGGATTAATTAAGATGTCTGGGCGCCTTATACGCAACGGTGCGTGGATAGACGTACAGTTATGAGAATATAGGATTGCAGAAATGAATAGCAAAATCAACTGTTGTCACATAATAATTAAGAAAGGAGCCGACTCATATATATTTTAAAGGCGCATACGCCAATAAAGTCAGAAACAAAGCGGCAGAAAATGGAAATCTGCCTATTATTAGACATTATTAATTATACTCAAAATCTCCGGAACTGTCAATAGCAAAAGAAGGCAGCTGTTCAACATTGTGAGTAATGTATAAATTTAAAAAGGATACTTCATAAGAAATGTGGAGGATTTTTTCAGTGGGATTTTTTGCTGTCGGGATGGAAAATTTCGGAGCAGAAGCTAAGGCGTCGGAGCTTATCGCACCATGATGAGCAAAGCTCAGCGGCAGTCTCGGAATCACAGCTCTGGACGTTAAGCGAGAGCAGACCTTTGCCGCTTCGGGAGATGCGCACGATGCCGTTTTTCTCATTGAATACTCGCTCACTGCTGTCATCGGGACAGAAATCGGAGCTGACAGTTCTGCGGGCAGAGGTGAACGCCGGTACTTCCTCAAGCAGCTTCATGAGCATATTCCTGTCGGAGGCAAGTTTTACGCACATAAAAAGCGGATCGTTGAGAAACCTCTGGCTTACAGCCTCAGCAGGGAAACCGTTCTCAGCGGAAAACCTCACAAGCTTATAGTTCCTGTCCGCAGCCGTCTGATCAGCAATATAATGAAAATCCTCCGGAAGATATACCGCCTCGCCATTTTTCCAAAGCATGATGCAGTAAGCCATGATGAGACGGTCATAGGAGACAAAGCCAGTTTCAGTAATATAGGCATTTACACGGCGCTGGTCGTCTGAAATCTGAAAAATAAGAGAATCATCACTGTCACTGAAAAATTCTCCCCAGAGCTTTCGGGTATGTCTGTTTCCGCAGCTTATCCCTGCGCTCAGCGGCAGAGCTGACTCAACTGCGGAGTCTGAGATGAAGCCGCAGTAAATGCGGTCGAGAGCCGTAACGGAGACCATTTTACCGCACGGTTCAGAATCTTCAGTAATAGCAGCACTCATTATTTGTCTGAGTATCGCCGGACATAGTGGGAATCCATCTTTTCCGAAGAAAGTGAGATGCACAGCGGAGCTTCCGGAAATATAAATTCCGCAGTCAGCACCGATCATCGGTATGCCGTACTTGAAGGCAGAAATATCGGTATTCTCGCACATGAACACCTCAGCACCTGATTCAGCAGCTCCGCAGCAGAAAGCCAGAAAGATGTGACGGTGCAGCTCATCGGAAAAGCTGACTGCGATTCTTCTGAATAGCGAAGCTGTGTCCTTTCCAGCATTTGCAGCCTCAGCGGCAGAGAATTTCTCTCCGCTGAGCGGTTCGCAAATGTTTCCCCTGAAGCTGAAATAATTATTTTCTCCTAAATATCGCATAAAAATCCTACTCCTGACATCAAAATGATCTCAACCTGCCGCAAGGGCAGGCTGTTTGATAAAATAAATATTGACGCCGTGAGCGGAGATTATTCCTTCTGGACTTTTCTTATCAGGAGAATAAGTCCGACGAGATTCGGGATCGCCATGAGTCCGTTGAAAATATCAGACAGCGTCCAGACTGTTTCAAGGGCGAAAACAGCTCCAAGAGAGGCGAAAAGTGCATATAGAAAGCAGAATTTACGTGTATCAGCCTTTGCGGAGAGAAATTTGAATGCCGTTTCTCCGCAGTAATACCATCCGATTATCGTACAGAATGCAAATATGCCCATGGACGCCGTGAGAAACAGGTCGGTTTTTCCGTGAAGTATGGTGCTGAAAGCGTCAGCGATCGAGATTTCCGTTCCGTTGCCTGAGGTGAGAAGCACAAGTGCTGTCAGTGTGCAGCAGATCATCGTGTCGAAAAAAACCTCAAACATACTCCACATCCCCTGAAGCTGAGGAGAATCGCTGCCGGCGGTACTATGGAGGATGGGAGAGCTGCCCAATCCGGCTTCATTGGAGAAAATACCTCTCCTGATTCCGGCAGAAACTGCTCTCGAGACTGCAAATCCAGAAATTCCTCCGGCAGCGGGCGCAGGAGAAAATGCCTGAGAAAAAATATCGCTGAAAGCCGGCAGGATATTCTCACGGCATCTGAATATGACGAGCATCGAAGCTCCGGCATAGGCGATCGTAACGACTGGAAGCAGCGTCTGTGCAGCGGCTCCGATCCTTCCCGTTCCGCCTTTTATAACAAGGAAAATGACGGCGAATATTACTGCTGCCGCCACGACAGGCTTGATATCACAGCAGCGATAAAGGCTGTCAGTGAACGAGCTTACCTGTATCATTCCTCCCATTCCCAGAGCTGCTGCAAGGCAGCATACAGCAAAAAATACCGCCAGAGCATTGCTTCCGAGTCCGTATTTGAGGTAAGCCATCGGCCCGCAGCATTTTTCGGATTTTCTGTATGTTATTGCAAGATAATTTTCTGCATAAACGAGCGCCATCCCGAAGAATGCCGATACCCACATCCAGAATACAGCACCCGGCCCTCCGATTGCAATAGCAGAAGCTACTCCGGTTATATTTCCGGTTCCCATGGCTGTTCCAAGCGAGAGGCAGACTGTCCTGAGCTGAGACATTCCCGAGGAGTTTTTTTTCGCCGATCCTGAGCGGAGCGAGTGTATCAGACGAGGCAGAAATCTGAACTGAATGAATCCTAGTCTGAATGTATATATAATTCCAGCTGAAAGCAGCAGAAATACAAGTCCGTTTCCCCAGATCATCCCATTGATCCTCTCCAGCATCAAATCAGGCTCCTTTTCATGAAAAGTATAAAAATATTTCAAAATCCGGTATACTCTAATTGATATTTATGGTATAATAGATTTAGAACTTTTCCATGGAGGAAGCGTAATGAAAATATACAAGCCCGACAGAAGCGCAGCTTCATCGCTGAGGATAGTGATCCTTGTGATGGGAATTGCGGTTATCGCTGCTATGCGGTTTTTAATAGGCTCATATACGATCGCACTGGTACTTAGCGTGATAACAGCGCTGCTGACAATATTTGCAGCATTTATATACATTCCGGTCTACTTCAGCAGACTCATCTACCTTGCCGGAGAAAAAGAGATAAAGAAAACGAGCGGAGTTTTTTTCAGGAGCAGCAAGTCTATAAAGTACTCTGCGATCCAGTATTCCACCTCAGTTACAACGCCGTTTTCAGGACTTACAGGGTTGAATTTTGTGATATTCTACGTTTACGGCGGAAAGATGGTGCTGCTGTTTCTCAACAGGGATGATACCCTTGAAATACTTATGAAGTCCGGTACTTTCTATGATGCAGAGGAGGAAGATGATGTATCATGAGCATCCGCTGAGGATACTGAAGTATTCAGTAAAATATATATGGCTGCTTATATTCCCGCTGCTGCGAGGCATCAGGAGCTTTTCGCTGGATGTAAATGCTGCATACAGCTGGATCAAGGGCGCATGGTTTGATATAATGGTCATCGGACTGATCATCATCTTTGGTCTGATAAGATGGTACTGCTCAAGGATAACCATAACTGACGGTGCAATAATTCATACAGACGGACTTTTTTTCAGAGTCCGCAGGACGATACCCTACAGCAATCTAAGCTCCGTTACGATTGAGAAACCATTTTATCTGCTGCCGTTCGGAGGGATGAAAATATACTGCAACACCTGCGCAGGAATATTCCAGTCGACCGATATGAAGCTCATGGTAAACCGCAGGGTATGCTCGGAATTCATGCGGCACGTCCCGAGAGTAGATTCAAAAAACGGCGTGAGGTTCAGAAATAAACCACGCCTTTCGTCAGTGCTGTTGTTCTCAGTATTCTTTTCCAGCAGTTTTTCCGGAGCCGTATATCTCGCTGCATTTTTCTTCAAGGGAGGAGATATCGCAAGGGATATGATTGCTGTATCTCTCGAGAGGATAACAGCCGAAACATCAAAAGCAGCACTTTCACTCATCAGGAACATCCCCGATGCGGCAATAGGAATAGGATCATTTTTTCTGATGACATGGTTCTTGTCATTTTCTGTGAACATCCTGCGCTACGCCGGATTTGTGATACGTTCTGACTGGGAACGATTCGAGGTGCGGTACGGAACGTTTACAAAGCGTGATTTCATTATAAATGCCGATCAGATAAATTATGTTGACCTAAGGCAGAACTTCGTGATGAAGCTATTTAAAGCAGTTACGGTAAACATAAGCTGTGCCGGCTACGGAGTAACGAGAAGCCAACTTCCCGTGCTGTTTCCGATACAGAAAAACTTCCGTCTTGGAGAGGGACTCGAACATCTCGGGCTTAATACTGGAAGCAAAGCTGAATTTCGTCCGTCGGTAACCAGCATCTGGCAGTATATATGGTCACCAGTGGTAGTATCTGCCGCAATATCTACTGCATACAGGCTTATCGGATATCTCTTTCCGCAGTTCAGTGAGCTTGCATTTTTCGTGATGATAATGGCAGAGATCCCATCGATATGGATGATCCTTGTGAAGTCTGCCGCTGCTGCAACGAGCAGTATCGCCGTATATGACGAAAATATAATGATCCGATGCTGTCGGGGTTTTACGTTTCATACAGTGATCGCCGAGCGCAGCAGACTTGTGAAGATGCAGATCACCCAGACTCCGTTCCAGCGTTTTTTCGGGAAATGCACAGTAAGTCTCAGTTTCAATGGAGAGGTTTCACGCCGCCATTCCGTCAAGGCTATAAAGGTCAGGGATGCCGCCGAACTGAGCCGTCTCCTCGGACACAGCCTTATATGCGCATAAAAAGCTCCTGCACGATCATAACGATGCAGGAGCTTTTGAAATTTTTATTGATAAAAATAAAATAATTTGTTGAAATTCATCTGAATATATGATATAATAGTGATGAATTACTTTTCAGAAACGAGCGCAAGTGTATCTCTTGCGATGAGAAGTTCCTCATTTGTAGGCACTACCCATACCTCAACCTTTGAGTCAGGAGCAGAGATCTTAGCGAGTTTTCCTCTGAGACCATCGTTTGCACTGCTGTCGATCTTGATTCCGAAGAATTCCATATCCTTGCAGACAGCCTCTCTTACATCGTAGGCGTTCTCACCGATACCGCCAGTGAAGAGAACAGCGTCAAGACCGTTCATTGCAGCAGCATATGCACCGATGTACTTCTTGATCTCGTAAACGAGCATATCAGAAACAAGCTCAGCTCTCTTATTTCCCTGAGCCTTAGCCTCAGTGATGTCTCTGTTGTCGGATGAGATTCCGGAAACTCCGAGGAAGCCGGACTTCTTGTTCATATAGTCGCTCATTTCCTTAGGAGTAAAGCCATGCTTTTCAGCAACGAATGTAACAGCAGAAGGATCAACACTTCCGCAGCGTGTACCCATTACAACACCGTCAAGAGGAGTAAAGCCCATTGAAGTATCTACAGACTTTCCGCCGTCTACAGCAGTGATGGACGAGCCGTTTCCGAGGTGGCATGAAACGATCTTGAGATCCTTCACATCCTTGCCCATAGCCTCAGCAAGAGCAGCAGAAACGAATCTGTGTGATGTACCATGGAAGCCGTACTTTCTTACGCTGTAGTTCTCGTAATCCTCATAGGGAAGACCAAACATATAAGCCTTAGGCGGCATAGTCTGGTGGAAAGCAGTGTCGAAAACAACGACCTGAGGAACATTCTCGGGGATAACCTTCTTGCAAGCCCAGAGAGCGAGTGCATGAGGATGATTGTGAACGGGCGCAAGCTCCTGAAGATCGTCGATCTGCTGGATGACTTCGTCAGTAACGAGAGTTGTCTTATCGAAAATCTCAGCACCCTGCACGATTCTGTGGCCAACAGCAGAGATCTCGTCCATGCTCTTGATAACAGCTGCGTCGCCAGTTGTAAGAGTTTCAACGAGCTTCATGAAAGCTTCTGTATGAGTAGGGAAGCTGCAGTCAGCATCAAGTGCTCTGCCGTCCATAGTCTTGTGAGAGATATGACCGTCGATACCGATTCTGTCGCAGTTACCCTTAGCAAGCACGCTCTCATCCTTCATATCGATGAGCTGATACTTGAGCGAAGAGCTGCCGGCATTTACTACTAAAATAATCATAAAAGCACAATCCTTTCAGAAATAAAAATAAATTTTGCATATATAATTATATACCTTTTTCCATAAAATGCAAGAGCTTTTCTGAAATTTATTAAAAATTAGTTTATTCATGTTCTGCCAGAGAGGACATTCAGCAATAAAACAATAAAATCAAAATCAATACCAAGAAAGAGGGAGATCTTATGAAAGTCAGCGGAATTATCTGCGAGTATAATCCTTTCCACAACGGACATCTTTACCATATCCGTGAAACACGAAAAAACGGCGCAACGCATATAGTAGCAGTAATGAGCGGAAATTTTGTGCAGCGCGGCGATACGGCTATAATGGATAAGCTCGACAGAGCGAGGCTGGCTGTACGATCCGGAGCAGATCTTGTTATCGAGCTTCCGGTGCAGTATTGTCTTGCTCCGGCAGAAAAATTTGCTGAGGGAGCCGTATGGCTTCTTGATTCACTCGGGATCGTCGATGAGATTTCATTCGGAAGCGAATGCGGCGATATTGCAAAGCTCACAAAGGCGCTTGAAACTGTTGAATATGCCGCTGTTTCAAAGGCTGACGAGATCCGCAGCATCATGGAAAAGGGATATACCTACCCAAGAGCGTTAAGCTCAGTCATTAACGGCATCAATGAGTCTATCGCCGACGTTATCGAGGAGCCGAATAATCTTCTTGCGATCGAGTATCTCAAGGCGCTGAAGAAGTTTTTCTCAAAGATAAAGCCCTTCACAGTAAAGCGAAGCAGTGCAGCTCATGATTCAATGACTCCTGTCGACGGCATTGCAAGCGCCTCATATATTCGTGAAAAGCTTGCTGACGGCCGTGGAGCAGAGCATATCAGAAGCTTTACTGTTCCGGGCTGGGCAGATGCAATATCAAAGGCAGCCGCAGAAGGCGAGCTTTCAAGCATCAGCCGTCTCGAACGAATCCTTCTCTACAAACTCAGAACGACATCCATTGATGAGATCGCCGGCATAAGCGATGTGGGTCAGGGGCTTGAAAACCGCATCTACAACGCAAGAATGTCAGGCTCACTCGACGAGCTTCTGTTCACAATAAAGACAAAGCGATATACAATGGCAAGGATCCGCAGGATACTTCTCTCGCTTCTTATCGGCATCACCAAAAATGACATGGAGCACCTTCCGCCTTACGGAAGGATCCTTGCGATCAACGAGCGAGGACAGGAGATCCTTGCGCTTGCAAAGGGAAAAGCACGCCTTCCTTATGCAACATCGATCTCAAAGCTTTCACAGCTCAATGATTCCTCAAAGCGTTTCGCTGATCTCGAGATCAGGGCATCCGATATCTACGGATTGTCCCTCGATTCGATCACATCCGCCGACAAGGACTACCGAGCAAAAATTATGATAGATCTGGAGTAAACAATGCATAGAAAATTCCTGAAAATGAGTCTTATGCTGATCGCATCGGCAATAATGACTGCGTGTACCGAGGAAGTGGGAGATACGCAGGACAGCGAAGCTGTAGGGGCAATGGCTGAGGTTACTATTGCCGAGGCGGATACTACTTCAGCACCTGAAACCGAACCTCCGACTGAGCCTCTTGAAGCACCGTCAGGTTATACAAGTGCCCGTTCACGCAGACTCAACGTCGAGGCGGTAATGCAGAAGCCTGAGCTTCCTACAGGCTGTGAGGTCACCGCACTCACGTCACTGCTGAATTACTGCGGCTTTGACATAGATAAAGTCGAGCTGTGTGATGAATTCATGCCGATCGTTTCGGATGCGAGCGCAACCTTTGATGAAGCCTATATAGGCGATCCGAGGGCAGAAAATGGCTTTGGCTGCAATGCACCGGTGATCGTTAAGACAGCAGAGAGCTATCTTGAGTCAGTGAATGCAGACTGGGGAGTGCTTGATCTTACGGGAACTGATTTTCAGGAGCTTTTCTATCAGATCGACAAGGGCAGACCTGTCGTAGTATGGGCGAGCATGGGGCTCAGGGATGTAAAAATGCGTCTGAGATGGGTCACCGAAGACGGCGATGAGGCATGGTTTGCCGAGCTGGAGCACTGCATGGTGCTTACCGGCTACGATAAAGGCGAAGGAATAGTCTACGCCGCCGATCCGCTCAAGGGGAATGTTGAGTATTCCCTTGAACGCTTTGAGAGCGTCTACGAACAGCTTGGAAAACAAGCAGTAATTATCTATGAGGAGGAACAGCCGGAGTGATAAAAGGAGTAGTTTTCGATCTTGACGGAACGCTTATAGATTCAATGAAGGTCTGGTCAGAGGCTGACAGAGCCTTTCTTATCGAACATGGCGTGGAGGATCCGCCTCCGGAGATATCCGATAAGGTTAGAAGGATGTCTGTCGAGGAATCCTCTGAGTTTTTTATTTCAGAATTTGGACTGAAATGCACCGTCAGCGACGTTATCACACGAATTGAAGAGCTTGTACGTATCCAGTATGAGGAGAAGATACAGCTCAAGCCGTATGTGATGGAGCTGCTTGATCATCTTGACAGAAAGGGAATTCCGTATGGAGTGGCGACAGCTACCTACAGAAGCCTCGCTGCGGCAGTACTGAAGCGTCATGGCTTGCTTGACAGGATGAAGTTCCTGCTGACAGATATGGATTTTCCGCAGGGAAAGACTGATCCGGGAATATTTCTTGCCGGAGCGAAGCTGCTCGGACTTGAGCCGGCGGAAACGATGGTGGTGGAGGATTCGCTCCACTGTATCGAAACTGCATCCGCAGCCGGTTTCTTCACAGTCGGAGTCTACGATGACATTTCAGCCAGAGACAGAGTCGAGATCGAAAGACTTTCATCACTTTACGTCGAAGGACTTGACGGGATAATTACGTTTAAGGATTGGGAATAATATATGAAAAAAGTAATGGCAGGGATGAGCGGAGGCGTTGACAGTTCCGTAGCGGCAATGCTCCTGAGAGACAGCGGCTATGAGGTAATGGGAGTCACGCTGAAGCTTTTTTCCGATGAAGATATAATTCAGGCACAGAAGGATGGAAAGACCTGCTGTGCGCTTTCGGATGTCGAGGATGCACGAAGCGTAGCCTACAGGCTGGGCTTTGAGCATCTTGTGTTCAATTTCAGGGATAATTTCCGGCATCACGTCATGCAGCAGTTTGCCGACTGCTATCTTTCCGGAAGAACTCCGAATCCGTGCATTGAATGCAACAGACACGTAAAATTTGACAAAATGCTCCGCCGTGCAATGGAGCTTGGATACGATTACATCGCTACAGGGCATTATGCAGTGAATGAGTATGACGAAAAATCAGGAAGATATCTTCTGAAGCGTCCGGCTGACCGAAGCAAGGATCAGACGTATGTGCTGTATTCGCTGACTCAGGAACAGCTTGCCCATACTCTTTTTCCGCTGGGAAAGCTTGAGAAATCCCAGGTTCGTGAGCTTGCGGAAAAGGCAGGACTGGTGAATTCCTCAAAGCCGGACAGTCAGGACATATGCTTCGTTCCAGACGGAGATTATGCAAGTTTTATCCAGAAGTTCACCGGAGCTGATATCCCCGAGGGAAGCTTTGTTGATACGGATGGAAAGATCCTCGGAACACACAAGGGAATAATCAACTATACCATCGGTCAGCGCAAGGGACTTGGAATTTCCCTCGGAAAGCCAGCCTACGTCGTTAGCAAGGATGTCTCCTCAAATACAGTCACCCTCGGAGATGAGGCTGATCTTTACACAAAAACGCTGACAGCAGAGGGTGTGAATCTCATCTCAGTTGCTGAGATCACCGAACCCGTGCGTATAACCGCCAAAACACGCTACAGCCAGACCGAACAGCCAGCGGTACTGTCAATAAGAAATGGTGAGTATATCGTTGAATTCGACGAGCCTCAGCGTGCCGTTACCAGCGGACAGGCTGTCGTTTTCTACGACGGCGATATCGTCCTCGGCGGCGGGACTATTAAGTAGATCTTGATTTGTTGAGGTAACTATCTTTACGACCTATTGAGGGAGACCCTTTTGAAAAAGGGTCCTCCTAACAGGAGCGAGTCCCCTCTGTCACTGCGTGACATCTCCCCACACTGTGGGGAGTCACCCTCAAACTCCCTCCCTAAAACTTCCAATTAAATTTCTCAGATAGGGGCTAGAAGCCCCTATCTGAGAAATTTGGTTAAAAGTCTTTGGAAAGGGGGCTGGGGTGACTCCCTGCGGGGCAGGGAGATGTCAGCGAAGCTGACAGAGGGTACGGGTGCCGGTTAGGCAGAACCTTTCCTCAGAAAGGTTTTCCCCAGTAGGTGTGTAGGATAATTGCCCCAACGAATCAAAATCTGAATGAAACAGAAGGAGAGAGAAGTGGAGTATAAATTTGAGAAGCTGACGGAGAAGATCTATGTATGTGCGAGCAGTGATCACCGATTTGGAACGGATGCGTTTCTGCTGGCGTATTTTTCGGAGTACAGACAAAAGGATAAGGCGTGTGATCTAGGAACGGGCTGCGGGATAATACCGCTGATCATGCAAAAGAGCCGTCCTCCGCAGGTTACATATGCTGTTGATATACAGGAGGGTGCGATAGAGCAGCTCCGGCTTGGCATGGAGCGCAGTGAGACAACGGGTATCATTCCTGTATGTGCCGATCTGAAGGAGCTGTGGGATGGCGCTCCGCTTGGACAGCTTGATCTTGTGACGTGCAATCCTCCGTATAAAGCTGCAAATGCAGGCTTTGAGAGCGTAATAACTGCGCAGAGGATCGCCCGCCATGAGATAATGTGCGACATAAACGATGTGTGCAGAGCTGCATCAAGGCTATTGAAATTTGGCGGAAGGCTCTGTGTATGCAATCGTCCTGAGCGGCTGAGTGATGTTATATTTGCGATGAAGAATAATGGAATAGAGCCGAAGAGACTGAGATTTGTATCGAAAAATCCGGAGAGTGCGCCGTGGCTTTTCCTGATAGAAGGAAAAAAAGGTTCAAAGCCCTTCATGAAGGTCGAGCCACAGCTTTATGTGCGGACTGAAGCCGGATTTTCCGATGAGCTTCAGCACATCTACGGCATGGGAAAGGAACATATATGAGCGGAATTTTTTATGTTATTGGTACGCCTATCGGCAATATGGAGGACATTACTCTTCGACAGCTTGAGACGCTTCGAAGCGTTGATTTCGTGTGCGCTGAGGATACGAGAGTTACGGTAAAATTATTTAACCGCTATGAGATAAAAAAGCCGCTCGTGAGCTTTCATGAGCATAGCACTCCGGCTGCGGCTGATGCAATAATTTCACGTCTGCTTGCAGGGGAAAGCTGCGGTATCGTGACTGATGCCGGAATGCCGTGTATCTCGGATCCGGGTGAGGTTCTTGTAAGACTGTGTGCCGAAAACGGTATCGATGTAAGAGTTGTCCCCGGGCCAAGTGCTGTAGTTTCGGCAGTAGCCGTTTCAGGACTTCCGACCTCACGCTTTACCTTTGAAGGATTTCTTCCTGTTCCGAAAAAGCAGCGTGAGCAGAGACTGGAGAAGCTTCGGGATGAAACGGCAGTGATGGTGTTTTATGAAGCTCCCCACAAGCTGAAGACAACACTCAGCGATCTGGCTGGATTCTTTGGTACAGAGAGGAAGATCTCGCTTTGCCGTGAGCTTACCAAGATCCATGAGGAGGTACTGCGCCTGACGCTGGGTGAGGCTGTAGAGTATTACAATACGCATGAGCCGAAGGGAGAATTCGTGCTGGTTCTGGAAGGCGCTGATGAAAACGCCGGAGATAAAATAACTCTGGAGGATGCCCTTGAACAGGTGCGCAGGCTCGTAGATATGGGAGAGCGTCCCGTTGATGCCTGCAAGGCAGTCGCAAAGGAAAGCGGATATAAAAAGGGAGAACTTTATTCTGCCTTCTGCGGATGAAATGTTAATATTTGGAAAAATAGATAAAAATACTTGCAATCTGTGAGAGAATGTAGTATAATTAAAATAAAGTATGCGCTGGATTTTTGATGAATAGTTCTGAATGCGTGAAAAAGCGGATATACTTTATTATGGGATTATTGCCGAATCATGAAAATATTTTACCGTTCAACATCCGGTTGTCCGGAAAAGGAGGTTCATATGATTTGCGATTTACATTGTCACACAACACTTTCTGATGGCTCGCTTGGGATCGAAGAGGTAATTTCTCAAGCGAAAAGGATGAATATCGATTACCTTTCCATTACGGATCACGATACAATGTCATCATTTTCCCGGGCAGATGTTCTCGGTGCAAGGTACGGTGTGAAGATACTTCACGGTGCAGAGCTTTCTGCATGGGATAAGACCCGAAGCTCTAAGGTTCATATACTCTGCTATGCCCCGAAAAAGCCCGACAGACTTGAGGGACTTTGCCTTAAATCCTGCGAGATACGCAAGGCTTGCTCAAAAGAAATGATTGCTAAAGTAATGGAAAAATTCCCCATTACCCTCGAAAGTGTGCTCAAGTATACTACAAGCTCCAAAAGTATATTCAAGCAGCATATAATGCGTGCGCTTATTGATTATGGATATGCCCTCGAATTTTATGGAGATCTCGACAGGGAGCTTTTTAATCCTAAGACAGGTTCATGCTATATGGAGCGTGAGTATCCGGATGTTAACTTTGTCCTCGATCTTATCCACTCCGCAAAGGGAGTTGCTGTAATGGCGCATCCTGCACAGTATGATAACATCGAGCTTCTTAAGGAGCTTGCCGAAAAAGGAAAAATCGACGGCGTGGAGATCGGTCATTATTCCGCTGACGAGAGCTACCGTAAGGCTCTGGGTGAGATCGCTGAAAAGTATGATCTGATAGTTACGGGAGGCTCGGATTTCCATGGACTGTACAACAGCGTTCCGACCCATCTCGGAAGCGAATATACAACTAAAGAAAACCTCGACAGGATACTGAAGCTGTCAGAAAAAATGAAGTAAAATAATTATAAAGGACGTAATATCATGAAATATGAATTCACACCGACTGGTGTATGCTCAAAGAAAATTTACATTGACGCTGAGGACGGAATCGTTAATGATGTCGTTTTTCTCGGAGGCTGCAACGGTAACCTCAAGGGCATTTCTGCGCTTGTTAAGGGTATGCCCATTGATGAAGTCGTTGAGAAGCTCAGCGGTATCAGATGCGGCATGAAGGCTACCTCATGTCCCGATCAGCTTGCCCGTGCGCTTGACGAGCTGTTATGAGCTTTATTTTAGAGAAAACAGAAATGAGAGTTTTGCCGACTCTCATTTCTTTTGTATTACTGCTTTTTTTCACTGTTCCGTTTATGGCTGGCATTGTCAATCTCGGAAACTGTGCCGGAACTGTGATATCACTTGCAATGCTGGGAATATTCGGATTTTATGGACATTTCGTGCGTTTTGTGACCGATCTCTGGCAGAAGCCTGCGGGCAGGATAATTATCAGCATTGCAGCGGCTGCGGCGATAATATGTACTCTGCTGGCTGTGATCATCAGTGTTTGCATGGTCAGTGCTTCAAGGGATGCTCCGAAGGGGCGTGATACAACGCTCGTAGTTCTTGGCTGCAAGGTGAAGGACGGCAGACCAAGCCTTATGCTCAGAAGACGTCTAGATGCAGCTTATGATTACCTTTGCGAATATGAGGATGTTACGGTGATCGTCTCCGGCGGAAAGGGAACGGACGAGCTTATCAGCGAGGCTCAGTGCATGAAGGATTATCTTACGGAAAAGGGAATTTCGCCCGACAGAATAATTATGGAGGACAAGTCCTCCTCGACTTATGAAAATATGAAATTCTCAAGAGAGATAATTGCAGAAAACGGTCTGAACGAAAGGATTACGATCGTTACTGACGGATATCATCAGCTTCGTGCTGAGATGATAGCAGGAAGCCTCGACATGGAGGCATATAATATTTCGGCAGAAACGTCATGGGGACTGATACCGACATACTGGGTGCGAGAGTGGTTTGCAGTAGCGTATCAGTTTGTTTTCGGCGGCTGATGCAGCGGAGGAAAGTATGGAGATTATCATCGATGAATCTTGGATAATACAGCATCTTCCAACGGGAAAATATCTTGGATCGCCAAAGACACTCGTTCATAACAAGGTGTTTGCGCATAGGTTTAAAACACGCAAGCAGGCTCGTGTTTATAGGGATAATAGTGTTTTCGACAAGGATGACTGTAAGATAACCATGCTAAGCTGTGTGAAAAAATATCAACCAGAGGACATGGTGAAAGAAATTTTACATCATGAGACTTTGAGTAAAGAAGATCCCAATTTGGAAAATGGAGGAGAAGAATGAGAATCAGAATCAAGAAAGCTGTCTCAGCAGCAGCAGCGGCTGCTTTAACTATTTCAGCCGGAACAGTGCATTCCGTGGCAGAGAGCTTTGCACTGCCGGAAAGTGTGTCTGCATCATTGCGGAGTGATCGCCTTTCGGTATCTTCAGAAGCTCCCATCTCGTTTGAAACGCCGATGTTCAGAAAACTCATCGGTCAGGAGATCGAAGAGCTGAGCGACCTTTCAGCAATTGCAAAATATGGTACGATCGATGAGAAAGTGAGTCTTTCTGGTGATACGGCTGATATTCCCGTGAGCTTCGATATGCGTGAGCAGGGTACGATCACATCAGTCAAGAATCAGGGAGCCTATGGCACCTGCTGGACTTTTTCGGCATCAGCAAGTGCGGAGACGAGTATGCTTGAAGCCGAGCCTTGGATCGACCTTTCTGAGTGGCATACTGCCTATTTTCCGTATACAGGAGGCGATCAGATCGACCCGGGAAATGTCTCGTCGGACGATCATCTTCAGCTTGGCGGAACGATTTTTGTCGTGGCAAATCTGTGGGCACAGTGGATCGGCCCTGTAGCCGAGGAAAAAATGCCCTACGGCGATAAGGATATGCTCGAAGACACCCGCACCATGAATGAACTTGGCGAATCGGCAGACTATCACCTCGAAAATGCATACATGTTTGATTACGATGACGACAGGACTAATTATGACGAGGTGAACAGCCTGATAAAGCAGTTTGTGCTGAACGGACGTGCGGTTGATACATCATACTGCGCCGACGGCTATTCATATGCAACTAATTCCGCATATTCTGCTTTAGAGCCGAAGGATGCGAATCATTCTGTTACGATAGCTGGCTGGGATGACGATTATACAGCGTCGAATTTCGACGGAAATACCGGAGCATGGCTTTGCCGGAACAGCTGGGATACAGGATTTGGTGATAATGGATATTTCTGGATCTCCTACGCTGATACGTCGCTTTGCGAGTTTGCCGTGTTCGAGATTGAACAGGGGGATAATTATTCCACTAATTATCAGCATGACTCATTCATCCCGACACAGACAATGGCGGCGGATGATGATCCTGATATAAATCAGCCGTCATATATGGCAAATATCTTCACTG
>JBGVIW010000150.1:0-10148 GCA_045128995.1 Ruminococcus sp.
AAGTCAGGCTGACTGTATTCTTCTCTATGGTCCAAGTGACGTGAGAACCAACCAGTTCCTTATCGAAAACAGTCGTGAATCAAACTCTGAGCTTGACGAGGAGACTCTCGAGATGATCATCCAGAAGGATCAACAGCGGCTTAAGGATATGACGATTTATTCTACTACAACCGATTGCCTGAGAGGATTTATCCTGAAATATTTCGGAGAAAAAACCTCTCCTTCATGCGACAACTGTTCAAACTGCGTCGGTAATCTTCAGGATACAGATATCACGCTTGCAGCCCAGAAAATTATTTCCTGCGTATACAGAATCCATCAGTCCGGCAATGACTACGGCAAAACTATGCTCGCAGATGTGCTTCGTGGAAGTAAAAATGAACGTGTTCTCTCTCTTGGTTTCGATAAGCTATCCACGTATGGGATAATGTCTGACACATCGATCGACCGCCTCAGAAGGATCATCGATCATCTTATATTTAATGGCTATCTCATCATGACAGAAACTGAATTTCCCGTTATACGTCTCTCAGCGCTTTCCGGAGATGTCCTTAGGGGCAAGACTTCCCTTTCCATGAAGCTTCCGCCGGAGCTTTCATCCGCAGAAAAAAAGAAACGGCGAGGTATCGACAGTTCATTCGACAACGACGAGCTTTTTCAGAAGCTCCGCAAGCTCAGATCCGGCATCGCCTCCGAGGAAAAAGTTCCTGCGTATATTATATTCACCGACGCTTCGCTTAAGGATATGTGTACATTGCTTCCTGTGAACAATTCAGAGTTCCTCGAGGTTTCAGGTGTCGGCAAGGCTAAAGCTGAAAAATACGGTGAACGCTTCTGCGAACTTATCAGAGAGCATATTTCCTCCGGAAATCCTGACGGTAAAAATGAATCAGTAAAGGCAAAAAAATACCTCGAAAAGGAGCTTTCCGGATTTCTCAGCCGGACTCTTGGAAAAATTTCTTCATACGGAGAAAATCCATGGGCGCCTGAAGAGGAGCAGCAGCTCCGGGATGAGATACAAAAGGGCATGAACATGGCACAGATCGCTGCCGCTCATGGAAGATCAATCAGTGCGATAACTGCTAAAATCAGCTCATTATAATACTAAAATGCCGGTCAGGATGCTCTCGTCCCGACCGGCTTTGTTTTGAGTTATACTATTCCTTCCGGAACTTCCGGCGCTCGAATTTATTCTGATACATCAGCTTGTCTGCTATATCAAAGCATTCACTGAACGAGGATTCCTCCGACGGTACATCGCAGTATATTCCAAAGCTCAGCCCTAGCTCATATTGCTTTCGAGAACTTTTATTATAGCGGGCAATATACCTGTTTATGTATGCTACGTAATCCGAAATGATTTCATCCGTATAGTCATAGCATCCCATTACTGCAAATTCATCGCCGCCTATACGGGCGCATATCTCCGAATTATGACAGCTTTTATTGAGGATCTCAGCTGCCGCAGTAAGCGCATTGTCTCCTTCGATATGCCCGAAATTGTCATTGATATACTTCAGAAGATCAAGATCAGCTACGATAATAAGTAGCTTTTTCTTCTCAGTCCTTGCTCTGTTGAATATCTGCTCAGAAAGCCTGCGGAAGCCCTTCTGATTATAGATACCTGTGAGTGTATCACGTATGGAACTGATAAAAATGCGCTGATTTATGCTTGTCAGCTTCGTACGGACACGCATGAACTCCAAGGCAACATTAACGTTCCTGCACCACATTGCATAAATCGTGCTGAGCGAAAGGCTCACATCCTTGAAGTTGAATACTGAATATCCAAAGCACCTGTCCTTGAAGTGCATGGGCAGGAAAAAATATGCCGATGGCTCTTTGCAGTACTCATGAACTGCATCAGGAAGTATCTCTGCTGTATTGAACTTTATATCCTTTGAAAAAAAACTCTCTCCGCTGCGTATCATTTTGATCACCATTTTGTCAGAGTAACCCTCACGCAGATATTCATCATCGCTGTCGCTCTCAACATAATCCCAATTCTCACACAGACACAGCATATAAAGTTCAAGCCCATTTATGAGATACGTAAGACTGTTTATTCTTGCAAGAAGATCCTCAAGGCTTTTTGCCTCAAGCAGATTTTCAGTCATTCCGCTTGAACGGTAGAGCTGATCATAAAACTGGATGTTCTCGATATACGCCTCATGAGTACGGTGCCAAGCAGCGGTCGTATCCTCACATCCGCAGCTCTGGGCGGCAATTATTCCGCTCTGATCTGAGGTAAGCATTTCAGCCTTTTCTCCTGTAAGATTTTCATGGAGGTAGCACACTGCAGCCGCTCCAAGCTCGTAGTTTTTAGGCTGGATAGTTGTTATCGATGGTGTATTATTCAGCGCCTCAAGAGATGCGTCATAGCCCGAGATCATTATATCCTCCGGAATCTTTATTCCTGCACTCATCAGAGCATTGCAAAGCTCTATTGCCATAACGTCACTTGCGCATACTACGGCATCAGGCATCCTTCGCTCGCCGGATATAAGCTCTGAAGCAAGATTACGAGCTGCATTCTTCCAGAAATCGCCGTATATAATGTTCTGCGGATCCACCGGAATATCATGACGGCGCAGCGAAGCGAGGTATCCCCCGAGTCTTGACTCAGACTGAGGAACACCCTTATAGCCGGTAAGGCAGATAATATCCCTGCATCCGTGATTTTCAATGAAATGATCGGTCATCTGCTCAAACAGACCGCTGTCATCAGGAGTGAGATTTTCGCAGATCCCTGCTGCACAATCGACCGACACGAGCGGAATATCAAGTCCGGAGAGAAATCTCTGAAGCTTTTCTCTCAGACTCATGCTTGCTATATTTCCTATGATAAAGACTGCTGCATCGATTGCCTCACGGTTTATGAGCGTATAAATATTCTCCTCGCCTGCCTGAAGCAGGGACTCTCCCTCATTATTGAAGGTCATCATGAATACGCTGATATCGTAGCCCAGACTATTCCCTTGATCCACGATGCCGGTCAATATCTTATTGATATATTCATTGAAAACATCAGCTGCTACAACTGCAATGTTTTTTCGTTTCTTCATAAAAATTCCCATCTTCTGCCCGTCTTTCAGCGGACAGCTCTTCTTGCGTTGAATTACTTCAGCTCAGCAACAGTAACTCCGTCCTCACCTTCGCCAAAAACACCGAGTCTGAAGGACTTGACTGACGGATGCGACTTAAGCCGCTTGTGAACTGCTGCACGCAGCAGACCTGTACCCTTGCCGTGAATAATAGTAACCGTCGAAATATTTGACATGACAGCATGATCGATGAAGCTGTCGAGCTGATATACTCCGTCATCGCAGGCACAGCCACGGATATCAAGCTCCATTTTTCCACGCCGTTCAGCCTTGACGCCAACTCTGCCGACCTTTTTACCAGCCTGCTTTTTCTGCGGAGCTGCAGGCTTCTGGGCTTCCTCAAGACGCAGCTTTGAGATATTCATCTTCGTTTTCATAATTCCCATCTGGACGAATACAAACTCGCTTCCGTCTGGTTCACCAGAGATGATTCCCTTGCGGTTAAGCTCAGGGATGAATACTGTATCACCTCTGCGAAGCTTTCTGGGAAGAATGTATTCATCATCACCGGCACGCTCCTGCACAGGGTTTGCAGTATCGTACATCTTATTGAAGCTCTGTTTAGATCTGGATTTCATTCCGGAGACATTTGCGCTGAAGTCTTTTTTATCCTTTTCCTTGCGGAGCTTTTCAAGCTCATCAAGAAGCTCATTCGACTCAGCCTTAGTCTGTTCAATGATGGTCATCGCACGCAGTCTCGCCTTTTCAAGCTCATCAGCCTTGGCATTTTCAAGCTGTTCTCTCTCTTTTTTAAGGGCATCAGCATCAGCCTTTGCCTCGGCACGGAGACGAGCGATCTCATCCTTCTGGCGTTCAAGCTCAAGTCTTGCAGCTTCAAGCTTGCCTATAACATCCTCAAGTCGGGTATTTGCATCGCTGACAGCAGTTTTCGCCTCGGCGATCACATCAGCGGGCATTCCTAGACTCTCGGAGATTGCGAATGCGTTAGATTTTCCGGGAGAACCTACAATCAGCCTATATGTCGGGCGAAGCGTCTCGATATCGAACTCGCACGAGGCATTCTCAACCTCCGGACTATCAATTGCAAATACCTTAAGCTCCTGATAATGAGTTGTCACCATCAGCTTTGCGCCAGTACTCATCAGCTTCCGGATTATTGAAACTGCGAGAGCCGCACCCTCTACCGGATCAGTTCCCGATCCAAGCTCATCTAAAAGGATAAGCGATCTTTCATCGGCTATATTCAGTATCTCAATGACTTTATTCGTATGAGCAGAGAATGTCGAAAGATTCTGCTCAATGCTCTGGCTGTCGCCAATATCAACGAGAATGTGATCGAATACAGAAATACTGCTTCCGTCGGCGCATGGGATAAGCAGTCCGCACATCGTCATTGCGCTGAGCAGACCTGCCGTCTTAAGCGAAACAGTCTTACCTCCGGTATTCGGGCCAGTAATGATAAGTGACTGATAATCCACTCCGAGCGAGATATCTATCGGCACGACTTTTTTGCTGTCGATGAGCGGATGACGTGCCTTTTTAAGAAAAATTCTGCCGTCATCAGTTATCTCCGGAAGTGAACATTTCATCTTTGCGGCAAGATTTGCCTTAGCAAAGTAGAGGTTCAGCTCAGCACATACCTTATAGTTTTCAGCTAGCACATCTGCGTACTGACCGCATTCGCTGCAAAGCTCACGGATAATACGCTCGATCTCCTCCTGTTCCTTACCCTCGAGGATCCTGATATCATTATTCGCCTCGACGATAGCCATAGGCTCAACGAAAATCGTCTGACCGGTTGCAGAGGTATCGTGAATAAGACCGCTTATCTGCCCACGGTACTCAGCCTTCACCGGAAGTACAAATCTTCCGTCACGGATAGTTACATTGCTTTCCTGAAGGCACTTCTGAACAGACTGATTTTTTACCATCTTATCGAGAGTTTCCCTGAGCTGCATACCTGCACGGTTGATTTTTCTTCTTATGGCTGCCAGCTCAGCGCTTGCTGCGTCAGCGATCTCTTCCTCCGAGATGATCGAGCGTTCCAGTTTTTCAAGAAGATAATCATTCGGCATAAGTCTTGAGAAGAGATAGCTAAGCTCCGTCTCGACATTTTCGCAGTGTCCGTACCAGTCAGAGAGTCCCTTTATCTGGCGGAGCATTGCGGCGATATCCATGAGATCACGCAGCGAAATGACTGCTCCGGATTTTGCTCTTGCCGCAGGAGTGCTGATGTCCTTGAAATTAATAAACGGCGGTGTTCCGTACTGCACCGACAGCTCAAGTGCCTGAGAAGTTTTAAGCGTCTCATAGCGTACTCTTTCAAGATCGCTGTCCGGCTTTATTTCAAGCGCCATACGGCGTGTTTCATCGTTTGATGCAAGCCCGGCAAGCATCTCAAGTATCTTGTCAAGCTCTAGTGTTCTGAGATATTTATTCATTATTCCTACCTAAATTTTCAGTGATTTATAAAAATCGAGTGTATTGAACCTTCGTTCAAGGTGTTCCGTCAGGTATGCCTCAGAAAGTGTCGACAGCGCCAGCTGTACCGGCTCAGAGACCCTGAAATTGAAAAGCCTGTCAAAATCAGCAAGGACGATATGTCTCACTGCATTGAGTACAGGCAGTTTTATCTTAAAATAATCTGATTCCGAATCATTCGTTTCACTGCCGCAGTCTGCACAGCAGAAGCTTCCGTCATGGGTATAAAAAAGCAGCTCCCGAGGCTCATACTTTCCGCAGCTTCGGCACGCAAGAATATCCGGCATATAGCCGATCTCGGACATAAGACGAAGCTCGAATATACTTTTGAGCAGTTCCTCACTGCGGAGGTTTTTCTCGAGATAGTGCAGGGTATTCAGCGTCAGACGCATTACATCGCCGTTTCCGGAATAAGCCTCTGTGCAGCAGAATTTCAGCACCTGAGCGAAATACGATGCCAGTGAAAGTCCCGTCAGCGAGCTGCGCAGTCCGTAGAAAATATGTATCGGCTCAGCGCTGTTAAGATACATCCGCTCTCTCCTCTGCTGAAGGCAGAAGCGTGAATACGCAAAAAGCTGAGTGGAGCTTCCTGATTTCCCGGCAATTTTTCTTGCACCCTTAACCGAGACTTCAAGAACTCCGCTCTCCTTTGTCAGTATATCGATAAATTTGTCCTGTTCACCGACAGAACGCTCTTTAAGAACGATTCCCTCTATTATCTGCATTATTCAGATCCATTTCATCTTTAGCCGCACAGTAGCGCAGATAATCATTCACTGCACCTGTTGCGGCAAATTTTTCCCAAAGGCTGTCCTTATTCTCCATCACAGCACCTCCGTCAGAATCTCCGGAGCTTTCCGGTAAATATATTTTGCACGGAGCGTACGGTTATATTAATGGAATTATTTTTCAGACAGACCGAAATTCCTGATTATTCCCTCTCTGTTGCGCCAGTCCTCTTTCACCTTGACCCAGCACTGGAGATTTACCTTGATTCGGAAGAAATCCTCAAGCTCGATACGAGCAGCAGTCGATGCCTTTTTGAGCATAGCGCCCTTCTTTCCGATTACGATTCCCTTATGTGATTCTCTTTCGCAGTAGATAACAGCCGAAATATCGAGGATATCCTTATCCTCACGCTCAGTCATCGTCTCTACGCCTACAGCGATTCCATGGGGAACTTCGTCGCTCAGCAGCGTCAGCAGCTTTTCACGCACGATCTCAGCAGCGATCACTTTTTCCGGCTGATCAGTTATCATGTCCTCAGGGAAGTAATGCGGAGATTCAGCAGCAAGCTTCATTATCTCTTCGATAACGATATCAACACCGTTTTCCTCAGTTACGCTGACCGGAATAACTGCCTGAAAAGATATTTCCTGCGTAAGTGAAGCGATCACAGGAGCAAGATCGTCCTTATTTCTGAGGAGATCGATCTTATTGAGCACAAGGATCACCGGCATTTTTGATGCATTGAGTGATTTGAGGAGGTTCATCTCCTGCTCATTGATCTTCTTTGTGCAGTCCATCATGAAAATGACGGCATCGATATCGCTGACAGATTCCTTAACGGTATTGAGCATATGTTCACTGAGCTTATTCACGGGCTTGTGAAGTCCCGGTGTATCGAAGAAAACAAGCTGAACCTCGCCGATATTGCGGATACCGGTGATACGTGTACGTGTTGTCTGGGGCTTATTGCTGACGGATGCGATCTTCTCGCCGACGATAGCATTGAGCAGGGATGATTTTCCTGCGTTTGTTCTTCCGGCAATAGTAATAAAAGCTGTTTTTGTCATTAATTATCCCCCTGAACTACGAATGTAGTATCTCTTGAAATTCCAAGCTTTTCGAGGACTGCCTCCTCTTTTTCACGCATGATGCGCTGGTCGAGCTGACTTGTCTCGTGGTCATACCCGAGAAGGTGGAGCATTGAATGTACAGTGAGGAAGCCGATCTCTCGCTCAAAGGAGTGACCGAAGTTCATAGCCTGCTTCACGGCAGTTTCGAGAGAGATCACGATATCTCCGAGAAGCACTGCACCTGTTTCCTGATTTATCTCAGCAGTTCCATCCGCACCAGTGAGCGGGAACGAGAGTACATCTGTGGAACTGTCTTTATTTCTGTATATCTTATTAAGATTTCTGATCTCATTATTGCTTACGAAGGAAACGCTCACCTCAGCGTCCCTGCCAAAATTTTCGGTAATAAGAACTGCCTGACAGCATCTTCTGATAAGGAGTCTGATTCCTACCGGAACCTTTACCTCTGTCTGATTATTCTTCACATAAACTTTTAATTTAGCCATGATTTTTCATTCTCCCTTCATTATATTTCTCATAAGCCTTTATAATGTCCTGTACCAGCTTATGACGCACAACGTCTTTATCGCTGAAACGGTGTATTGCAATATCATCAATGCCCTTCAGCACACGGACTGCCTCAACAAGTCCGGATTTCTTGCTGTCGGGAAGATCGATCTGGGTAATATCTCCGGTAATTACCATCCGGCTTTCGTTTCCCAGACGTGTTAGGAACATTTTTATCTGCTCCGAAGTAGTATTCTGCGCCTCGTCGAGGATTATGAACGCCTCGTCGAGGGTTCTTCCTCGCATATATGCAAGCGGAGCGACCTCGATTATGCCTTTTTCCATGTATTTTGCGAAGCTTTCGGCTCCGAACATATCAAACAGAGCGTCATAGAGCGGTCTGAGGTAAGGATCGACCTTATCCTGAAGATCGCCCGGAAGAAATCCCAGCTTCTCTCCAGCTTCTACCGCAGGACGAGTGAGGATGATCTTTTTGATCTGGTGGCTGCGAAAAGCTTTTACAGCCATTGCAACGGCAAGATAGGTCTTTCCGGTACCGGCAGGGCCGATACCGAGGACGATCGTATTGTCCCTGATAGAGTCTATATATTTTTTCTGACCCACAGTACGCGGACGCACGATCTTTCCGGAAGAGGTTACGCATACGCCGTCTCCGCTAAGCTCAGAAAGCTGCTGCTCAGCGCCGTCAGCTACCATTGAAGTAACGTAGCGGACTGTCTGTTCAGTAAGATCCTGACCGCTGCTGTTTATTCTGATAAGAGCATCGATCGCCTTAGCGGCTTCCTCAGCATCATTTTCGCTGCCGATGATTTTTATCATATCGCCCCGGCTGACGACCGAGACATTATATTCAGACTGGATCCTGTTTATATTTTCATCAAGATGTCCAAACAGACCGGAAAGCTGTTCGGGATCACTTATGGTAATGATTTTTTCGGACATTAGCTATCTCCATTCCAGCAGCCGGGTGCTGCTTGATTAAATTGCCTCAGGCAGAAATTTCCGGAAAAGACGCTGCCGAAGCGAGTGCAGCATTTGAATATCTGCCGTCATCAGAAACTTCTTTTATAATTTTAATAGTATCAGGGAAATATATCTCCTGCTGATCGTTTTCCAGTTCAAGCTCAAGAATAGCGAGCTTATCCGAGAACGGATACACGTCCATCTCGAACATCTGACTGCGGTATTCAAAGCAATACCGTACCTTTTCAACTGGTGCACAATCTTCTCTTGCCTGAGTCAAAAGTCTGAGGTACTCAGCCTCATCTATTGAAATTTCAAATTCCTTACGTGTAACCGCAGTTACAAACACTTTTTCGGTGTAAGTATAGCTACAGACTCCGCCGCTTTCAGACCGGCGAACACGCCTCTGAGCATCAGATTCAGTATTTTTCAGATACGTCTGAGTTATGGCAGTTCTGCTTGTAATATTGAGCTTGTCCAGCTCAGGAAGACATATGAGGAACTTTCTTTCTATCTCGTAATGATTCTTCATGCACACCGACTCCGCTTAGAATTTATTTCAATAATATATTATAACCTTTTTTTTGCATATTGTCAACAAAATCTTTAGTTGCTTTCTGTTAAAATTGCTTAATTTTAATCAAGTAATAAAACAAAAAAGACCATCTAAAACGGAGAATTCAGTTTCGACCACTCATCGAGGATAATGTTATACAGAGAGAAAAAGCCATCATCCAGCGATATCATTTCATCATTCAATTCAACTGATTCGACTTGCTCTGATGCCGGAAAAACAACCTTCAGTCTGCCTGGAGAAAGCTCATATTCGGCATTCAGCATTTTCGCAGCCGCAGTAATGAAAAAATCATCGATTTCGTTTTCCGGACCATCAGCCTCATCCGCTGAGGTGCACTGCAAAGCTTTCACTATAAAGCATACTTTATCAGCGGAAACCTTTGAACTGAATTCAAGCGTGCCTTTGTAATCATTCAGCGCAGAGAGCAGCCGCCTAATCAGTATCAGCATAAAACTGGTAAGCAAAAGCCTGTCAGCGCTGATATAACCGTTTTGCGTCTGCGAAGGCTTGAATGTTGTATCAATGCGGAGCATCTTATCGCATCCCCGCTGTATTTCCTCAATAAAACTTTCACACTCGATCACCATATCGTCGAGAGATGCATCCGACGAGATAGCTGACAGAACAGATCCGAGCGACGAAATTTTCATAAGGCGCACGCAGGCGTTCATTACATTATTAAGATACCCTCCTGCTTCTTCAATTCCAACAGGCTCAGTGCCGTCAAGACAGCCC
>JBGVIW010000151.1:0-30397 GCA_045128995.1 Ruminococcus sp.
TTACACTTATGTATACTCCACCAACACAAGAAAAAGTCCTAAAATCAAAATTTGTACTTTTGATTTAGCAGGTTGGAGAAGCGGTGGAACTATCGATATTCAGATATATAGTTCTAATGGAAGATTGTTAAAAACTTACAACGCTAAAGGTACTGCTTGCAACATTACTCTTCCCAAAGGTTATTCATGTTACAAAATCAGGATTCGTCCTCACAGTTACGGTTCTGGTGTCATTGCCAGCGGTAGAAACTGGACAAATATTGGTAAATGTGTAATGTGGAGTATGGATGCAAAGTCCTATTGCTACCTCTAAGTTTTTCCTGCCCTTGCGAAAGGGCAGGATTTTTTGCGAAAAATCCCAAAAAATCGTAAAAAAAACCTTGACAAGCTCAGGGGGAAGTGTTATAATTAGAGTACCTCATTAGGGGTTTATTTTTTTGCCCTGATTTTGAGGGAGGCAAACAACCTACCTTCCGCCTCGATGCGGAAGAAGTACTATTTCAGGAGGTGCCGATATGAGAGTAAAGGTTACTTTAGCTTGTACAGAGTGCAAGCAGCGCAACTATGTTTCCAAGAAAAACAAGAAGAATGACCCTGACAGACTTGAGATGAACAAGCACTGCAAGTTCTGCAGAAAGCATACTCTTCACAAGGAAACTAAGTAATTCGGAGGTGTATTATGGCTAAGGATAAAGAGAATACAGCTTCCGAAAAGTCCACTAAATCCGAAAAGAAGAAGCCCGGTAAGGTTTCTAAATGGTTTAAGGACTTAAAAAGCGAATTCAAGAAAGTGGTTTGGCCGGCAAAGAAAACTGTTGTAAACAACACAGCTGTTGTTGTTGCAGTTGTTGCTATGTCAGCAGCTATCGTGGGACTGCTCGATGCAGGCTTCCTTAAGCTGATGGAGCTGGTCTATAATCACTAAACACAGGAAATCTAAGGAGGATGTTTAATGTCAGAAGCAGCAAAGTGGTATGTCATCCATACCTATTCGGGCTACGAAAATAAGGTTGCTCAGAATATTGAAAAGGTTGTCGAAAACCGTAAGCTTCATGATCTTATCCAGGAAGTTAGAGTTCCTACAGAAATGGTGACGGAAATCACCGACGGCAAAACTAAAGAGATCGAGCGAAAGACTTATCCCGGTTACGTTTTGCTTAAAATGGTCGTCACAGACGATTCATGGTACGTTGTAAGAAATACAAGAGGCTGCACCGGCTTCGTAGGTCCCGCTTCAGAGCCTACTCCCCTCTCTGATGAGGAGGTAAAACAGCTCTTCGGTATCGAGGTTTCTTCAGTAGAGGTAAACTTCAAGGTCGGCGACAGAGTTCGTATTTCAGGTACTGCTATGGATGGTTTTGTCGGCGTCGTTCAGAGCATTGATCTCGACGAAAGAACTGTAGACGTTCTCGTTTCAATGTTCGGTCGAGAAACCCCCACGACTCTGCCTATCAATCAGGTAATCCTCGTGGAGGACTAGTTCAGGTCAAAAAGAGATCCGATGTGATCTCAGTGGGAGAGATAAAATAATTCTTATCTCGCCATTTACCACATTTATGGAGGTGCGAATACATGGCACAGAAAGTAGTTGGCTACATTAAGCTTCAGATCGCAGCAGGAAAGGCTACTCCTGCACCGCCTGTTGGTCCGGCACTCGGTCAGCACGGCGTTAATATCATGGCATTCACAAAGGAATTCAACGAGAGAACAAAGAACGACATCGGTATGATCATTCCGGTTGTTATCACAGTTTACGCTGACCGTTCTTTCACTTTCATCACTAAGACTCCCCCTGCTGCAGTCCTCATCAAGAAGGCTTGCAATATCAACAGCGGTTCAGGAGTTCCGAACAAGACTAAGGTTGCTAACATCACTAAGGAGCAGGTTCAGAAGATCGCTGAGCAGAAGATGGCTGATCTCAACGCAGGCTCACTCGAAGCAGCTATGAGCATGATCGCAGGTACAGCTCGCTCAATGGGCGTTGTAGTTGTTGACTAATTAATTTTTTGAACGATGATAAAGAACAATTCGTTCTTATTCTGACTTCTCATGGTGGGAGGAAAATTCCGCTAATCGGGTAAGCGTCTAAGCTCCCGGTATTACCACTTAAATAGGAGGAAATATAATGAAACACGGCAAGAAATATGTTGACAGCGCAAAGGCTGTTGATTCTGCAAAGCTTTATGAGTCCGTAGAGGCTCTTGACTTAGTTTGCAAGAACGCAAAGGCTAAGTTTGACGAAACAATCGAAGCACACATCCGTCTCGGCGTTGACTCAAGACACGCTGACCAGCAGGTTAGAGGCGCTGTAGTTCTCCCTAACGGTACTGGTAAGAACGTTAGAGTGTGCGTATTCTGTAAGGAAGATAAGTACGAGGCTGCTCAGGCTGCTGGCGCTGAGTTCGTAGGCGGCATGGATCTCGTTGACAAGATCATGAAGGAAAACTGGATGGACTTCGACGTTGTTGTTGCTTCACCTGACATGATGGGTCTTGTTGGTCGTCTCGGTAAGGTTCTCGGACCTCGTGGTCTTATGCCTAACCCGAAGGCTGGTACTGTAACTCCTGACGTTGCTAAGGCTGTAACTGAGGCTAAGGCTGGTAAGATCGAGTACCGTCTCGATAAGACAAATATCATCCACTGCCCCATCGGTAAGGCTTCATTCGGCGCTGCTAAGCTCGAGGAGAACTTCAATACTCTTATGGAAGCTATCGTTAAGGCTAAGCCTGCTGCAGCTAAGGGTACTTACCTCAAGTCCTGCACAGTAACATCTACAATGGGCCCCGGTGTTCCGGTTGCTACTACAAAGTACGGTGTTTAATTAAAAAGTAAGACGTCCCAAAAGGGACGTCTTTTTTTATGCCTTTTTATGCCTATTGGATCTCTGCTGCCTTGAAGAATTCTATATTAACACAAAAAAGAGGACGCCGAAGCGTCCTCTGATTTTGTAATTATTGATTACATATAAGACTCAGGAAGTTCAGCGAGAAGCTGTGCAACCTTCTTCTGGATTGCGAGAGCATCCATGTTTCCGAGTCCGTCACCGTTCTGGTTAACGTCAGCATTAGCCTTACCCTGAGCAGTGATCTCAGTTGTGTTCGGGCTTGTTACGTAACCCATTACGAGAACAACGTCGTTGATTGTAACTTCGCCGTCACAGTCAGCGTCACCCCAAACAGTAACCTTGATGTCACCGTTTGTTGTATCGTCCTCAGTAGGATCTGCACCAGGAGCCGGAACTGACTCAGCCTCGTCCTCGAGGAATGAAACTACCCATGCGAAAGGAGCGTTCCAGTTGATTGTAACCTCGTTTACAGACCAAGCCTCGATAGAGTCAACGTAGCAAAGCTGAGGAGCAACCTTTTCTCTGTCGTAGCCGAGACCACCAACGTAAGGATCCTGGAGACCCTGACCAGGGCCACCTGACATAACTCCAGCAGGAGCCATCGGGAATGCCTTGTCAAGCTCGTATGACCAGTATCTGTGGTGAGGTCTTGTTGTTGTGTACTCGCCGTAGCCAGTTACATAAGAGATACCGTTAGCGTTACGTCCGAGAACGTAGTCCATTGCGTTAGCAACACCTGAAGCGTACTCGTTAGTACCCTTGATGTCGTAAGCGTAAGCCATAACGATAGCGTTGTTTACAACGAATGAGTTTGAACCCCACTCATAACCGTAAACCTTGATTCCAGGTCCGATATTGATCGGATCCTCGAATGTTGTGCTCTGGTAAGGAATACCCATGCCCTGTGCCTGGCTCTTAGCAACGTAAGCATCAGCAGCAGCTGTGATTGCGTTTTCAACGAGAGTTACCTCAGAAGCAGAAATCTTATCCTGATTGAGGTAAAGAGCGAGAGTACCGAGACCAGCTGTACAACCCCAGTTGAATGAGCTGAATGAACCGCTGTTCTCACCACCGCCAAGGCTTGTTGTGATGCTGAATGCCTTGTCAGTTGTGTTGCTGGAATCTGTTGTGTTCTCATAACCCTTAAGGTCATTGTAGTATGTTGTGTCGCCTGTTGTAGCATAAAGCTCACAAGCAGCCCAGTAGAAGTCATCCTCTACGTAGTTATCACCGTAAGCACCGCCACCGATAGCCTGATCGAGAGGAGCGTAAACCTCAGGGTTCTTCTTAGCAGCCTCATAACCAGCCTTAGCGTTTGCGAGACACTCAGCAGCGAAATCTGAATCGAAGTCTTCCCAGAGACGAGCAGCCTGAGCAGCACAAGCTACCATGTTAAGTGTAGCAGCTGTTGACGGCGGCTTAACGATACGTGTAGTTCCCCAAGAATCCTGGTAATTAGCAGGATGTGTAGCAAGACCTGTCCACTTGTGGTCGTGCATCTTGTGGTAAACCATGTTTGTCATTGACTTGCCCCAGTAAGGATCAGCAGACTGAACCATCATGTTGAACATCCACTCAAGCTCTACTCTAGCCTCATCGAGGATATCAGGTGAACCTGTACCATCGAATACGTTCTTACCAACGCTGTACTTCTGAGGAATAGCCATTGTCTGACCATCGTCGAACTTGCTGTCTGTACCCTGAGCAACAGACCACTCATAGAGGTTCTGGAGTGTCCATACAGAGATACCGCCGTTTACAACGTACTTACCGTGGTCACCAGCGTCGTACCAACCGCCTACGCAGTCGATCTGGTATGTCTGATCACCGTCGAATACGCCAGCGTAGCTCTTCTGGAACTTAGACTGTACCCAAGCCATATCCTTAGGTGCGTGACCACCAGTATGTGCGAGAGTTGTCTTATCGCCAGAAGTGATGTATGCTTCCTCGATATCGCAGCCTGAACGGTTCTGGTAGTAGTAGTTCAGAGCGTCTCTGAGCATACCGTCATATGTTGTTGTAGCAACGTTGAACGGATGAGAGATGTACATATCATAAGTAACACCAGTCTTCTCGTTTGTCCAAACGTTTGAAGTATCAGCTACCTCGATTGTGTAATCAGCACCCTCTGTTGTGAACTTTGTGAAGTCGAGGATCTGGATGTACTGACCGGAATCTTCATCCCAGCCCTTATTCACGCCCTTACCTTCGAATACAGTCTTGCCAGAAGCATCCTTGATTACGAAGTCGAGGGGAGTTGTGATTTCCTTATCTGTAGCGTAGGAAGCCTGCTTGATCATGTTCGGGATGTAACCTGTCTGGTTGATACGAACGTCAGATCTAGCCTTTACAACACCGAGCTCGTTTGTAGGATCCCAGTTACATGAACCCTCTGTGTAAGCGTCGCCGCACTTTGTACACTCGAGAACCATGTTATCGAATGTAAGAACTGTTCCCTCCGGGAAGCAGTCGTTGCTCTGCCACTCACCAGCGCCGCCGAAGTGGAATGCCCACTCAGCTACCTCGAGAGTGTTGTTAGCTGTGAAAGTAGACTCAAAGTGGTTGTCACCCTTGTTAACCTTGATGTTACCAGAGTTTGATGAGTGACCGTTAGGACACTGACCACAGCTTGTTCCACCGTAGTTCCAAGCCTCTGTACCAGCGTGGTTGCTGAGCCATACAGGGTTCTCACCCTTAAGGTCAGCGATATGAGTAGCCATCTCACCGTTAGCTGTTGAGTTAACATCGAAGCTTACCTTGTAAGTATGACCAGCCTGAATCTTAAGGCTTCTGTGTCTGAACTGGCAGTCCCATCTGGACTCACCGCCAGCCTTCTCACCGCCGACATTCTCGATTGTACACTGATATGTACCATTTACGAGCTTAAAAGTTACGTCAGCAGGCTGTGTCTCACAGGTATGCCACGGAAGACCAACGCCTTCATCGAAGTCGTTCTGTCCAAGGCAGTTTCCTGCAGAAGCGCTCATAGGAGCAACAAAAGTAGCAGCTGTACCAGCAGCAACTGTTGCAGCCATAAGGCTTCCAGTAATTGCTTTTACAAATTTCTTGTGCATTATTATACCCTCCCTGAAAGATTAAATAAATTATAACGCAATGCCAGTGCAAACATTGCGGTTATATCGTGTAAGATAAGAACGAGGCTATCTTAAGTTTGCACCGACGCCCCATCCATCATTCATATTATATTATATCTTCAGAAAAAAGTAAATAGTTTTCTGGAAATTCGTGCATTTTCCCAAAGTGCAGCACTGCTTTTTGTACATTTCAGACAATTGACAAAAAAAAGCAGAGGAGACGCTAGGTCTCCTCTTGTACTTTTTATTAATTAGTAATCATATTATTCCATATACGATTCTGGCAGCTCTTTAATAAGCTGTGCGATGCTCTTCTGAACAGCGAGAGCGTCCATATTTCCGATGTCATCGCCTCTCTGATATACGTCAGCATTGTTCTTTCCCTCAGCAGAAAGTGTGCCGCCAGGTGTTGTGAGGTGAATCATGATTGCAACTACGTCAGCAATTTCAACTGCACCGTCACAGTTTGCGTCACCGTAGAGTACATCAGAATCTGTCGTAGGCTCTGTTGTAGGATCTGTGTCAGGCTCTACAGGCTCTGTTGTCGGATCAGTATCCGGCTCTACAGGCTTTGTTGTAGGCTCAACCGGCTTAGGAGTTGTACCATCAGGCTCTGTACCCCATACAAGTGTGTCGTTTACATACATTGTAATATGATCATTGAGTGCCTCGGGTGCAAGAAGGTTATTCGGAGCATCCGGAACTCCTTCATAGGAGTAGTCATTTGTGGGATCCCATGCACCTGTAGTAGGCTTGCCGTCGATCGCATCCGGTATGGAGATTCTGAACTGAACCTCGCATCTATGCTCGCTCTGACCTGTAGGCTGGATAGCTCTAGCATCTTCAAAGTTAATTGAAACATAGTATGTGTTGCCGCTTGCGTCGCCTTCATATAAATGAGGACCTGAGATTGTAGCATATCCCTGCTTGCCCTCCTGATACTGCTGTGAGCCGATTCTTACAGAAACATCATCGATAGAAAGTCCTGCTGCGAGAAGCTCAGAAACATCGAAGTAGTAGCGATAGGAAACGTTTTTCTCTACTCTTGCCGGCCATGCTGTGTGGTTCATTGCCCAAGCCTTGATCTCAGTGTAGCTGTTTCCGCTTCCGTTAAGAGTAGCAGAAAGCTCCCACTCAGCCCAAGTAGGTGTCTCTGTAGGCGGGAAGTCAGCAAGGCTCTCGCCGCCGAGGTCATCTACCATTGCACAAAGTGCAGCAGTAAAGCCTGCGTTATAGTCGATAGCAACCTCTGAGTACTGGTACTGAGAAACCTCATTAATATACTCACCTGTCTGGCTGGGACCTCCGACAAGCGCACCATAGAGAGTATGTGCATATTCTGTCTGCCAGTTCTCGCTGCTTTCTTCCTTACCAAGGTCGTTCCAGTGGTCATCGTGGATACCGGAAGCTGTTCTGTGGTGGATAGCAGTCGGGTTGAGATCGCCCATGCCAAGAACATAGCAAAGTCCGAGGTCATTGTTTCCGAACATATACTCGAGCTGACCCTTTGCCCATTCTGTATACTTTGCAGAAAGAGCTGCATCATCAGCAAAGATCGTGTCGCTTGCGAGGAGAGCGATCCATGCAGTATTTGCAGAGTGGCGGTTTGAACCCCAGCTCATGAGCCATGCGAGTCCATCGGGAGTATAAGTTACCTGCTTGCCGCCGTAGCCGTCGCCCCAGTATTCGAGGTGGTGAGATATATGGTCGATCCACTTCTGCTCACCTGTATTGATAGCATAGAGAAGTGCAGCAGCCTGAGTTGTATCATCCCAGCAGAAGCCCCATGTATACTTCCAGTCAGATGACTGATTTTCAGTCGGGAACTGCGGAATAAGGTCAGTCTCACAGAGATCGAGATAGCTCTGGTCGCCTGTTGCCATATACATCCAGTTTGCAGCGTACATAAGATCATCTACCCAAGTAGTTGCAGGATAGAACTGCTTCTGAGTACCCTGATCCTCGTTGCTTCTCACTTCATTAGCAAGCTCAAAAAGGCTCTTAGCGTGAGTGAGGTACTCCTCTGCCTTTTCGGGCTGAGAATCCTTGAAGATGATATAGCCCTCAGCGAGAGCAGCTGCTGAAAGTGCAACAGTAGTTGTATCGGTAATAGTATCGTAAGGACGCACCTCATCGCCAACCTTGAGCTTATGCTTTCTCATATAAACCTCAGCGCTGCACCATACAACGTGGTCATCGGAGTCACCGATAGTACCGATCATGCTGTCGCCACGGTCACAAGCCATTACATAGTCAAGACCCCACTGGAGGTTATTTCTGTAGATCTCGCCGAGACCTGCCTTATCAACAGCATCTTTGTACTGGATATAGCCCCAGCCGAGAACTGATGCAGAGTAAGCATTTGTGAGTGTGAATTTATAGTGGTCACCAGCATCAAACCAGCCGCCGTCTACAACATCAGAAGGAGTGCCATTCTCCTTTACCATTGAGTCAGCACGCCACTCAACTGAATTCCACTCAGGAAGGATACCTGCCTGCTGAACCTCGTAGAAGAACATTGACTTCTGGAGCGCTTCAGCGTAGTTGACAGATGAAGCCTCTGCGCTGGCAGTCATCTGGTTGCCGGCTGTCTGCGGAAGGTAGGAAGCCATTCCAGCCGCAAGCACGAGCGATGAAACTGCCGCTGCGATTTTACGTAATTTCATAAGAAATTCCCCTCTCAAATAATTTAAAGTGTAACGTTCGCACACCTATACATTTTAAATGTACAATATTTTCTTAAATTTGTCAAGCACATTATTAACCGCAGCTTAAATTTGAGCATCTTGCACAATCCAAGCATTGTATTATTGTGCTAAAACGCAAAAAGGACTGCGTATCATACGCAGTCCTTCTATGAACAAAATTATTCAGCGTCAGCCTCATCAGCTGTCTCTTCAACAGCCTCGTCCTCAGCCTCTTCAGCAGCGTCCTCGAGGAGCGCACGGATAGAGATGCTGATTCTCTTAGCGTCGAGAGCGATGTCGATGATCTTAACGTCAACTTCCTGACCTACAGAGAGGATGTCCTTAACGTTTTCAACCTTCTTATCAGCGATCTGTGAGATGTGGATAAGACCGTCAACTCCGTCGATGATCTGAGCGAAAGCACCAAATGTTGTGATTGAAACGATAGTAGCCTTTACTACGTCACCAACGCTGTAGTTAGCCTTGAAGATTTCCCAAGGATTGTCCTCAGTCTTCTTGTAGCCGAGGGAGATTCTGTTTGTCTCCTTGTCGAGATCCTTGATATAAACCTCAAGAGTATCGCCAACGCTTACAACCTCGCTGGGGTGCTTGATTCTCTTCCATGAAAGCTCGGAGATGTGAACCATTCCGTCGATTCCGCCGAGATCAACGAATGCGCCGAAGCTTGTGAGTGACTTAACCACGCCTGTGTAAACTGCGCCTACCTCAGCAGTCTCCCAGAACTTAGCCTTAGCCTCTTCCTTCTTAGCATTGAGAACAGCCTTGATTGAACCTACAGCTCTCTTTCTGCCCTCTGTTACCTCGATGATTGTGAACTCTACCTTCTTCTTGAGGAGCTGCTCAAGCTCTGCACCTCTGGGAAGGCCTGTCTGTGAAGCGGGGATAAATACTCTTACGCCGTAGATGCTGAGTGTAACGCCCTTGTTTACAACGTGCTGTACTGTACCCTCGAGAACAGTGCCCTCTTCCTTAGCCTTAACGATCTTCTCGAAGCCAGCCTGCTCGTCAACCTTTCTCTTGGAAAGAGTAGCAGTACCTTCCTGATCGTTAACCTTGATAACGATAAGCTCGATCTCGTCGCCTACGCTAACGATATCAGCGGGCTTCTTGGACGCATCGTCTGTGAGATCGTCGAGTGAAACATAGCCTGTGTGCTTTGTGCCGAGGTCAACAATTACTTCTGTATTGTTAACTGCTACGACTAAGCCCTTAACCTTCTCTCCTGTATGTATTTTCTTGAAGGACTGATCAAGTGCTTCTGCGAAGTTGATCTCCTCGTCCTGATTTGCTGTGAGATTTACATTCTCTGTCATGTTGGTTTGTACCTCCTTAATTATATAAGCCGGAGTTGACGCCCCGGCAGTAATGCCGATTTTTTCAGCAGCGGGAAGATTTAAAGTACGAAGCTCGTCCGCATTTTCGATGTGATAGGTTTTGCAATATTTGCTGCACACTTCAAACAGCTTCACGGTATTTGAACTGTGACGTCCTCCCACGACGAGCATAAGGTCCGAGCACTGCGCAAGTTCACGTGCATCCGACTGTCTTGCATCGGTAGCGTTGCAAATAGTATCAAAAATAACGACATCGGGATCGTTTTTGGGAATCACCTTTAAACACTCTCCCCATACTACTATATTATACGTCGTTTGCGCGACAATTGCAACCTTTTTTTTCAAATTTACATATTTTTTTTGAAAAAAGTCTTTTAGCTCAAAATTGTCCCTAAAAACAAAACAATTTTCGTCACAATGCCCAACAATACCCTGAACCTCGGGGTGATTTGAGTCGCCTGCGATGAGGATGAAGCATCCCTCGGCAGTTTTTTCTGCGACGATCTTATGGATCCTCGACACAAACGGGCACGTTGCATCGAGCATACGGTTTCCTCGGGCAGCTATCTGCTCATAGACCTCCCTGCCGACGCCATGTGAACGGATGACAACCGTCTCGCCGTCACGAAGCTCATCGACTGAATTTATGATCCTTGCACCACGGGCAGTCATGTCGTTGACGACATCCTGATTGTGGATGATCGGGCCGAGCGTTGCAACTCTTGAATTTTTCTCAAGCTCGCCGTAGACCATCTTCACTGCCCTGTCGACTCCAAAACAGAAGCCAGCGGATTTTGCAACAGTTACCCTACTCATTTTCCTTCACCTCTGCCGGTGCAGTCTCAGCCTCTGGCTCACCCTCAACGAGGAGCTTTATCTCCTTCATGTAAGCATTTTTCAGCCTTACAAGCTCTCTGGGATTAGGCTCATCGCAGATCGTGCAGTAGTCTGCCGGATCGATCGGCTTGCCGTACTTCACTGTGATTTTGCAGCGGAACTTCAGTTTCTCGCCGAAAACGATTCCAACCGGAACTATGAGCTTTCCGGAGCGAGCAGCGATAAGTGCAGCTCCTGTATGACCTCTGCCGACTTTACCGTCCTTTGAGCGAGTACCCTCGGGGAAGATCATAAGACTTCTTCCGCCATCAAGACGCTCGACCGCAGTGTCGATAACTCCCATATCGCCCTTTCCTCGTGAAACCGGAAAAGCTCCAAGCTTGCGGATGAGCCATCCGAACAGTTTGTTTCTGAAAAGCTCCTCCTTTGCCATAAAGGCAAATTTTCCGTATGTACCAACCGCAAGAAGCGGCGGATCAGCATTTGTACGGTGATTTGAAGCATAGATCACCGCTGTTTTCTTCGGGACATTTTCCTTTCCCTCATATTTCAGTCTATAGGCAAGTATGAACGCAAAACGTACAATGCCCTTCACAATATGATAAATCACTTAGCTTTGCCTCCATTCAGTTTTTCATTGATTATTCTGATTATTTCAGCCGCTGACTCCTCAAGCGTGAGCGTTGTCGTATCCACGAGAACAGCGTCCTCAGCCTGCTTTAGGGGAGCAGTTTTTCTGTTCATATCATTATGATCACGCTCGACGATGTCGCTGAGTATCTCCTCATAGCACGGACAGTCCGGCTTTTCAGACAGCTCCTTGAAGCGGCGCATTGCACGCTCCTCAGCCGAAGCTGTGAGGAATATTTTCACGTCAGCATCCGGGAGCACTACTGTTCCGATATCTCTGCCGTCCATGATCACGCAGTTTTCACGAGCGATCTTCTGCTGAGTCTCGAAGAGGAACTCTCTTACTGCCGGAATAGCTGAGGTTCTCGAAGCTGCCATCGAGATCTCAGGAGTGCGGATAAGTCCGCTTACATCTCTTCCGCTGAGATAAACGTGCTGTGCACCATCCTCAAAACCGAGCGAAACCTCTGCATTCTTCAGCGCCTCGGCAATATCCTCGTCAGCGACCTTGTTCTCAGTGAGATAGAGCGCAACAGTTCTGTACAACGCACCTGTGTCAACATAGATATACCCAAGCTGAGCCGAAACCATTTTTGCGATTGTACTTTTTCCTGCACCAGCAGGGCCATCGATTGCAATATTGATATTTTTCATGATATTCTCCAGTCTGACACCGGTTCAGCCGGCATCATATACATTATAATAGTATACTACAGGCACATTCCTGCGCTGTAGCCGGTCGAAAAGGCGATCTGAAGATTAAAACCGCCGGTATATGCGTCGACATCTATCACCTCTCCGGCAAAATACAGTCCCTGAACCAGCTTTGACTCCATTGTTTTCGGATTGATCTCCTTCACCGCAACGCCGCCGCTGGTGACGATAGCCTCGTCGATCGGACGAAAGCGTGTGATTCTTATCGGCAGTGCCTTTATCAGTGCACCAAGCGCCTTGCGCTGTTCTTTTGTTATGCTGTGAGCCTTCTGTTCAGGAGCAATGCCTGACAGTCCGATTATCGTGGGGATCATCTTTGCTGGAAGAAGCTTTTTAAGGACGTTCGAGAGGTTAAAGTTGCAAAACTCAGCGAAGTCACGCTGGATCCTTGCGTCGAGCTGTTCTGCTGAGAGTCCCGGCTTGAGGTCGATGGTGAGCCTGTAGCGGTCGGGCTGCATATCACGTATATGCGAGCTTGCGCTGAGAACCATTGGCCCAGAAACGCCAAAATGAGTAAAAAGCATCTCGCCCAGCTCGGCATATATCAGCTTGTCACGGTCATAAAGCCTCAGCGTAACATTCCTGAGTGAAAGTCCCATCATTTCGGTGCAGAATCTGTCCGGTGATTCCATCGGCACCAGCGACGCCTTCGGCTGTATTATAGTATGCCCCACTGCTGAAGCAAGGCGGTATCCGTCACCGTTTGAACCGGTCACGGGATATGACGCTCCTCCGCAGGCGATAAGCACCGACTGGGAATAGTACTCCTCTCCATCAGCCTTAACTCCTGTACACACGCCGTCATCGCAGATTATCTCAGTAACCCTCCTGCGAATTATCTTAACTCCGAGAGCCTTAAGCTCCGATCTGAGAGCCTCGACAATATCCTCAGCCTTATCGCTCACCGGAAACACTCTGTTTCCTCTTTCTGTTTTGAGCGGAACTCCCAGATCCTCGAAAAATTGCATCGTATCCTGAGAATTGAACGCCGCAAAGCTGCTGTAAAGGAACCTCGGATTCACGGGAATATTATTGAGCAGCTGTTCCACGCTGCAATTATTTGTAAGATTGCAGCGTCCTTTTCCGGTGATGCGGAGCTTTCTTCCGATCTTCTCGTTCTTCTCGAACATCACCACACTTTTTCCGAGACGTGCAGCCGTTATCGCTGCTATGCATCCGGCAGCGCCTGCGCCTATTATAATAGTATCAGTCATTACTCTTCCTCCGGAGTCTGTTGAATTTCGCCCTTACCGCAGCACATCTTTCCTCCGTTGCGGCAGAGTTTACCTGATAAGCTCCCTCGACAAGCTCCAGAACATCTCCCTCACGGGCATTTTCAGGCAGACCATCTCTTCTTATGATGATCATCCCGCTGTCTGTTTCAAGAACTGCGTTTTCTCCCTCAAAGCGGTCAATAATAATCATGCCACTCACCTTTCCGTCCAGACGCTGAGCTTCTCGCCGTCGGACTCGATCACAATATCTCCGCAGTCATCCGTGCGGTAGATTTTATCTGTATATTTTTCGATTCGTTCAACGATCTCGTCATGCGGATGCCCGTAGGAGTTGCCTTCACCGCACATTATCACTGCGTATTCAGGCGAGATCTCCTCCATGAAATCCTCTGATGAAGATGTATCGCTGCCGTGATGTCCGACCTTGTACACTTCGACCTCGCAGAGTCTGCCTGAGCTGAGCATTTCCTCCTCTGCAAGAGCCTCGGCATCACCGGTGAAGATAAAGTCATTCTCTCCATGTGAGAGAAGGATTCCAACTGAATAGTTATTGACGTTTCCGTAATCACGGCTGACCGGAGCGATGATCTCAGCTCTTGCGTCACCAAGTTCAATAACACGTCCGACCTCAGCATCCGTCACACCGAGATCCTTTTCAGCGCACGCATCCACGAATTTCTCAAAATAGCGTGTAGTCGGAATATCGCTGTCATCAAGATACGGCATTATCACCTCGCCGATATCATAGCTCTCGATTATATAGCTCATTCCGCCCATATGATCGGAATGCGGATGTGTCGCAACTACGTAATCAAGCCTTCTGACGCCGATATCATCGAGATATCCGGAAACAAGCCCGCTTTCGGATGCTTCGCCGCAGTCGATGAGCATACTTTTTCCGCCGGCGCTTATGTAGATACAGTCACCCTGACCCACATCGATAAAATGCACCGCCATATTATCCGATGCCGGAACGACCGGACGTTTATGCTTATTCCTGTTCTGCCATACGGCAGTGAAGATGATCGCCAGAATAAATATTATCGCTGCTGCTATCTGGAAGTTCCTGTTTTTCTGCCTTTTCCTTGACGACGATCTGCCTTTGCGTGATGTTTTGCTATAGCTTTTGCGGGTCGTTTTCCTTTTTGCTGCCATTTATCTCCGCCGCCCTTTCCGCTGTTATTTTTATTTTTTCCCGACGATGCATAATTTCTCGGATTAACATCCTCCACCAGACACTTCGGCGATGAGCCGATAAGATCACGCCTGCCAGCCTTTTTGAGAGCCTCTATCACGATCTCCCTGTTCTGGGGCTTGAAATACTGGAGCAGCGCACGCTGCATAGCCTTTTCCTGCGGAGTTTTCGGGACATAGACCTTCTCCATCGTATACGGATCAAGCTCACAGTAGAACATTGCCGTCGAAATCGTACCGGGCGTAGGATAGAAATCCTGCACCTGTTCGGGACGGATCTTATTTTCCTTGAGGAACAGCGCAAGCTCGACAGCTTCCTTCAGCGTACTTCCGGGATGAGAGGACATGAGATACGGCACAAGATATTGTTCCTTTCCTATGCCCTTGGTTATCTCATAAAAGCGTTTCTGAAACGCCTTGTACGCCTCAATATGAGGCTTGCCCATCTTATCCAGCACGACTGCTGAGCAATGTTCTGGCGCAACCTTGAGCTGACCGCTGACATGATGCTTTATCAGCTCACGGATAAACTCGTCATTCTTATCCTGCATCAGGTAGTCATAACGGATTCCCGAACGGATGAAAACACGTTTCACGCCGTTGATTTTCCGCATTTTTCTTAAAATTCTCAAGTACTCTGAGTGATCCGCCTTCAGTGCCGGACACGGCTCTGGCGCAAGACATTTCCTGCCCATGCAAAGTCCCTTTGTAAGCTGCTTCTCACAGGAAGTGTGCCGAAAATTTGCCGTCGGGCCGCCTACATCGTGGATATAGCCCTTGAAATCAGGCATTTTTGTGAGCTTCTCCGCCTCTCGCAGGACGGATTCTTCGCTTCGGCAGGTAACTTTTCTTCCCTGATGGAGTGCGATCGAGCAGAAGTTGCAGTATCCAAAACATCCCCTGTTATGTGTTACCGAGAACTTTACCTCCTCGATTCCGGGAACTCCGCCCAGCTTTTCATAAGATGGATGGTACGTCCTCATAAACGGCAGATCGTAGATCCGATCAAGCTCCTCTGTTGTAAGGCTGAGTGCCGGCGGTGTCTGTACAAGCATCATCTTTCCATGACGCTGTATAATAGTTTTGCCATAGATCTCATCCTGCCAGTCATACTGGATCTTCACTGCCTTTGCATATTCAGTCTTGCTGTCACGAACCTGCTCAAAGGACGGGCACTGTGCCGCTCCGAGAGGTGTATTCACCGGCTCAGTCAGGTAGCACGTTCCTCGTATATCGTGGATCTCGCATATTTTTTCTCCGGCGGCAAGCCGCTGTGCAAGCTCCGTCATCTGATGCTCGCCCATGCCGTACATCAGCAGATCAGCTCCGCTGTCGGCAAGGACAGACGGTCTTACTGCGTCATCCCAGTAATCGTAGTGTGCAAATCGCCTGAGCGAAGCCTCAAGTCCGCCGATCGCTATCGGCACATCTCCATAGATCTCACGCAGCTTCTGACAATACACGATAACTGCCCTGTCAGGGCGCTTTCCGGCGATACCGCCGGGAGTATATGCATCATCGGAGCGTTTTTTCTTTGCGGCTGTATAGTGCGCAACCATCGAGTCGATATTTCCTGCCGACACGAGAAAGGCATACTTTGGTCTGCCGAATCGGGTAAAATCCCTGTCGGAGTGCCAGTCCGGCTGAGATATCATTCCAACCGTAAACCCAAGCGACTCCAGCAGACGTGTAATAATGGCAGCGCCGAAACTCGGGTGATCGACATAAGCGTCACCCGAAACGTATATAAAATCGAACTGCTCTATTCCAAGCTCGTCCATTTCCTTTTTAGTAATTGGTAAAAATCCGCTGCTCATCATTATCTGACTCCTTTCACATAGCGGGATCAGCCGTCACCTTTGCGGGCACGGCGCTCATCGAGCTGCATTCTTGAAATAAGGACTTTTCTCGGCTTAGCTCCCTCGCTCGGCCCGATAACGCCCATCTCCTCAAGCTCATCCATGATCCTTGCAGCTCTTGCATAGCCAAGCTTGAGCTTACGCTGGAGGAGTGAGGTCGAGAGCTGACCGTTTTCAACGGCAACTTCCATTGCACGCTCGACGAAGTCCTCGTCGCTGCCGGCTGCAAGTGAAGAATCGCTAAGATCATCCCTGTCATGTTTCGTAACTGGAACGAGGCTTTCAACCGCACTGATGATGTCGCTGTCGTACTCGCCGGTAACCTGTTCCTTTATAAATTTAAGCGTATTTTCGATATCCTTCGACGACGCAAAACATCCCTGAACTCTGACCGGCTTATTTGAGCCGATTGGCATATAGAGCATATCGCCGTTTCCGAGGAGCTTATCTGCGCCTGCCATGTCGATAATGGTACGAGAGTCGACCTGCGACATAACAGACAGAGCAATACGGCTGGGGATATTTGCCTTGATAAGACCGGTAATAACGTCAGTTGTCGGACGCTGGGTTGCAACAACAAGGTGCATTCCGGCAGCACGTCCCATCTGTGCGAGACGGCAGATCGAATCCTCGACCTCTTTTCCGGCAACAAGCATCATATCAGCCAGCTCATCGATAAACACAACGATCTGCGGGATCTTCTCCATACCCTCAGTTCGTGAGGCAAGCTCGTTGTAGGATTTTATATCGTTAGCGCCATCCTCTGCAAAAAGCTGATAGCGGCGCATCATCTCGTTTACTGCCCAGTTCAGCGCACCGGCAGCCTTTTTGCTGTCGGTAACGATCGGAATAAGAAGATGAGGGATTCCCTCGAAAATCTTAAATTCAACGATCTTCGGGTCAATGAGGATAAGCTTTACCTCGTCGGGAGTTGCATTATAGAGGATACTCATGATGATCGATCGTGTGCAGACGGATTTACCCGAGCCTGTAGTTCCAGCAATGATAACGTGTGGCATCTTAGCCACATCGCCGACGATAACGCTGCCTGAGATATCCTTTCCGACAGCAAACGAGAGCTTGCTTGTGGAGTTTCTGAACTCCGGCGACGCAAGTATCTCACGGAGAGTTACCATATCCTTATTCGTATTCGGAACCTCGATTCCAACGGCAGCCTTACCCGGAACGGGAGCTTCGATTCTTACGCCCTGAGCCGCAAGATAAAGAGCTATATCGTCCTCGAGCCCCTTGATTTTAGAGACTTTCACGCCTGCGCCGGGCTGGATCTCATATCGGGTAATGGCAGGGCCTCGATAGATATTGCTGATGCGGACAGTAACGCCGAAGCTCTTGAGTGTATTGACGATGATCTCTGCCTTATCACGCATCTCAGCAGTAGCCTCGTCACTTTTCGACTTCACATCCGGTGGGGTAAGAAGCTCTATTGAAGGGAGAATATACTCTCTTTTCGGCGGTTCAGGATCAGTTTCTTCGATTATCTCAGCCTTAGGGCTGACGTTTTTTGCAGCTTGTGAAATAAGCACATCGAGGCTCTCAACCGGAGGCTGAGGATTTCCATTTTCGTCGAGAAACTCTGTCTCAGCCTGTACAGGCTTGCGGTTATCGTCGAGAATCGGGATGTCCAGGAGGAATTCAGGCTCAGCCGGAAATTTCTGCTGAGCAGCTCTTGACTTCTGACTGTTACGATTATTTACAAGTTCGATAGCTTCGAGGTCGGCATTGAAATTCTCCTTTTCACGCTCTTCTTCCTCGTCATCATCGTCAAATGCGTCCTCAAAATCTCCGCCAGTAAGCAGATTCTTCACGCCCTCAAGACAGTTCCAGATGAATTTGAACGGCTTTGTAAGCATCTTCAGAAATTCAATAAGACCCTTTCCTGAGAGAAGCATTCCGAACACGAAGAACATGATAACAGTAATTATCTGCGAGCCTGTCTTGCCAAAGAAGGTAAGAAGCGGCCCTGCGATGATTATTCCGGCAACTCCTCCTCCACGAAGTTCTTTTCCGTCGCTGTACATCGTTGAAATATGCGAGAAAAATCCGTCTCCAGGAAGCTCGCCCACAGCGATTATCTGGATCGCCGCACTTATGAGAAGCGTCATAGCCACTCCCCAGACAGCACGACCTGCAACACATCTCTGGCTTTTTTCCATACCGATAAGCACGGCGGTGTAGATAAGGATCACAGGAACGAAGAACACTGCAAGACCAAAAAGTCCAAGCAGGAAGTTATGTATTCCGTTCCAGCCGGCAGATCCTTTGATGAGTGCCATGAGCAATATAAGCACTCCCACGGCGAAAAGAACGATCGACCAAAACTGGTTCTTATCATTTTTAGGTGTCGGTACAGGCTTTGGTGCAGGTGCCGACGGCGGAGCTGGCTCCTGAGCGGCGGTGTTTTTAGCGCTTCCCTTTCGTGTGGATGAAGCTTTTGATTTAGTTTTTCCTGTGCCGGAGCCTGATTTTCCGGATGATTTTGAAGCTGAAGGCGGATCTCTGAATTCTGACATAACTTTCCTCCTGTTGATGCCGGACTTGTCCTCTGAACGAGGACAGAGCCGGATCAGGTATATCTTTTTTCTGTATTTTCAATCATATCGTAAAGACACTGCATTGCGTCGCTCAGTCCGCCAAGCTCATCGATCAGTCCGATTTCAACTGCCTTTGAGCCTTCGACGACGCTTCCAACATCAAGCACAAGCTCCTCGGTATTCATCATGAGCCTTCTCAGCTCATCCTCATGAACCGAGCTGTTTCCGGTTACGAAGTTGATGATCCTGTCCTGCATCTTGTCGAAATAAGAAAGCGTCTGCGGAACTCCGAGTACAGTCCCGTTCATACGGACGGGGTGGATAGTCATCGAAGCTGACGGGACGATGAATGAATGCTTTGCGCTCACTGCAAGCGGAACTCCGATAGAATGACCTCCGCCGAGAACAAGTGAAACGGTCGGAGTTTTCATCCCTGCTATAAGCTCAGCTATAGCCAGCCCTGCCTCGACATCACCGCCGACGGTGTTCAGAATGATCATAAGCCCCTCGACGCTTCTGTCCTGCTCTATGGCAACGAGTGCTGGGATGATGTGCTCATACTTGGTCGTTTTATTCTGCTCGGCGAGGACATAATGCCCCTCGACCTGACCTATAATGGTGAGGCAGTGGATGAGGTGCTTTGCGTTCTGCGAGACAGTTTTCCCCAGCTTTTCAGCAAGCTCGGCATCGTCAAGCTCCTGACTGGAGCAATTTTCATGCGTATCTTTTTCGTTATTCAATTCATACACTCCTTTACTGAAACTGCGTGATTATTATATGCAGCCGGCAAGAGTGTATACATATTTATTATATACAATTTTCCGGATAAAGTCAACACATTGGTGCAGCGCTGATGAAGGAATGAAGGCGGCGTGGTTATATGTAAAATCATATGCAGTTATTCTCTTTTTACATTTCTCACACATCTGACCGCTTGTTATAATTATTATGTATGTAACCCGAAAGGAGCAGAATTATGAGAAAATTTGATACTAAAGTCCAGTATCACAAATATAAAGTCCTGAGAGAGGTAGCACGTCACGCATGGGACGATACTCTTCTCAACAACCTTTTCCGGATCCCGAAGATCATCGCTCCGGGGCCGAAGCCAACTATGAGATGCTGTGTTTACAAGGAGCGTGCAATACTCCAGGAGCGTGTTAAGCTCGCTATCGGCGGAGATCAGAATAATCCCAATGTTATCGAGGTTATCGACATCGCCTGCGACGAGTGCCCGATGGGTGGATATCAGGTATCCGAGGCTTGCCGTGGATGCATGGCTCACCGCTGCGAAGATGTATGCCCGAAGGGAGCAATAACTTTCGACGAGCGCCAGAAGGCTCATATCGATAAATCAAAATGCATCGAGTGCGGACGCTGTGCTAAGGTATGCCCTTATAACGCTATCGTCAACCACATCCGTCCCTGCATCAACGCCTGCAAGATCAAGGCGATCTCCATCAGTGAAGAACAGTACGCCCAGATCGATAACGATAAATGCATCTCCTGCGGAGCGTGCGTGTATACCTGCCCGTTTGGTGCAATAATGGATAAGTCATTCATCCTCGATGCCATCAACCTCATCAAGGGCAGCAACGGAAACAGTGAATATAAAGTCTACGCTGTTATTGCTCCGTCGATAGCAAGCCAGTTCCGCTACGCTAAACTCGGACAGGTCATCACTGGTATCAAGGAGCTTGGCTTCAGTCACGTTGTCGAGGCTGCGCTCGGAGCTGATATGGTTGCGTATTCTGAGGCTGAGGAGCTTGCCGAGAAGGGCTTCCTCACAAGTTCATGCTGTCCGGCATTCGTGAAATATGCCCAGTCCTTCCCTAATCTCAAGGACAAGGTTTCTACAAACCTTTCTCCTGCGGCAGCTATCTCAAAATATATCAAGGACAACACTCCCAGCGCAAAGGTAGTGTTCATCGGCCCGTGTACCGCTAAGAAAATGGAATATCAGAAGGAATCCGTCCGTCCATACATAGACTGCGTTATCACCTTCGAGGAGCTTCAGGCTCTCTTCGACAGCAAGGATATCGATATCACATCGCTTCCCGAGTCCGACCTTGACTCAGCTTCAAAATTCGGAAGAATATTTGCCCGCTGCGGCGGTCTGAGCGATGCTGTAGCTCAGGCGCTCAAGGAACAGGGCAATGAGGAATTTGAACTGAATCCGCTTGTCTGCGACGGAATTGCTGAATGCCGCTCTGCGCTGATGAGAGCTGACAAGAACCTGCTGAAGAACAATTTCATCGAGGGTATGGCGTGTACCGGAGGATGCGTCGGAGGTGCAGGCTGTCTCACTCACAGTGAGCGCAACAAGCTTGACATCGACAAGCATGGCTCACTTGCACAGTACAAAACCATAACCGATGCAATAAATACTGCGGATCAGGACATATAATCACTAAAAACGACAAAACCGGCTGTCAGAAACAGCCGGTTTTAATTTTATCAATAGCATTCAAATCCTGGGTTAATAGATGTCATAATATAATACAGACTTGCATAATACTGCATTGTCTCTTCGGTGATCTCAGCAAAGACCGGAATATCAAATTCAACTGTTATCCAGTATTTTTCAATATCATTCAGCGCCACAGTATAGCCAATATCATCACCGATCAGCTCTGCGAGTGCCTTTTCTACATCACTCGTAGATGTATAAAGACCGTTTGCATAGGTGTCCCTCTTATCGAGATAAAACGTTGGAACGAGCCTCTCCATGCAATAATATGTATCATCACCCACCGGAATAAGACCGATAGAAGACTGAGAAACTCCCTCAATGTCATGGAAATCCTCAGGCAGCTCACCGGAGTAAGTGATCTTCCTGCCTCGCTGCATCATTACCTCGCCCATGCAGCGGTATTCCTGTTCTCTCGTCAGCGTTTCAGGAGTATCTCCGCAGTAAGCGTCAAGAGCAAGAAACTCATCCAGTTCCATCGCCAGAAGCTCCTCAAGCGTATGCGGCTCATAATCATAGTCTGAAAGATCGTAGCTCACTTCCAGATCAAGATAAGTCTCCGGCAGAGTCTGAACCATTCCGACGATGTACTTCTGAATAGTCAGAGCATCCATCGCATTAAGACCATCGCCGTTCTGGTAGACATCCGCTGCACGCTTCTGATAGATATCCAGAGGATATTTTTGAGGATTCGTAACATGGCACATCACCGAAACCGCATCTGTCACATCAACGCCGTCATAACTCATATCTCCCAGCATCATCGGAGAACCTGCGATCCATATCGGCTGGAAAAGCTGTGTTCCGTATTCCACATTCAGAACCTCATCCTTTCCGTGCATACTCCAGAGCTTCTGGGCAATACAAAGCCTGATATAGCAGTCAAAATCCGTTGCAACATCGTAAGGAACATACACAAAATAAGAATTCTCAATATAATAACGGTTACCGTCAATATGTCCGCCGTCATGGTCGATATTCCACTCATCGGGCAATCCAAGAGCCGACGGCGCAAGCTCGAAATCAAGGTCGAACTCAGGATTTACACGATACTTCAGAACTCCTTCCGACTGATCTTCCTGAAGCGACTGAAACTTCACAAGCTTTTCTTCAGACTCCGAAATAGTTTCCTCTATAAGAGAAATTTCAGACTCCTCACTTACCTTGTAGCCGCCGTTATCGCTGAAATATTCCGGAAAATCCTCTGCATAAAGCTCGGCAAGCTCATCATTGCCTATTTCCATAAGCTCGTTGTAGGTGTGATACTCCGGAAGCGCATTTCCCTCGGCAGATACCGGAAAAACTACAAACATAGCCGAAGCCGTGGCAGCCGAACAGATCAATGACAGAATCTTTTTCATACATATCCCTCCTCTGATATTTTTTCTGATTACATTATACCATACTTATCAATCCAGCGCAACGCAATGGAATGTTATGTAAAAATGTAAACTCTTTTTCGTAGACATGACCAAAATAACAAAGCTGCTTTTGTGAACCATGCTCACCATATCACCTGATCTGCATACTATATAATGTGCCGTAATATCAGCGGCATTATCTCAGCAAAAGGAGTGATAATATGGCAGCGTGCTATGCGGCAATGCCGTCCTACACATACGCAATGAAGGCAGAAAAGCTTCTCCGGTCACGGAGGATACCGTGCGAGATCAAGCGGAACGACAGCTCCTCCGAGGCAGGCTGCGGTTACTCACTGCTGATCAGCGGGAGCTGTGATTCGGCTCTCGGTATACTGAAAAAATACTCCATCCCATACAGCAATATACGAACGGAGGCGGCGATCGAATGATAAACTTTGACAACGCTGCCACCACATTTCCTAAGCCGCCTGAAGTGAGAAAAGCTGTCGCTCAGGCAGTTGCGACGCTCGGCGGCAATGCCGGAAGAGGCGGTCATGAGCTTGCTATGCGCACCTCTGCCGCTGTCTACAGCGCAAGAGAAGCAGCGGCTGGATTCTTCGGCGCAGAGCCAGAAAACGTGGTCATCACGCTAAACTGCACACTGGCGCTCAACATGGCGATCCAAGGCATAATGAGCGGCGGAGGACATCTGATAATCAGCCACCTCGAGCATAATGCCTCGGCAAGACCTGCGGCTGAGCTTGCACGACGTGGAAAAATTTCACTTTCGATCGCCGAGATCAGTGATGATGACGATGAAACCGCCGAGAACTTCCGATCGCTTATATGCCCCGACACAAAGGCTGTCGTCTGTACCCTGGCAAGCAATGTGACTGGTCAGATACTTCCGTGGAAAAAGATCGCAGAAATATGCCGTGAGCATGGGATATGCTTCATCGCCGACGGTGCGCAGGCGTGCGGGATAATTGATGTAAAAATGTCCGACGGGATAAACATCCTCTGCACGGCAGGTCACAAGGGGCTTTACGGAATAACAGGCACCGGACTTTTTATCTCAGACGGAAAATTCCCCGTAACACCGATAATCCAAGGCGGCACCGGAAGCGCATCCTCAAGTCTGCGCCAACCAGATTTTATGCCGGACGTACTCGAAAGCGGTACGCTCAACATCATCGGAGCTGTCTCGCTGAAAGCTGGCATCGACTTCGTCAGCCGGCTCGGTACCGACCGCATCTTCCGCCACGAGGACAGGATCTGCCGCAGATTTATCAGCGAGCTTTCCGGCAGAGACGATATCACCATCTACCGCACTCCCGGATGCAGCTATGTCCCCATCGTTTCCTTCAACATCAGAAACATCCCTCCGGAACGTGCGGCTCAGCTCCTTTCAGATAGAGGCTTCGCCCTGAGGGCAGGATTTCACTGCGCTGCACTCGCTCATGCTCACCTCGGAACTGACGCCGGAACCATCCGCTTTGCGCCGTCAGTTTTCAGCCGGGAATGTGACGCCGTGTATTTAGCTAATTCAGTTAAAAATATCAAGACTGACAAAAATTAATAAAAAAGCCCTTGAAATTATCCTGTTTTGTGGTAAAATAGTAATATGTGCAGCCCTATATACTCGATTTCTTCAGGCGCACCGCAGCTTTGTCTGCGGTGCAGCCTGCGCATTATATCCGCATATCTTCTGCACAACCATCCATACATATAGAAGAAAGGATGTGCCCGAATGTCCTGGCAGGATATCAAGGACTCTGTTATAAGTATCATTAAAACTATCGAGGTCGTCGATATAATCGATATCGCTATCCTCGCCTATGCCGTTTATGTACTGCTGAAATTCATCCGTGAAACACGTGCTGGTCAGCTTGTAAAGGGTATCCTCCTCCTCGTTGCAGGATACCTCGTAAGCAGCTATTTCGGACTGAAATCAATTACATATCTGCTCTCTTCCATGCTCGATATCGGTATCATCGCTGTCATCGTTCTCTTTCAGCCTGAGATCCGCCGTGCCATGGAAAAGGTCGGACGTGCTAAGATCGGCTCAAAATATTTCGGCTTCGGTATAAGCTCTGACGAGCTTACTCAGACGTGGAGCGGCGCTATCAACGCAATCTGTGACTCGTGTGTAGAGCTTTCTGCATCGTGTACCGGAGCGCTTATCGTTGTCGAGCGTCAGGTAAGACTCGGCGAACAGATCGAAACTGGTACTATGCTCAATGCGCTCCCAAGCAAGGAGGTTTTCGGTAATATTTTCTACCCGAAAACACCTCTCCATGATGGTGCTGTTATCATGCGTGACGGTATAATTCTCGCAGCAGCTTGCTTCCTTCCGAAGCCCCAGCAGGAGGCTCTCGTGAACAAAAAACTTGGCTCACGCCATCGTGCAGCGATCGGCATGAGCGAGAACTCCGATGCGATAGTTATTGTCGTTTCCGAGGAAACAGGTCAGATCTCCGTCGCTATGAATGGAGTGCTTACCCGTGATTATACCCGTGAGAAACTGAAAACTCTCCTCACTACTGAGCTTATCTCCAATCAGCAGGATCTCATCCAGTCCGGACGCAGACACGCTGCCGCTGAAAGGAGGAAGAAAAAATGACCTTCTTCAAAAACATTAAAACCAGCCTGAGAAAAAATCTTGCGCTGGCGATATATTCAGTGATAATCGCCATTCTCGCATGGTTCTTCATCTCAATGACTGTTTACCCGTCGATCCCAAAGACTATCACGAACATCCCTGTCGATCTCGATATCAGCGGTACCGCCGCTTACGAGAACGGACTCAGCCTGATAACCTGCGATGTCGAAAGCGTGGACGTCCAGATCCGTGGTAATCGTGCTGAGATCGGTAACCTCTCTGATGCTAACCTTAAAGCTCGTCTTATTGCCGATAACGTCAGCACTACCGGCACAAAAAAGCTTTCGTTCGAGATCGTGAGCGATGACCCGAATATCGAATTTGAGATCGAGTCGATCTCGCCAGATACGGCAACTGTCGTTTTCGATAAGTACGAAACTAAGAATATCCCCGTTGTTCCGGAGATCCCGAATATCACCTTCGCTGATGGCAAAACTATCGACACCGAGGGCTATTCCTGCGAACCGGAAACTATAAGCATCACCGGCCCTTCTTCTCAGCTTGCTAAGATCGCCGAGTGCGCTGCCGTGTGCAATAAGGAAATGCAGCTGGATTCTTCCTACGCCGTTCCAAGCGACGAGATCAAGCTCTATTCCGCTGACGGTGCTACGATCGAGATATCACAGTTCAAATTTGATACAACAAGCATCCTGATCAACATCCCTGTGCTTACACAGAAAACAGTCGACCTCAGCGTCGGAATCTCAGGTGCACCATCCAATTTCAACAGCAGCTTCCTTAAATTTGAACTTTCTGCTGACTCGATAACTCTCGCATCAAAGAGCAGCAATGTTGAATTCCCCGATACCTTCCAGATAGGAACTATCATGCTCAGTGAGCTTGATCTCGGATATTCAAAGACCTTCACGATCGACACAAAGGATTTCAAAAATATGTCAAATCTGGAGGCGGTAACAGTAACGCTCGACGACTCAAATCTCGATAAGAAATCATTCACGATCAACGATTTCGATGTCATAAACGCACCGGATGGCTATGAATTCAACGTGCTTACGAAGAGTCTTGATATCACCGTCATCGGCCCGAAGGACATTATCGAGGAGATCACACCAAGCGATATTGTTGCAAATATCAATCTGCTCAATGCCGATAAGATCCCTGAGGGTGAGACTTTCAACTGGGATGTGACAATCTCTTTCCCGAAATATGACAATGTCTGGGCGGTAACACCTACCAAGGCTTATGTCGGAAAAACTGTAAAAACAACTCAGACTTCTGGTTCGGATTACAGCGAAGAAAGCGAGCTTTCTGAGTAAAATATTTAATACTAATCATAAATCAGGCAGCTGCTTTTAGTTGCCTGATTTAATTTTTTCACACCATTTTGTATACTATTCACATAAAGTTATCAAAATGTTATAGAAATTTGTATTCAACTTCAGAGAAAAAACGCCATTGTTCATAGAATTGTAACAACTTTTTGAAAAAAGTGTGCTATACTTAATATAAAGCAAATGTAAATAAGAGGGAAACATTTGCATATTCGCAATTATACAGAAAGGGTCGATTGCTTATGAAAAACACTTCTTTTTCCAACAGAATCAAGGCTTCCGTTGTTAGCCTTGTAATGGCAGCAACCGCTGTTCCGACTTTCGTCGGCACAACTTCTATCGCTGCTCTTCCATCAACAGAAATCAATATCTCTTCCGTTAAAAATGCTGTAGGCACTGTTGCTGAGGACGATACTCTCCTCCTCTATACTGCTGATTACGCTACAAGCGGTATGAAAAACATCTGCATCTCATTCGTTGCTCCGTATACCGGTAATTTCAGCTACGGATTCGGTATCGGTACTGCCGATAAGCCTTATTGGTATGAGCTTGACAACAATAAGGATTGGATCGATACTTCTGCTGATAAAACTGCTCAGCCTGCGAACGAAATCGCTATCACTGAGGGCGAGACTGTAAATATCGTGATCGATCTTTCTGATCTCGACCTTAGCTATAACGCTTCTTCTTCACAGTATCCCGGCAAGATCGAGTTCAGAAACTACTACAGTGCTGGAAATACTATCTCCGTTACAAGCGTTGAGGCTAACAGCAATGCTACAGGTACTGGCACAGGTACCGGAACAGGTACTGGTACTGGCACAGGTACTGATACTCCCCCCGGTCCTTCAACTGACTTTGTTGCTAAAAACAGAAAGAGCGGCGACTGGTCATTCAAGGATAACGGCGACGGTACTGCTACTATCACTTCAACTATGTCAAAGCAGATCGATAATCTCGATTATCTCCTCACAGCTGGCTTTGATGATGAATACTATCTCGCTAACCCTGATGAGTTTACAGAGGACGCTCCTATCAACAGCCATAAGTTCTCCTACGCTGAGTTCGGTCTTACTGATATGCAGGGCGTGACTATCGAGTCCATTACTGCTACTGTTACTATCGATGAGTCCATCACTCCTAAACTCTTTATGTACGGCGGCGGTCTTAACGTAGAGCTTGGTTCACCTGCTGATACTGAGTTTGCTAAGGTAGAAGCTGGTGCTAAGGAGTCCGGCGGCTACTGGTACAACGACATGGGTAAGGACGAGGTTGAAAAGTTTGAAGAGGCTGGCGTAGAGTTCGGCGTAACTCCCGGAAACGGCGTTACAATCGAAAATCCCGGCAACTATATCGAGTGCTACTGGGAAGTTCCTGCCGAGGTTCAGCCGCACGTAACTCTCAGACCTACTATGGATACTATCGGCTTCCAGTTCTGGTACGGCGAAGAGGACGCTGAGGATTACACTGTTCTTGAGTCATGTACACTCACAAATATCGCTCTTACATACACTGTTGAGGCTATAGTTCCTTACAACGGTTCAGTTCAGAAGGCTATCACAGACGCTACTCTCGAACTCGTTGACGGCGATGCTGCTACAGGCGAAAATGCTCCCAATGCCCTTAAGATTAACTACGCTGACTTCAATATCGATGCAGATCAGGACGTTTACGCTGTAAGATTCGATATTACTGCTACTGAAGACATCGACAAGCTCGTTTATGCTCCCGCAACCAGCGTTATCGAGCAGGCTCAGTGTGATTACTGGTGGCAGGATACTACTGATTACTGTGTACTCGATGCAGGCGATTCCGTTGAGGTAATGTGGATCATGCCTTCAACTATCAGAGGAAGCGTTGCTCTCGAAAACTACGGTGACACTGAGGGTCAGCTCTACTTCGGTTACTACTGGGGCGCTGTTGATTCGATCTCAATCGACAACATCGAGATCTACTATGGTGACTCGCCGGTGACAACTACTACAACTCTCATGACTACAACAACTACTACAACTACTACCACAACTACTACAACTACTACCACTACAACTACTACAACTCCTCAGCCTACTACAACTACTACAACATTACCTCCTGTTTCACTCTGGGGTGACGCTGACGTTGACGGCGAGGTTACTATCAACGACGTTGTAGTTGTTATGAAGTACGTTACAAGCTCAACAAGATATCCTTTAGAGCCGCAGGGCTATGTAAACGCTGACGTTTATCAGAACGGCGACGGTATCGGTAACATGGACGCTCTTTCCATCCAGAAGAGCATTGCTCAGTTAGTTCCCGAACTTCCTGAATCGTACTTATAAATCGTATAACTCAAGAGGACGCATTATGCGTCCTCTTTTTATGAAAATAATAATGCCGGAGATAGGATTTATCTCCGGCATTTATTCATTATGTAGCTGACTGCTGGTCAGCGCTGTAATCCTTGAAGCTGATGTTAAGGTCTACATCGCCCTCAATTCCCGGTATTCTGCCAGTCTGGGAGTACTGCCACATCTCGTATTCATAGTAATACGATGGCTTTTCGTTGTACTCTGCAAGCCAGAAGTCATACTTAGTCAGTCTCGGAAGATCAAGCTTGAAAAGTGATGTGCGCTTGTTCTGATAAATCATCGGCGTATAGCCGGCAGCTTCAACTCTCTCGCAGAACGCAATGCAGCAATCCGTCAGCATATCAACTGAAATCTCGTCAGTTCGTGCGGAATCATCATAGATGATCTCCCAGTCGTAAACGACGGGATACGAGATATCATACGGTGCGATCGCATCAAGCACAGCGTCCGCCTCCTGAACTGCCTCCTCGACGGTGACCGCTTGCGAGAAGAAGTAGACTCCGGTTTTTATTCCGGCATCAGCTGCGCCCTGAAGATTTTCTGCAAAATTATCATCAAATTTTATCTCGCCGCCGCCGTATGTACGTATTCCCACACGTATCATCGCAAATTCAACTCCCGCAGCCTTAACCTGCTGCCAGTCGATATCTCCCTGATAAACGGAGACGTCTATTCCCGGAATCGACGTTATTTCGTTATTTTCCTTGTAAAACGAGTAACCGTTCCTGCTGATCACAGCCTCGGTATCCACGCTGCTCGCTGGAACGTCGGCATAAACCGGAAGGTAGATCTCGCCGTATGTACCGTCATCTAGGAGGATTTTCTTTCCGTCGAGCTGATAGAGCGACTCCTCCTTATTGATGACTGCAAGCCGCCTCACCTGCGGCTCGTCGAGCTGAGCGGACGCATCCGCACTGACGGTAAGCGCCTCAGGTTCAGTCTCTCTTATAAACAGCGCCCATATCAGGGCGATCACGAGTGCAAGAATTATCACCATCTGAGCGAGTGCGAGGTTTCTTATCTTTTTGAATTTTGTTGACACCATATCATCTCCGTTCTATATCTATAAAACTATGATAGCATATTTTTGTCGATTTGTAAAGTCCGGACAGGATTTTCAAAAAGCTTTCCCCCTTATTTTCACAAAAAAGCCGCAGGCATAGATACCTGCGGCTGAAATATTATTAAACGATCGGATTAACAGCAGCTGCTGCGTGGTCGATATACGACTCATTCTTGACAACTGACACGTTATTAT
>JBGVIW010000152.1:0-6197 GCA_045128995.1 Ruminococcus sp.
GACACACGCCCCTCAAACGTGCCTGTCTGCCTATTCCAGCACACTCGCATCCGCATTATTCAGCAGCCTTATGTTTTATCCATTCCCTGACTGCTTTACTATTATAGCAGATAATAAAACGTTTGTCAAGCCTTTTTTGAAAAAAATTCAGATTTTTTTTAAAAAGCTGAAAAACGCCGAATTATCGGCGTTTTTCTCTCAATTCCCTGAAGAAACGGGATAAAATTTCTGAACATTCCTCTGCCATTATGCCACTGGTAATTGTCGGAGTCCAGTTGTAGGGCAGGGCGAACATTTTCTGTACCGACTGAGCTGAGCCGCTTTTGGGGTCGCTTGCGCCGTAGATGACGTTGTCGATGCGGGCGTTTATTATTGCTCCGCAGCACATTGGGCAAGGCTCAAGCGTTACGTATATCGAGCAGTCGGGGAGTCTCCAGCCTCCTAAACGTCGGCAGGCATCATTTATGGCAATAACCTCAGCGTGAGCCAGTGCATTCTTAGCGCTCTCACGGAGATTATATCCCTCACCGACAATTTCTCCCGAGGTGTTCTTTACCACAACTGCCCCTACCGGCACTTCTCCGGCTTCATAAGCAAGTGCTGCCAGCTCAAGTGCACGTTTCATGTATTTTTCCATAGGCTAGAATACCCTTTCGTATACGGCTGCAAACAACGAAAGTGCGACAACAGCAGCTATTGGTAGGGTACGGATAGTGCACGTCAGCTTGCGCCTCATCGAAGTATGCTCTTTGTATTTTGCAAAAAACGGACGTTTCCTGCGTTCTTTAGTAAGAAAAAGTACGGTGAATAATACAGCTGAAACTACGAATACGGTAAGCATATAGAGATTGCGGACGAGTTCGATATTTTCTGTGCATTTTGAATCGATTATCGTAAGGGTCAGCAGGTAGATCTTATAGGACATACGGGTGAAAATAGCTGCCATAATAGAGCCGCTGCGGAGCGTTCCGATTGCGCATACAGCAGAGATTCCCATGACACCGAACATCGATGTAAGATTCTGTGAAGAAAGTCCGGTTAGTACTGATGTGATGATGATTGCGTACACATCTCCGAACTGACGGAGAGCGGTAAGCATTGCACCTCTGAATAAAAGCTCGGTTGCTACCGAAAGCACGACGATGTCAACAAAAGCGTAGGCGATGAATTCGGTCTGGTTCCAGAGAGATACGTCTGCGTTATGACCGAGGAAGAAGCTGTAAATGCCCTTCATTTCCTCTAGAAAACCGAAGGCATAGCTTGCGATGACACTCAGCATCATTGTGACGCATATTGCGGAGATAGGCTCAGATATATCCCTGAGCTGGCATGGTCGTCGGATCTGTTTTGGCATTTTAAATTTCTTGTTGACGATAGCCAGCGGTACGGTAAATTTTATGAGCGTGATAAAAATCAGGGTAACGACAACTTCAGTACGTCCGCCGTAGATAAGTGCGCTTGAAATAGAACAGTGTATATCTACTCCCAGCAGATCGAGGAGTGCAACAAAAAGCTTATCAAAGACATCCTCTATAATGAGCAGCGTCAGAATAGCGACACCGATCACCTTGAGTATCCGTGAGAGGATGGTCAACTCAGCGTCGCTGACAGAGGTGTCGATAAAACCCTGTCCTACGATATAGATGCTTTCTTTTTTGTCGATGGAAAGGTTATAGGCATAGGGGTTGTCTTTATTTTTTCGCCATGCGATAAAGTGTTTATTGTAGTCTTCCTGCTGGGTGGAGTAATCGTATTCGTCAATTACGTTTATAATGTGAGAAGAATCTGTCCGAGATTTGTTAAATGTTTCAACGGTGCGATCGTTCATTTCTACCACCCCTTTTCAATATAATTTTACTATATTTAAGTAGGTTTTGTGTTATAATTTTGGTCGGGTTTTTTAAACATTAGGTAATTTCTATAAATTATACAACAATATTAATTTTATATAGCAATATAATTCAATTTTATTCAAATTTCAATAAACGGGCAGCATTTTTCCAGAAAATAAGCTCCTTTTCCTCTGATGAAAGCGGCAGATCTTCGATCATTCTGATCTCGCTTGTCGGATCTGACCAAGGGCAGTCGCTGCCGAAAAGTATTCTGTCAGCACCGTGCGTGCGGATTATCCTGAGAAGCTGAGCTGGCTCGATATAGTCAGCGATAACGCTGACGTCGAGGTAGACATTTCTGAATTTACCAGCGATTTCCTCCTCGACCTCGTCCCACATATTCATTCCTCCGAGATGTGCGATGACATATGTAAGCTCGGGGACGTGCCTTATAGCGTTGGCAAATCGGTCTGGAGTTCCTCTGACCTCATCGCCGGAGAGCGGATCCCATCCGCCGTGAAAAACTGCAAACATTTTTTCTTGAGCAATTTTGTTATAAATCGGGTACATTCTCTCTTCGTCCGGAAGAAATTGCTGATATTCCGAGTGGAATTTCACGCCGTACAGCCCGAGATCCTTGATTCTACTGATTTCCTCAAGGGCATTTTCGGCATCAGGATGCACCGTTCCGCAGCAATATAGTCCATTTTTCTGAACCTGAGCCGCCCAGTTATTTATCGTAGTCTGCTGGGATGGTTTTGTTGCGACAGGGAGAAGCAATCCTCCGTTGATTCTGCATCTGTGCATTGCGTCATGCAGTCCGCTGATTGTTCCGTCTGTAAAAGGAGCGATCCCGCTTCGCAGTTCCAGTGCTGAGACAGCGCGCTCGGCGAGATTATCCACAAAAGCGTGAGTGTGAAAATCAAATTTTTTCATTTTTACTCCATTACGTGTTCCATTGCGTGGTAGAATATTGTTTTTACATGATCATCCGCAAGAGAATAATATACCGTCTTACCTTCACGTCGGCTGCTGACGAGTCTTGCCTGCTTGAGGACTCTGAGCTGGTGTGAGATCGCCGATTGGGTCATTCCCAGCAATTCAGCGATTGCGCATACGCACATCTCGCTTTCGCACAGGACAAATATTATACGGATACGTGTTGAGTCGGCGAATACCTTCAGAAGCTCCGCTGCTTCATAGAGAACCTCCTCGTCGGGCATGACCTTCGAGACTTTTTCGACTATATCACGATGAACCTTCAGGCTTTCGCAGAGACGTTCCTCTGACATCTGATCACTCCTTTTGCGCATTTAAAATATATTATAACATATTTTTCTCCGAAAGTCAAATCTTTTTAGTAGATATAAGACAAAAAAGGCGGACAAAACTGTCCGCCCTTTGTTATGATTTAAATTAGAGAGCCATCCATTCGTCGAAAGAAAGATCTCCGCCTGTAGCTGTGTATGAATAGTAGCTGAGGATATCAGAAGCGTCGAGAGCATCGATGTTGCCGTCGCCGTTTGTTTCAGCAGCGAGAGCCTGAACCTCGTCTAAAGTAGAAGGCTGATTTGTAGCCTTAGCAGCGTACTCTGTGAGAACCATTGAAGCGTCGAGAGCGTTGATGTTTCCGTCAGCGTCAACGTCGCCAGTTCTGTATGAAATCGACGGCTCGGGATCAGGAGTTACGTTTGAGTCACCTTCTACGCCAAGACCTGATACTGTGAACTTTACTCTGATGTTGTTAGCGATCATAGTATCGCCTGCAAGGTCACTAATGCCTGTTACCCACTCGTCGCGGAGATAAAGTCTTGTAGTTCCAGGACCGCCTTCTGTATAAGCTGTGTTGATAGAGTTGTCAGAAACTACATGATCCGCTACAAGAACATCATCGATCCATACCTCGTCAAGAGTAACTGAAAGATCAGGGAAAGTCCATGTAGCGAAGTTGTCTACTCCCTCAACAGGATCAATCTGGATAGCAAGGAACTGAAGTGTGTCTGTACCGCCTGTAGCAGTAACATCCCAAACAACTTCATACTGAGCGTCGCCGTTAACCTCTGCATAAGTTGAGAGCTCGTTTACTTCGTCAAGTCTCCAGCACTGGTTTGCGCCGATCGCGCCGATAAACTGAGCAGTACCAAGAACAGGATTTCCTGTCTCAGCGCTTGCAGTGAAAGCCATCGAAGAAGCAACTGTAGAGAGGGTAGCTGCTGCGATAAAAGCTGATAACATTTTTTTCATTTTCATGAGAAAAACCTCCAAATCAAATTAAATTTATACAATAATTATAGCAAATTTCACAGATATTGTCAATATGCATTTTCTACAAACGAAGCTGGGTATAACTGTGAGATAAAACGAAACTTTAGATGAAATCGAATATAGTACCGTTTCCGCCAGTAGCATTGCTGGCGTAGAAGCTGAGGATTGCGGATGCGTCGAGGGCATCGATTGCCGTGTCAAAGTTTACGTCGGCAACAGATAATGCGCTGTCGCTAAGCGCCGAGTCTTGTCCTGTTGCGTTGGCTGAATACTCGGTCAGTACAAGTGATGCATCGAGCGCATCGATCGCTCCGTCAAAATTTACATCCCCGATGCTTTCAAAAGCTCTGAACGGATAGCTGAACTCCTCGGCGTATGTCATGGCTGTGGAGTTTTCATATCCATAGATCGTACCGTAGAGGATTCCGACGTTCTTTATAAAATCATAGTCATTAGTAATAGTAGTTTTTCCGCCCAGTATTTTACATTCAGGATTCAGGATGATCATTTTCTTCATATCTGTGCAGCCATAAAAGGCGGAAGTGCCGATTGAAGCGACGCTGTACGGGAGGGTTATGTTTATAAGCGATTCGCAAGTAGAAAATGCATACCCACCGATCGAAGCAACATTTTCAGGGATAGATATACTGCGAAGAGAGCGGCATGTGTTGAATGCATTCTCACCGATCGAAGTGACGCCTTCGGGAATGGTTATATTTTCTAATGCTATACATCCGGAAAATAAATCTTCACTGATAGAAGTGATGTTTTTGGGGATATCTACGCTTACTAGACTATGGCAATTAGAGAATGCATTCTCTTGGATCTCAGTTATGCTGTCCGGAAGATTTATATTTACCAAGCTATCGCAGTAAAAAAATGCATAATCTGAAATCAAGGTAATAGTATTCGGGAGTGTTACGCTTGTCAGATCGGAGTGATAGCTAAAAGCGGAGCTGCCGATTTCCGTCACGGTCACGCCGTTTATTTCAGCAGGTATTGCGATCTCTGCAGCAGAATCCTCACAGCCGGTGATTCTGATGTGATCTCCATAGTTTCTATATGTGATCGACTGATAAGTTCCGTCGGTATATTCCTGTGACGCATAAGTCGCTGGCATTGCCGGAGCTGAAGCTGATAAAGCTGCGCAAGCCATTAATGCAGATAAAAATTTCTTCATCTTCATATTCATTCCTCCTTATAAGTACTTACAGATTATACCACACTTTAGCCCAAAAGTAAAGGCATTCCGTAATGGAATGCCTTTGTGGATCACATATAAGATTCAGGAAGCCCGGTTATGAGCTGAGCGATTTTCTTCTGAACAGCGAGAGCGTCCATGTTTCCGATTCCGTCGCCGCACTGATAAACGTCAGCGTTGATCAGACCAGTAACAGTAAGTGTTCCGCCGGGAGTTGTGAGATGAACCATGATAGCTACAACGTCTGAAATAAGAACCTCGCCGTCGCAGTTTGCGTCGCCATAGATAACGTCGTCGTCAGGCTCAGTTGTCGGCACCGGAGTTGGTTCGGGAGTTGTTGTAGTAAAAGGCTCCTCAGGTGTAGTTGTTACAGTAGTAGTTGTTGTAACAGTAGTGACAGGCGGTGTGGTTGTAGTAGTAACCGCCGGAGTTGTTCCGGGCTTAACTGTCATTCCTCCGTCAGCTGATGTGCCGTCAGGCTCAGTTCCATAATAGAGAACACCGTCGATGTAGCAGGGGATATACTCTGCAATTATGGGATCCTCGCCGAGTCCGGTATTGGAATAATCATTTGATGCGTCCCAGCCGCTTCCATAGTTCGGAAAAACGATGGCAAGCATAAGCTCGCACTGATTTCTTCCCTCAGAGATCGGAAGTGCGGCTCTGCCGTCAGTGTATGTTACCTCGATGTAGTAGATATTGCCGTCATAATGAGTAACGGGTGAGATCTGAACCGGAGCAACACCTTCGCCGGAGTACATTGTTGCCTGATCACGGTCGCATCTGATTACGACATCGCTTGCGCTGTAGCCAGCTTCGATGACCTCAGTGAGATCCATGTAGTATCTGTATGAGAAGTTGTCAACGACTCTTGCAGGCCATGCAGTATGGTTAGTGAA
>JBGVIW010000153.1:0-12317 GCA_045128995.1 Ruminococcus sp.
TTTCCGCCGAGAGTGAGCAGGCAGTCGAGCTTCTGCTTTTTATATGTCTGCTTCATATTTTTCACCTTATCGATATTATCATCGCCGATGACCTGCATCATCTTAAAAGGCTGGCGCTTAGTACCAAAAATAGTACCGCCCTGAGTAAGGATTCCAGAGAAAGCAGAAGGTGACATATCCTTGCAAAGGTTATTGATAAGACCATAATAACCATTAGAGATACCAACGATCTCGACATTATCGACGCCGAATCTCTCATAGCAAGCCTTGGCAACGCCTCTTATCGTAGCATTAAGTCCAGGACAATCTCCGCCGCTGGTAAGGATACCGATTCTTCTTTTCATTTTAAAACCTCCGTAAATATATTAAGCATAAAACCAAATGAACGATCAAAAGTATTATGCCAGATTAGCACAGATTTAAGCGCAGCTGGATAATTAATATAATCAAACAGAACTGCATTTAATCTTCAACACTCATATTATAGCAAAAATATCCTAAAAAGTCAATGAGATATTTGAAATTTCAAGCTAATTTTACCTAAATTGCCGGAAAACAACAATAAAATTTCACAGGATGTACACTTTGGCGTGATATAATGCTATAATAGAAAAGTAAGGCGAAAAAGCTGTACATATAAAACAGGAGGTAAGAAAATGCCACATATTTTAATAGTTGACGATGAAATCAATATCAGAAAAGTAGTACGTGAGTATGCTGAATTTGAGGAATACGAGGTTACGGAGGCAGAAAATGGAATGGAGGCAGTTAATCTATGCCGTGAGAATGATTATGATCTGATAATCATGGACATAATGATGCCTCGTCTTGACGGATATTCAGCCTGCAAGGAAATAAACAAGAACAAAAATATCCCTGTAATAATGCTTTCCGCAAGAGGAGAGGAGTACGATAAGCTGTTCGGATTTGAAATAGGAGTTGACGACTACGTTGTCAAGCCGTTTTCACCTAAGGAACTTATGGCAAGAGTGAAGGCAGTCCTCAAGAGAAATTCCCGTTCAGAAGATCAGAATCGTCAGGATAAGTACACTTTTGAAGGTCTGGAGATCGACATATCCGGAAGAGAGGTATATGTCAACGGTGAAAGAGCATCAATGACTCCAAAGGAATATGATCTGCTGTTCTATCTTGTAAAGAACAAGAATATAGCGCTTTCAAGAGATAAGCTTCTCGAGGAGGTCTGGGGATATGATTTCTTTGGTGACGACAGAACTGTTGATACACATATAAAAATGCTCCGCAACAGTCTTGGTGAATACCGTAAGTTTATCGTTACCCTGAGAGGAATGGGATATAAATTTGAAGCTCTATAAGAAGATCAGCGGTGCATTCAGTAATATACCGCTCAAAATGAAAATATGGCTCTATTTTATCCTGTTTATTTCGATAGTATTCATGCTTCTCTGGCTGTTCCAGATATTTTTTCTCGAACATTTTTATGAGAGCATGAAGGTAAACGATGTAAATAAATCTGCGCAGCTGCTGGTAAACTCCTATGAATATATCGATTCAAAAGACTATACCAAGCTTCTCAAAAAGGAAGCGATCGAGAATGATCTGTGCATTGAGCTGCTTGATAAGTACGGCAGACCGATGTATTCGTGTGATGTTGTAGGTGATTGCATGATTCACGGCAGATCTAATAATATCCAGACCTTCATCCAACATATCTATGATAATCCAGATAGGGAGATATATTACAAACTAAAGAATCCCAGAACAAATTACGATATGCTACTATATGGATCAATGATCGGTAGTGCGGATGATCCATCAGGATATATTCTGCTGAATACGCCGCTGGTGCCAGTAGGCTCAACTGTGAGCATAATCAAACGACAGCTCGGGATCATAATGTTCATCCTGATTTTTATATCGTTCATCATTTCATTATACGTATCAAGCAGGATCGCAAAACCTATCACAAGGATAACAAAGGATGCCGCAACGCTTGCGAAGGGAGATTTCAGTACCCGTTTCGTAGGAAAAGGCTATCGTGAAGTAAAGCAGCTTGCCGATACGCTTAATTATGCTGAAGTTGAACTGTCAAAGGTAGATACGATGCAGCGTGACCTGATAGCAAACATCTCCCATGACCTGAGAACTCCGCTTACTATGCTGAAAGCTTACGCTGAGATGATCCGTGATCTCTCTGGAGATAATCCAAAAAAGCGCAATGAACATCTCGAAGTCATAATCAACGAAACAGACCGTCTTGCATTGCTAGTGAATGACGTGCTTGATCTGTCGAAGCTTGAAAGCGGAAAGCAGAAGCTGAGCTGTACAGAGTTTGATATAACTGCCAAGCTCAATGAAATCATTGCCCGTTTTGAAGGCATATCAGAAAAGAAGGGGTACAATATATATTTCACTCCGGATAGTGAGAAAACGGTGTACTGCGATATAGTGAAGATCGAGCAGGTGATATATAATCTGATAAGTAATGCGATCAATTATACTGGCGAGGACAAGAATGTATATGTCAGACAAATAAATAAAGATGACGGCGTGCTGATTGAGATAGAGGATACCGGTGATGGAATTGAACCTGATAAGATACGTCTCATTTTTGACAAATACTACCGATCAGAAAATCATAAACGTGAGGTCGTTGGAACAGGACTGGGACTCTCTATTGTCAAAGCAGTGCTGAAGCTTCACAATTATGACTATGGAGTGCGAAGTGTTCTAGGAAAAGGTTCGGTTTTCTGGTTTGTTATAAGTGACCATCATAAACCTCATTCCAAGAAGCTTGAAAAGGCGAAATAATTGAATCTATGGCAAGTAATTATCAATCCATTTTTCTTTTATTTTCACAGAACAAACACAAAAATAAGTTACTATATAATTGCTGAAGGAGAAATCCCGAAGCTGATTTTCATGGTAAAGTAATGTTTACCCCAACATTACTTTATAAATCCCCAATAATCCCTATATCATGGCAAATAAGCTCCCTCTGGGGGCTTATTTGTTTTAACGAGACAAAATTTTGTCCTGCTCTTTTTATTATAGAAAATTTCCATTGAAATATTTATCGCCAGCTCTTGACAAAAATAGTCAGATGGTATATAATCAAATAGTAATAACCTTATCAAGAGCGGCGGAGGAACAGGTCCTGTGAAGCCCGGCAACCTATCCGAATACGGGAAAGGTGCTAATTCCTGCGGTTTATCCGGAAGATGAGGATTTTAAGTAATCAAAGCGTCTCGGAAAGAGGCGCTTTTTATATTAATGGAGGTAATACCAATGAGTAAAGTTTTATTCACGTCTGAGTCAGTAACAGAAGGACATCCCGATAAAATCTGCGATCAGATCTCTGATGCAGTTCTTGACGCTATTCTCGAGCAGGACAAGTTCGCAAGAGTTGCCTGCGAGACTGTAACAACCACCGGAATGGTAATGTGCATGGGAGAGATCACTACAAAAGCAAAGATCGATATCCCGAAGATAGTGCGTGATGTAGTAATCGATATCGGCTACGACAGAGCAAAATACGGCTTTGACGGTCATACCTGTTCAGTTCTTACAACTATCGACGAACAGTCACCTGATATCGCAATGGGAGTAAATGAAGCGTTTGAATATCGTGAGGAAAACGGTGAGTCCGACGGAATGTCAAATGGTGCCGGAGATCAGGGTATCATGTTCGGCTATGCCTGCGACGAAACTCCTGAGCTTATGCCGCTTCCGATTTCACTTGCTCACAAGCTTTCGCTCAAACTTACAGAGGTAAGAAAGAACGGAACACTCAGCTACCTCAGACCTGACGGAAAGTCACAGGTTACAGTTGAATACGATAACGGAAAGCCAGTAAGAGTCGACGCTGTTGTAGTATCTTCACAGCACTCAGCTTCAATTTCACTTGAGCAGATCAGACAGGATATCCTCGATTTCGTAATCAAGCCGGTTATCCCTGCTGAGCTTATCGACGAGAATACAAAATACTTCATTAACCCCACCGGAAGATTCGTAGTTGGCGGCCCTCAGGGCGACAGCGGACTTACCGGAAGAAAAATCATTGTAGATACATATGGCGGATATTCCCGTCACGGCGGCGGAGCATTCAGCGGAAAGGATCCGACAAAGGTTGACCGTTCAGCTGCATATGCCGCACGCTATATTGCTAAAAACATCGTAGCAGCCGGACTTGCTTCAAAGTGTGAGGTGCAGCTTGCTTACGCAATCGGAGTAGCACAGCCTGTATCAGTGCTCGTTGATACATTCGGCACAGGAAAAGTCGATGAAACAGCACTCTCAGAAGCGGTTACAAAGGTATTCGACCTCCGTCCGACAGCTATTATCGAGATGCTTGATCTCAGAAAACCGCAGTACAGAAAGCTCGCAGCCTATGGTCATATGGGACGTGAAGAGCTTGGCGTAGCATGGGAGAATACCGATAAGGCAGAGGCACTTAAAGCTGCTCTTGCATAATCAGGGAGGCGAATATAATGAGTGAGCTAAAAAACTATGCACAGCTCAGGTTTATCAATCCGATATTTCTTGATATATTAAGCCATAATATCAAAAACAGCGTTCTTGCAAAGCTGGTAGGAGCAGACGGGGTAATGGAGCTTAAGCTTGAAACCGATCCTGCCACACCGATTCCTAAAAATTGTGAGGACGTGCTCACGCTTTTGTTCATGCTGTTTGAGTATGACGAAGAGACTGAGTTAGGACAGGCTTATGCAGCAAATAAGCTTGATATCATGAGTGAAACTATTCTCAGACTTTCACAGATCCTCGACGGATTTGGCGAGGTAGAGCTGATACTCCACACTACTCAGGCATCGGCTGAAGATCCTGAAGCTGAAGTGACAAGGCATACTGAGTTCAAGCTCAGCAGAACTCGTAAAACCACTTCCTCAGAAAGCTAATATAAAGATAAACACCTCTGAAGGATAAAAACTTTCAGAGGTGTTTTTGATTTTTTGGAATTATTTAATTAAGTTACTACCAAGCTTGCGGAAAACGTTGTTATCGATGACGAATTTCTTAGGATTTACCTTGTTTGTGAGCTGAATCGAAGTATAAAATTCTTTGGTAACGTTAACGAGAAATTGTTTTTCCTGAGATTCAATCAAATAATACATCGAATTGTCGTTGATGTGATCAATAACATGCAGCACGCCCGGTGAAGTAATGAAATCAACGATCCATTCAAACTTGCTGAGCTTCTTTTTTTTCAAGAGATTATATACAGTCGCAGCTTCTGGAAATTTACTCAGCACGAGTGAATTCTGCCAGCATCCATTTCGTGTACCGGAGTGATCCGCTGGATTTATTGCTTCACGGATAGTATTCATACTGATAGGATTATCTTCGTCCAAAAGATAATCGACAGTTATGCCAAGAACTGACGATATTGATTTCAGATTCTGAACATCTGGCAAACCCTTATCAGTTTCCCATTTCGCAATAGCGGAACGTGAAACCAGAAGCTTTTCAGCAAGCTGCTCCTGAGACATACCAGCATCTTTTCTTGCTTTTTTAATTTTTTCACCAAGTGTCATCTAAAGACAACCTCCTTATGTTAATGTTATGTCCTGATTATACCCTGAGGCTCTGAAAATAGCAAGAAACGAACCGTATCATCACTGTTACGCTTCGTAACACGAGGAAAATTCCGCTATATTACGTTATTTTTCGGTGGAGTCAGAAGCATCTAATATTTGAACGTCAACACTGTAGCCCTTAATAATTTCCTTTTTAAAAGGCAGCGAAAAAGGAAGTTCACGCATTGAGACGGCAGAGTTTTTAGCAGTGACTATATGATCTACAAGAGTTATTCCAAACTTTTTAAGGGTGCGATAAATATTATTAGTAGCATTATAATCGCTGGCTGAAGGGGTAGGGTTACCTGCTGGATGATTATGTGAAATTATGATACACGAGCATTTATTAGCAAGAGCAAATTCAACTATTTTGCGATACGAAGTATTGACAGCTGATGCGTTTCCTGTAATAATTGTCTTAACATCTATAATTCTTAATTTGCTGTTGACACATAAAGCAGCAACTTTTTCCTCGATAGCGCCGATGAAGTAATTCTGAAAATACTCTTTAGCCGCTGATGTAGAATTAATAATACTAGGGGATTGTTGTTCCAGAAAGAAGCGTCTGCTGAGCTGAGGTATAATCTTCATGAGGACAACTGTTTTCTGGTCAACACCTTCAAAGTTTGCGAGCATTGCGGCATCCGCATCAGCAATGGCTGTATAGTTTCTGAATACTTTTAGAAGATTATCAGCGATCTGTTCAAAATCACCTGAAACGGTATAGGTTAAAATAAGCATTACAATTTCTTTTTCAGTAAGTGCAGAGAATCCGAATTTACTGTACTTATTCCTTAGGAGTTTTTTGAGACTTGCATCATGTTCATTCATCAGAAGACCTCCTAATAAAAGCTGAAAGCGCCGGATTTTTTCATAGAAAAAGCATTAAAGCTTCCGCAAACCACATAGTCACAGACCTCTATACCCAGCGGAGCAAGGTTTTCGGTGAGGAATTTCACAGAATAAAAGTCTCCATTTGACGGAACAGCTCTTTTTCCGGGATAGTATCGAACGGCGGCTATCCTATGCATATTATTGCGCAGTGCAATCTCAGCAATCGTTCTCGGTTCTGTATTGCAAAGGTCAAGTTCATCGATAGGGAATATAATCGCATCAATAACACTCAGCTCGTTGCTGAGACTGATAAATAAAGTTGCCTCAGATTCGTAACCGTGAAAATAGTCAAAGGCAAACTTTTCGATATCCGCTAGTGAACTAAGCTTAGAAGAATGATTGGCAGCTGCCGCATAACCCCGGCACAGATCACTTACCAGGTTCAGGAATGAAGCCGATGCTGTGCCTATACCTTTAACAGCAGCAATATCTTTTTCATTAGCATTAAGGACGTCTGACAGGCTATTATTAAAAGTATCTATCAGATTATGAGCTGGAACATTAGTATTTACGCAAGGTATCGAGTAATAGAGAAGAATCTCGATGATCTCATGCGGCTGAAAGCCGTCGATACTTGTTTCAAGAAAACGCTGACGCATACGTTTTCTATGTCCAGAATGCTTTCCGGAATAACTCATATTTATATCACATCCAGATAATAAATTACAAGAATTGATAATATTATAACACAAATAGACATGAAATTCAATACCATAAACCTAAACAAGCACAAAATAAAGGCTGTTTCTGATATTAGAAACAGCCTTTGCAGTAATTGAATCTGATAATCTGAGAGTGCGAACAACGTAAAAAGAAGTGATTACTTACCGAGAACGTAATCAGCTATTTCACGAAGCTCATCTTCGGTGATCTCACCGTTTACAAATTTCTGTCTAGCCTGAACAAGAGTAAGGGAATTGTCATTTCTTTCCTCTTCCCAAACACCAGTGAGCTGGATTCCGAGACCCGGAAGAGCACCGGGGATTATGAATTCATCACCAGGCTGATAGATAGTACCCTTATAATTCCAGCCAGCGAAAACATAACCATTTTTCTTGTATGTACACTCAGGAGCGATGATAGTTTCATCTGTTTTGCCGGAGATCTTATAAGTATTGCTTGTACCGTTATTCACCTTGAAAACAACGTTATATGTTTTAGGCTCCCAAACTGCGGTAAAGTGAACGTCAGAAGAAGGCATTGTATACTGTGAGCCGGTCTTATAGGTCTGACCATCAACGTCACAGAGCCATCCGGAAAGATTAAATCCAGAACGAGCGATACGTGATGAATCAGCGAGATCGAATGTATGAGTTTCATATTTTCCGAAAACGAACATTTTGCTTCCGCTTATACGATCGACATCGCCAGCTTCATAGTAACAGGAATAGACTCTATACCAATTTGGCTCGAGTGTAATATCCTCATTGGGCATAATGATCTTCTGAGGATATGAGAAAGGGATATCTCCCCAACGCCAACCGATCTGAGTATAATCATCTCTCATGATCGAAGTAGAAGGAGCCGGAAGAGGTGCATTTGGGCGAACTTTTATAGGCTGGAACGCATCATCACCTGTAACTGCCCACCCTTCTTCCTCGTAGTGGAACGATACAGTTCTTGTAGGCAATGAGGTATCTACCCAGACAGCCTCGAGAACGACATCATGCTCAGGCATTTTAAAGAAGTCGCCCGGCTCATAGAGATAGATTCCATCGTAAGACCAGCCGCTGAGATATCCAGGCTCATTATAAAGATCCTGATCGGGAATATCGACGTACTCGCCAGCTTCAAGTTCAAACGACTCATAAAGAGTAAGATCAACATCTTCTGTGTCAGTCAGACTTTCAGCGTCAAAGCTGTAAGTGACGGTGTACGTAGTTGTTTCAGCCGCCTCCTCAGCGCTGGAAAACACGAGAGTGCTCATAGAGCAGACAGTGACAGCTGCGGAAACAACAGCCGCAGCCCATGATTTGAATTTCATTTGCATAGCCCTCCATTCGATGCAAAGCATCAATTCATTTAAAACGGTTTAGTTTTTCATTATAGGCATAGCCAATAGAAGAGAGCTTCATCTCGAGGTCAGCTTTGGAAATGGAGAGGCTTTTACACAAATCCTCAAGATTCTGATAATTAACTCTTAGCTGAGTATTGATATAACCGAGAAGGATCACAGGATCGTTTGGTATTGACATAAAAAAACTCCAAGCCTAAAAACGGCTGCCGCATTTCCGGAGAGCGACGCACCAAAAATGAAGCGCATTATCACCGGCACAGTGCAAAACCGGTTCCATCGATATACGCCTTTTATATTATAAATATACAATAAATCACAACCTTTGTCAATCAAATTCAGCAAAGTTGGAATGTGAAAAATTACTTTATTTGTAAATATAGTGAACTATAATTTGCGGTGAATATTTTTTACGATTTGAGAAATGATTAATAGTAAAAAGGAGGATAAAATTCTATGGATTTCAGAAACAGTCAAACAAGAATAAACCTAATGAGGGCGTTTGCAGGAGAAAGTCAGGCACGTAACAGATATACATTCGCAAAGCAGGCTGCGCTTGAGCAGAATCTTTATGTTATCAGTGAAGTTTTCAGATTCACTGCAAAGCAGGAAGAACAGCACGCTAAAATATTTTACGAATTAATGAAAGAGGCATCAGGCGAAAAAATAACTATTGATGCTGATTATCCGGTTGAAGTAACCGATAACATCATGATGCTTCTTGAGTCATCAGTAAGAAATGAGCATGAGGAGTATGCCGAGGCGTATCCTGCATTTGCGTCTATTGCAAGAGATGAAGGCTTTCAGAAAGCAGCATCTGAATTCCAGCTTATAGCAGAGATCGAAAACTGTCACCAGAAGCGTTTTGAATATTATGCTGAGTTGATGAGAACTGAGAAGCTTTTTAAAGACAACGCACCTCAGCGATGGCTGTGTCTCAATTGCGGTCACATTCACGAAAGTACAGAAGCACCGCTTCAGTGTCCCGTATGCGGAAAGAATCAGGGATACTTTATCCGTGAAGCTGAAGCTCCGTTTACAAGATCATGATAACAAAAATACCGGTCACTTCGACCGGTATTTTTTATGTAACATTATTCAGCTTCAGGAATATAATATAAAAGCAGGCAGAAATACGCCGACTCAGATATCAACGACATTAATAAGAACTCCGGCATCTGAAATGTCAATAGTGCCGAAGGATGGCTTTTTACCGTCATGTGGGTTTGAAGCACTGCCGGGATTCATGATATACATTCCGTTTTCATAGCTCATGAATCTGTTGTGGGTATGACCATAGAGCACGATATCACACTCATTTGCAGCGGCGATACGCTTGAGATTATCGAGGGAATATTTAACTCCCTGAATGTGACCATGAGTAGCGTAGAGCTTATGACCGCAGATGGGCATAGTATAGACTGCCTCGCTGAGACTGCAATAATCGCAGTTGCCGCTGACATGAACGAAGCGAGAAGCAACCTGAGGGTACTTCAAAATGAGTGTATCGACATCATCCTCACCGTCACCGAGATGTATGAACATATCAGCGTCAAGATTTCTGAGGACGATCTTTTCGACAGCCTGATAATTTTTGTGTGAATCCGACATAACAATGATCCGCATAACATAACTCCTTACGTAATCTGGTTTTATCTTACAAAAGGATTATATCACAATCAGCCGGGAATTTCAAGTATATCTATGAAAAAACACGAATCAACGGAGGTACTTATGAATAAGAATAATATTGATCCGAAAAGTCTTAACGGACTGCTTGATGTAGTGAGCAAAAAGCTCGGAGTAACGCCGGATAAGCTCAGGCAGGAGCTTGAGTCAGGAAAGTTTGACAGTGCGCTCAATGCAATGAACAAGAGCGACGCCGCAAAATTTCAGCAGGCGATAAAGAATCCGAAGCTTGTAGAAAAGCTGATGAGCGCACCTCAGGCGAAGGCATTGTATAAAAAACTTACAGGAGAATAGACTGAGGTGAGGGCTTAGCCGTGAGCGATATGATGGAAAAGATCGGAGAGCTGCTGTCTGACGGCGAAAGCCTGAAGCAGCTCTCTGAGCTTGCTCAGATGCTGACGAGTGAAGAAGGCAGCAATGACAGCGAACAGCAGGGAAGTACTGGTGATAAAAACGAAAGCGAAGCTGGTACAGATGGACTTTTTTCCGGAGGATTTGATTTTTCGTCATTAATGAAGCTTCAGGAGATAATGGGGGCAGTTACGCAAAAAGATAAGAATACAGAGCTTCTTATTGCGCTCAAGCCTCATCTCAGCGAAGAACGGCAGGAAAAGGTCGATAAGGCATTAAAGCTGATGAAAATGATAGCTGTCTGGAATATTCTGAAGGAGAGCGGTATGCTGGGCGAATTATTATAGAATTATCACAATAGAAGGGAAGTGACAGGTGATGAGCGTATATGACAGCCGTCGTCCAACTGCACGTTATAGTCTGCCTCAGCCGCAGCGAAGGCGTACGCAGTCTAAGCCGTCAAATAGTTCCGTCTCTCATCCTCGTAATGATAATGAAAATAATCATAGTTATCGTTCTGAACTTCCCATAATGAATACTGAAAAAAGCATCGAAAAAGAAGAAAAAATAGCAATTCAGACGACCGCACAGAAAAAGCAGAATCGTAATTTGAGAAACACATTTCAGCTGAGCAGTTTAAAACTGGATAATGACAAGCTGATAATTCTTGCACTGATGGTCATACTTATAAAAGAAGGCGCAGACATGAAGCTTATTGCTGCGCTGGCATATATATTATTATAAATTACGGGAAAGAGATGATAAAATGAATCCGGATTATATTTTTAAGGGATTATGTGCAGCAGTGGTGGTCATAATGATGATCTACTACATAAGACGAGAACGAAAGCTTCTGTCACTGATTTTTGGGTGTATAACAGGACTTGCAGGACTGATGCTGCTCAACAAATATGGGCTATACATCGGAACAGAGATCCCTCTTAATCTATTCAATGTCATAAGCAGCTGCGTATTAGGAATTCCCTATGTGATCTGTATTGCGGTTCTGGAGCAATTCTGATGTGCAAAATGAATGATTGTATTGACAAAATATAAATAAAATGGTACAATAAAACTAAGGAGGTGCGTGTATGAACTGCATTGATATTATAAATAAAACAAAACGTTCAATTCAGCTTGAGGATAATGAGATACGCTGGCTTATAGATGAATATACAAAAGGAAATATTCCTGATTATCAGATGTCCGCATGGCTTATGGCTGTCTGCATGAACGGACTGACTGAGCATGAAACTGCTGCATTGACGCTTGCGATGCGTGACAGCGGAGACATACTGGATCTTTCCGGAATAGGCGGAATAACTGCCGACAAGCACAGTACTGGAGGAGTCGGTGACAAGACCAGTATGATCATCGGTCCAGCAGCCGCAGCCTGCGGAATATATGTACCCAAAATGTCAGGCAGAGGACTCGGACATACCGGAGGGACTATAGATAAATTAGAGAGTATTCCCGGCTACCGCACGGAGCTTGCCCTTTATGAGTTTATAAATATCGTACGTAAAACCGGATTCTCGATCATCTCACAGAGCGGAAATCTCTGTCCGGCTGATAAAAAAATATACGCACTGAGAAACGCAACAGCTACTGTTGACAGTATACCGCTTATATGCGCAAGCATAATGAGCAAGAAGCTGGCACTGAACGCTGACTGCATATTGCTTGACGTGAAATATGGCTCTGGAGCTTTCATGAAGACAAAAGCTGATGCAGAAAAACTTGCCGAATTAATGGAAAAAGTTGCTGCCAAGGCAGGAAAGAAGTGCAGGGCGCTT
>JBGVIW010000154.1:0-7218 GCA_045128995.1 Ruminococcus sp.
CTGGCTGTTCTGGTTATTTCTGTTCTGGCTGTTGTTCTGATTGCTGTTCTGGTTGTTATTCTGGCTGTTGTAATTCTGGCTGTTCTGGTTACGGTTATTCTGATTGCTCATAATAATACCCTTTCTCCGCACTCCGGCACACTTACTTTAGCTGCCGGAGTGCGGATTCCGGAATCAATGACTAAAGTGCCGGCAGGAGCACTGGAATTTCACCTGCCCTATTATTATGAACAGCTTTTTCTGCTTTATGCAAACAAAAAACGGGATATCAATGATATCCCGTAATTTAAAATTATTCCTCTTCGGATACGTCAGCATTATCCTCGAAGTCCTCGATTGTAAGATCGTTATAATCAAACTCAAGAAGCTCGTCGCAGTTAGGACAGTTCATTGAACCCTCATCAATAATGCTTTCGTCGAGCAGAATTGTATCTCCGCAGCTGGGGCAGGTTACTTCATAAAGCTCATCATCGTCGTCGAACTCAAAATCATCGTCGTCGTCATCGCAGCATCCGCAGTCGCAGTCATCATCGCAATCGCAGTCACAGTCGCAATCGTCATCACATTCATAGATGTCCTCTTCAACTGAACCGAGATCCTCGTCAAGAATATCGCAAAGCTCTGTAAGCTCGTCCACCTGGGACTGAAGATCCTCAACATAGATAACCATTTCCTGCATTACATCTGCCATTGCGAGCAGTGCCTTGCCCTCTTTTGTATTATTGTCGATCTCAAGACCCTCCATAAGGCCGAGGAGATATGACATTTTTTCGGTAAGCTTCATAAACAGCTCCCCCTTTCGGTTAATATAAGGTTAATAGATTATGCTCTTCCCATGTATTCGCCGGTTCTTGTATCGATCTGGATCTTCTCGCCTTCGTCGATAAAGAGCGGAACCTTGATCTCTGCACCTGTTTCAACAACAGCGGGCTTTGTTGCATTTGTAGCTGTATCGCCCTTGAAGCCGGGATCAGTCTGAGTAACAACGAGCTCTACGAAGTTAGGCGGCTCTACGCCGAAAACATTGCCCTTATAGGAGAGGATCTTACAGATCATCTCTTCCTTAACGAACTTGAAGTTATCGCCGAGAACTGAAGCGCTGATAGGAAGCTGCTCATAAGTTTCCATATCCATGAAGTAGTAGAGATCGCCGTCAGTGTAGCTGTACTGCATATCCTTTCTCTCAACAAAAGCAGTCGGGAACTTTGCAGTGGGGTTGAAAGATGTTTCAACTACAGAACCTGTAATAACATTTTTATACTTAGTTCTTACGAAAGCAGCGCCCTTTCCGGGTTTAACGTGCTGGAACTCGACAACCTGTACAACCTGTCCGTCCATTTCAAAAGTAACGCCGTTTCTGAAATCACCTGCTGAAATCATTATAAATACCTCCGTGTATTTTTTTCAAAAATAGTATATATTCTATTTTACTACATTTTATAATTTTTTGCAATACCTAAAGCGAGATTCTTACAAAGATATTATATTTTTTGCACATTTCGTCAGATTTACGTTGCCATTTTCAGTCAAAATGACAAAATCTTCTATGCGCACGCCGAACTTTCCGGGAAGATATATCCCTGGTTCGACAGTGATAACGCTGCCGGGCTTTAAAATATTCTTAGCTGAAGGAGCAGCGTTTGGTTTTTCATGGATCTCCATACCTACTCCATGTCCGAGCGAATGTCCAAAGCAGTCGCCATAACCTGCGTCGTCAATGATATCACGGGCTATTTTATCAAGCTCACTTCCTGTCATTCCGGCTTTCGCCTTTTCTAGACAGGCATTCTGAGCATCGAGGACGATGTTATATACCTCCTCCATCTCCTTTGAGCAATTCCCCACGCAGACGGTTCTGGTCATATCGCTGTGGTAGCCGTTATAGACAGCGCCGAAGTCCATCAGCACAAATTCGCCGGATTCCACCTTTTTGTCAGACGGCACGCCATGCGGCATAGATGTATTTGCTCCAGCGAGTGCAATTGTCTCGAACGACAGCGCCTCTGCGCCAAGACTGAGCATTTTATGATCAAGCTCCAGAGCGATCTCTCTCTCAGAAACTCCGGGTCTGATGAAACCGAGAATATGCTCAAACGCCTGTTCAGCAATCTCCTGAGCCTTTCTGATGCATTCGATCTCTCCCTCATCTTTGACTGTCCTGAGCGAATTAATCGCATTGCTGAGCATATCGCTCCCGATTATCTCAAATTCGGAGAAAGCATTTCTGTACGAAGCCAGCTGACTCACAGTCATGGTCTGGGACTCTATTGCGATATTCTTCGCCCCATGCTCAAGGAGGAGCGACTGAAGCTGAGAAGTGAAATTCTTCTGCTCAATAACCTCGGCATCAGTTACTGTAGCTCTTGCCTTTTCTATATATCTGAAATCAATTATGAGATAAGCCTTATCACGAAATGCAGCGAGAATTCCAGCCGAGGACTTCATACCCGTGAAGTATCGTCTGTTGATGTCAGAAGTTATCAGCGCACAGTCAATATCAGCCGGAAACTCCCTGAAGAGTTTTTGCAGTCTGTTCAATCAGATCACCTCTTATAACTCAGCAAGAGCCTGTACTGCGAGATAATAGCTTCCGAAGCCAAAGCCGCTTATGGAGCCTTTGCACACAGGAGCGATAACCGACTCACTTCTGAATGCATCTCGTGCAAAAACGTTGCTGATATGAACCTCAATGCAAGGTATTTTGATCGCTGAAATTGCGTCACGTATAGCGTAGCTGTAGTGAGTATATGCTCCGGCATTGATTATCACGCCATCGAAATTGAGGCGTGCACTGTGGAGCTTGTCGATGATCGCACCCTCGTGATTTGACTGAAAGATCTCACACTGAAGCCCCTGTTCTTTTGCACGGTCGATGATATTCTGGTTCAGAACATCGATTCCAGCGCTGCCATAAATCCCAGGCTCACGCTCACCAAGAAGATTAAGATTCGGTCCATGTATTACAAGAATTTTTTTAACCATAATACTCACTCCTTTTAATTATACTTTTTAGGCAAAAATGGAATTTCAAGCTTTCTTTTCACTTTAAAAAATGTGGTTGTCTCATGCTCAATGGGCTTCACATACAGCATTTTTATCCTGAAGAGGTTAGCGCCCAGCACATCGGTATATATCTGATCGCCCACAGCCGCAAGCTGATCCTTCGCCAGTCCCATACGCACACAAGCTTCCTTAAACCCCTTAGTGAGGGGCTTTCTTCCCTCACTTACAAAATCCAGCCCGAGCATATCGGCAAAAGGCTGCACTCTTGGCGGATGGTTATTTGAAACTATCATGAGTTTGATGCTGTTATTTTTCATCAGCCTGATCCAATCCAGCACTCCTTCAGCCGGTCTAGGGTTATCGTGTGTAGTGAGTGTATTATCCAGATCGAGGATCAGTCCCCGTATATTGAGTTTTTTCAGAAATGCCGGAGTTATATCAGTTACCTTTCTGAACGCAGCAGTCACCTTAAAAAGCATAAGCCCTCCACTATTATACACCATTTTATCCGCCGATACTGTCGAATCAGGCGGAATAAAAATAATTTCACTAAATGAAAAAGCGAGCCGCAGCTCGCTTTTATCAGCATTTAAGTGTTTCTGTAATCAAGAAACTCAGTAAATTAATACTTGCGCTTACGAGCTGCCTCGGACTTCTTCTTACGCTTTACCGAAGGCTTTTCGTAGTGCTCTCTCTTACGAACCTCAGCTATAACGCCGTCCTTTGCACATGATCTCTTAAATCTCTTAAGAGCAGTTTCTAAAGACTCGTTTTTGCCAATACGAACTTCTGCCACTAATCTTTCCCTCCCTTGTTCAGAGGTTACCGTCGGACAAACCGTCGGTTATATACTAATCATCTCTAGGATGTTAGTCACATCTACCTCACAAAACACCAGCAGATACATACAAATTGATATGAAATAATATAATAATAGTTTACCACACTTTCATGTGATTGTCAAGCTATTTTTTTGCAGGTTTTAAACTTCGTTATTTTGCTACAATATTAACAAGCTTATTTGGTACATATATCTGCTTTATGATGTTTTTTCCGTCTACAGCTTCCTTGACCTTTTCTTCGTCAAGAGCCATTGCAATTACAGAATCCTTGTCTGCATCGGCTGCGATCATGAGCTTTGCCTTGAGCTTGCCGTTTACCTGAACTACGATCTCGATCGTATCATCCTTGCAGAGCGACTCATCATACTTCGGCCATTCCTGCTCGCTGAGGATCTTGCCAGTGAGTGTATTATACATTTCCTCAGTAACGTGAGGTGCAAATGGGTTGAGGAGCGTACAGAGAGTTGCAAACTCAGCCTTATTAACGCTGCCCAGAGCATAGATCTCATTGAGAAGCGCCATCATTGCTGCGATCGCAGTGTTGAACTTGAGACCCTCGATATCCTCGGAAACCTTCTTGATGGTCTTATGGATGCTGGATTCAAGCTCGCTGCGGTAGCTGTCGCCATCAATGATGATATCCTGAAGTCCCCATACTCTGTCGAGGAATCTCTTGCATCCCTTGATGCTGGATGGGCTCCACGGAGCTGTTTTCTCGAAGTCGCCTATGAACATCTCATAAAGACGGAGCGTATCTGCACCGTAATCTCTTACAACATCGTCAGGATTGATAACATTTCCTCTTGACTTGGACATCTTCTGACCGTCCTCACCGAGGATCATGCCGTGTGAAGTACGCTTCATATACGGTTCAACCTGTGATGTCACGCCGATATCGTAGAGGAACTTGTGCCAGAATCTTGAATAAAGCAGGTGGAGAGTTGTATGCTCCATACCGCCGTTGTACCAGTCAACAGGCATCCAGTAGTCGAGTGCTTCCTTTGAAGCAAGCTCATTCTTGTTATTTGCATCACAGTAACGCAGGAAATACCATGAGGAACCTGCCCACTGAGGCATTGTATCTGTCTCACGCTTAGCGGGACCTCCGCAGCAAGGACAGGTTGTATTAATGAAGCTCTCGAGTGTTGAGAGCGGGCTTTCGCCGTTATCTGTGGGCATATAGCTGTCGACATCCGGAAGTGTGAGCGGAAGCTCCTCCTCGGGAAGTGCAACGTAGCCGCACTTGTCGCAGTGCACGATCGGAATAGGCTCGCCCCAGTATCTCTGACGTGAGAATACCCAGTCACGGAGCTTAAAGTTAACCTTGGTCTTGCCCTTGCCGTTAGCCTCGAGCCACTCCTTGATCTTTACCTTAGCATCCTCAACAGAAAGTCCGTCGAGGAATCCGCTGTTTGTCATAATACCTGTAGCACAGTCAGTGAACGCTTCCTTCTCGATATCTCCGCCCTTTACGACCTCGATGATCGGGAGATTGAACACCTTAGCGAACTCATAGTCTCTTGTATCGTGTGCAGGAACAGCCATGATCGCACCTGTTCCGTAGCTCATAAGTACGTAGTCGGAGATAAAGATCGGGATCTCTTTTCCATTTACGGGATTTACCGCACGAACGCCCTTAAGCTCAACGCCGGTCTTATCCTTATTCATTTCAGTACGATCGAAGTCTGACTTTCTTGCAGCAGCCTCCTGATATACTCTGATCTCGTCCATGTTCTCGAGCTTATCAGCCCACTTTTCAATATTGGGATGCTCAGGAGAAATTACCATATAAGTAGCTCCGAAGAGAGTATCGGGACGAGTTGTGTATACTGTCAGAGTATCTCCTGTAGTTGCTGTAAAATCGACCTCGGCACCGGTAGAACGTCCGATCCAGTTAGTCTGTGTAACCTTGATCTTGTCGAGATAGTTCACCTGATCGAGATCATCGAGAAGTCTCTGTGCATACTCAGTTATCTTAAGCATCCACTGTGACTTTACCTTGCGGACAACCTCGCCGCCGCATCTTTCGCAGACGCCGCCGACAACTTCCTCATTTGCAAGTACTACCTTACAGGATGTACACCAGTTTACAGCCATTTCCTTCTTATACGCAAGACCCTTCTTGAACATCTGGAGGAAGATCCACTGAGTCCACTTGAAGTACTCAGGATCAGTAGTATTGACCTCTCTGTCCCAATCAAAGGAAAGTCCGAGTGACTTGAGCTGTGACTTGAAGCGCTCTACGTTGTTTTTAGTTACGATAGCAGGGTGGATCTTATTTTTGATCGCAAAGTTCTCGGTCGGAAGTCCGAATGCATCCCATCCCATCGGGAAGAGTACATTATAGCCCTCGAGACGTCTTTTTCTTGAGACGATATCCATAGCTGTATACGGACGGGGATGACCGATATGGAGTCCCTGACCTGACGGATACGGGAACTCTACGAGTGCAAAGAACTTAGGCTTTGTGTAGTCAGTTCCTGCACGGAAGGAGTTATGCTCCTCCCAATACTTCTGCCATTTCTGTTCTATGGCGGTATAATCATATTTGCTCATTTTATATCATTCCTTCGTATTAAAATCACTTTTTAACGAGTTCATCCCACTTGTTTGTGAAATGCTGTTTAACATCCTTCTGGAGAACGATTGCCGCAGCGCAGACGATATCGGCAATTCCCTCGAGGAGGTACACCACATATCTCCAGTCGTTTCCGAGATTTGAGATATTAGTGCCAATATGCTGGACTACTACTATCAGCAGCACGACTGCAACAACGTAGTTCAGGTACATAAGTCCTGTATAAAGTGCTGCCGCCTCGAGAAGCGAGCGAAGCAATCCTGTGAGCGAGAAGCCTCCGATGATCATGTTGAATATCTCCTTAACAACGAGATATATCCCGATGAAAAGGGCGATATTTCTGCCGTTTTTGTTATTTGTGCCAAGCATTATGCTCACTCCTTAACGATATAATCACTGATATCGATCTGATCGCCGTCTGCCCAGAGCTTTTCAAGCTGATAGAAGTTTCTTGCTTCCTTATAGAAAACATGAACGATAATATCCGCATAATCGAGGATGATCCAAGTGTTTCCGGTATCAGCCTCACGGCGCTCAGGCTCGATTCCGCACTGTGAGAGCTGGAACTCAACCTCATCAGCAAGCGTTCTTGTATGTGTGTTGCTGTTTCCGTTTACGATCACAAAATAGTCCGCAAGGATCGTCAGGTCAGTTACCTTTATCGCCTGAATATCCTCACCTCTCTTGCTGTCAAGAGTTCTGATGACTTTTTCTAATTTTTCCTGAATTGTCATTAGCTTACCGCCTTTCTTTTATTATCATGTTCCGCTTGTATTTTCTGCTGCTTCAGATGAA
>JBGVIW010000155.1:0-2109 GCA_045128995.1 Ruminococcus sp.
TGCAAGTCTATTTCCTCTGATAAACCGCCTGTACAGTATATTACAATCAATGACTTCGATTTTGATGGTTATCAGGATCTTTTTATTCCGGAAATGCTCGGTACACCTAATATTCCAGGAACTTATTATCATTTTAATTCCGAAAAATTTCGGTATGATCAGTGGGATGAGATGAATTCTCTTGGCGTTCTTGTTAAAGCAGATAGTGATGAGAAAACTATTAGCTGTTCTATAAGCTCAAGTGCTGTGAATCATGAAAATACGGTATATAAGTGGCATGCTGGAAGCCTCGTCCCGATTTCCCGTGAGGTTCAATATGCAGATGCACATAACGATGTTTATATTGATTATTACGAATATGATGAAAACTCAAAGGAAATTTTGACAAGGCGTGAGAAAGTTCTTCTTGATGCTGATAATAATTGGTTGGGAACAGAGGAAATCATCGTTCCCAGAGATATATTGTATCGATCCAGAAGGTAATGAGACTCTTATTGAATCTTCGGTGCGTAATCTAACAGAAAATCCGCTTGATTTTGACTAAAGAGGTGAACGAAAATGAAAGGTTACAGCGTTTTTGCCCGTTATTACGATGACCTGACGGCGAATATTGACTATAAAAAGCGTGCAGAATATTTCAACGCAATTATTCAGAAATTTAAAACAACTAAGGAAAATATTCTTCTCGACCTCGCTTGCGGAACTGGAAGTATTTCCGAGGAAATGGCGAAGCTTGGCTATGATGTTATCGGTGTCGATTATTCAGAGGAAATGCTCGGTATCGCTATTGAAAAAAAGTTTGACAGCGGTCTTCCGATACAGTATCTTTGTCAGGATATGCGTGATATTGATATGTTCGGAACTGTGGATGTCACTATCTGCGCTCTCGACAGCATCAACCATCTGAATTCCATCGAAGATGTAAGCAAAGTTTTTCAGCGTGTTTCACTGTTTGCTGAACCAGGTGGACTGTTTATTTTCGATGCAAACTCAATATATAAACACAGAAATATTCTCGCTGATAATACTTTTACCTATGAGACTGATAATGTGTATTGCGTCTGGGAAAATTCCTTGAATCGTGATACCAATGAGGTCAGGATGAACCTTGAGTTTTTTGAACTTGAGGAAAATGGACTTTATTCAAGAAGTTCTGATTCTTTTTCCGAAAAAGCTTATACTATCGATCAGTTGGATAAGCTTCTTATTGATGCGGGATTCTCTATCCTCGCACGATATGCAGACGACTCTTTTGAGCAGCCTGCTGATGATACTCAACGCATTGTTTATGTTGCTAGAAAAAATATATAGGAGATGATTGTATGAAAAATTTATATAGGGCAATTTCTGCTGATGGATCAGCATTTGCTGCCGTTTTAGATGCAAAGGCTCTGGTTTCTGAAATCGAGAGAATCCACAAGCCTTCTGCGGTCGTTACGGCAGCACTCGGAAGACTTTCAATTGCCGCTTCTTTGATGGGATACACGCTGAAAAGTGAAGACGATAGCATCACTCTCAGAATTGACGCTGATGGTCCTGCTGGTCAGCTCGTCGCAGTCGCTGACAGCCATGGAAATGTAAAAAGCTGCGTTACTAATCCTATTGTCGAGATTCCCCTCAATCAGCAGGGAAAACTTGATGTTGCTGGTGCGGTCGGTCGAAATGGCAATCTTTCAGTTGTAAAGGATCTTGGACTGAAAGAGCCTTATGTCGGAGTTATTCCCCTTGTTTCGGGCGAAATAGCTGAAGATATCGCAAATTATTATGCTACTAGTGAGCAGATCCCTACGGTTTGTGCGCTTGGAGTTTTGATCAATCCTGATCTCACTGTTCGTGCCGCTGGCGGTTTTCTCATTCAGCTTCTCCCCTTCGCTGACGAGAAATGCATTGACATTATCGAGAGAAACATCGCTGCTATTCCTCCGGTCTCAAAGCTTTTTGACGAAGGAAAGACTCCTGAGGAAATCGCTGGATTGTTGCTTGAGGGACTTGATCCGAATGAGCTAGATACTGCTGATATTGCATACAAGTGCGATTGCAGCCGTGAGCGCACTGAGCGTATTATCATAAGTCTCGGTTCAAAGGAGCTTTCTGATATTGCTGCCGAGG
>JBGVIW010000156.1:0-4793 GCA_045128995.1 Ruminococcus sp.
TTGCAATAAGGAAGAGCGGAACCACACCGCCCATTGCAAGCACTGCCTGAGCAATAAGCAGTGTTTCCTCATGCGGGAATAATGCATAAACCGGAGCGAGGATGTAGTAAATAAAGGAAGCATGAACGTTGAAGTGCGAGAGGAATGTATCTCTTTCACAAGTTGTTACAGCAGTAAGATCAGACGTCATCGAGTGGAACATCTGAACGAAAATACCAAAGTCGAAAGTAGAAGTACCAAAGGTATTGTGATGAGCAACAGTTGTAACTGCAACGAATGCCGTAACAGCACCGGCGGCAGTGAAAACTATCAGTCCGGCAAGCCAATTGGGGATCTTTTCAAAGGCAGTACGTTCTGTTTTCCCGACAATATAGCTTACAAGTACTACGGCTACAGCTATAAGTCCTAATGACAGATAGAATTTTTCATTAGTTCCAAGCGGAAGCCTCCACATCAGCGACAATGAAAATATTATCACACCAGCAAAAGCGGTAAGCTGATCAAAAACACGCTGTTTTTTACTTAGGAAGAAATGCAGCACTGTCAGCAGTACAAATCCGAAAATCAGCCAGAGGATATCATCTCCCGGAGTAGCAGCTTTGACATATTCCTTCCACTGAGAAATCGGATTAAGTCCCTTATCCATAGCGGCGGTGATATTCAAACCGGAAATAATAAGATAGAGTCCCAGCACACGCAGGAGCAGCTTATCCGGAATACCGCATCGTTCAAGGATGGAGGCAGCTGCGTTTTTAAAGCGTTTGAATAGCGGAACCGGAGGATCTAAAACTGCCTCACTGCCATCAGCCGATTCCACTGCTTGACCTTCAGTAAGTGTATCAGAACTGTCAGTATTATTCGCAGATTCAGATTGCTGTTCCAAAGCAGCAACGGTTATAGTTCCGCCGTCGATCCGAAGCATATCTTCACTATCATCAAGATCGATCTCAAGATGGTTATTATCGTTTTCAACATCATAAATTGACTTTTCTGATCCAGCGGTTGCTTCATCCAACAGCTCATCAAAGGATTTTTCCTTTATATCAGGGGTTTTGTCATCATTTTCAGGCAATATCTCCCTTGGATCTTCTGCGGGAGTACCTGGTAAAATATTCAGATCCTTATCCATAATCTCTCCTTACGTTTTAACGTGCTGTAATTATTACGGCATACAGCGTGCCAAGACTATATAATGCAACTGTTTCATAATATCACATAAATCACAATTTGTCAACAAGTTCGGATTATCACTCAAGCGGAAGAACGTTGTTGAACACGGCATAAAATTTTATGGGAATATGCTTGTCAATATGACATTTTCCGAAAAACCATTTCTTGTAATTGCAAACCTTTATGATATCTTCAAAAAAAGCATGAACCTCGAGTCGCTGGAAAACATCCACCCCAAGACAATCTTTAAGCGAAGCTGGAGGCTCATGAGTTATAACATAATCGACCTCATTCGATTTCTCCTCAAGATTACGGATCGCATAAATTATCTCATCGTGAGAAGGCTGTTCACGCTCCCACCAGTTGTCGCTGTCACGGCGAAAATCATAATCCTGACTATGGCCGCCTCCGAAAGTAAATATTCGTTTTCCCTGAATATCATAGATCTGTCCACGCATCAGATGCACAAGGTTATCGCCAATAATCCGAGCCTTGCCTCCGCACCAGTCTTGTTCAGGAAATTGCTCGAGAATATCAAAGTTTTCATGACATCCATCTATGAAAGCGATGGTAAACTCTTTCTGAGCGAGCTTTGAGAGAAGAGCTTTTTCTTTTTTTGATCCATCCCAGATGAATCCAAAATCCCCGCAAATAATAAGTACATCGCCTTTTTTCAATTTTTTTATAGAAGCCTCTTTAAAACGACTGATATCACCGTGAGTATCACCAGTTACATAAACCAAAAAAATTACCTCCAATAAAAGTATTCTATTATATTTTACCATATTTTCATGCTGACGTAAAGGGGTGAAAAAAATTTTTGAAAAACCCCTTTAAAAAATCTTTGGAATCTGTTATAATAATATTTATATAACATTTCATTATCAGGAAGGTGCTTAGATGAAAAAAATTATTTCTGCATTATCTGGCTTGATTTTACTGCTGCCATCAATGAGCGGACTAAGCTCATCTGCTATAAATTTCCCTCTTAAGGCTCAGATCCAGAGCGAATCAGCTGTGATAATCAATCTTGACATAGATACTATCATCCACGAAAAGAACGCTGATATTCAGCAGATGCCCGGAGCACTTGTAAATATCATGACAGCGGTTGTGTGTCTTGAAAATTGTGATGATCTGGATGAAAAACTGATTATTGATGAATCTGTGTATTCTGATTTGTACTATATCGAATATCCTGAGGATCTGAGATATGCCGATATACTTGATGGGGATATACTTACAGTGACTGACCTGCTTCATGCAATGATGCTAACATCCTCAGTCGAAGCAGCTCAGACTATAGCTCACCATGTTTCTGATGGGGATATTAATGCTTTTGTTGATATGATGAATGATAAAGCAAAGGAAATCGGTCTTACGTCTACAAATTTTGAGAATCCCACCGGCATGTATGACATAAATCAGTATACAACAGCCAGAGACATGGCTGTGCTGACTCAGTATGCACTTGAAGTACCGTTATTTGAGTCAATAGCTACTGTGCCTGAATACAGTCCCTCGATCCAGAATCTCCAGAATCATCCGGATCACAGCGAATGGTTATGGACTAATTCAAATCTGATGATGGATCCACAGAGTGATTACTATTACACTGGAGCGAAAGGCATTAAAACCGGAAATCTTAGTGCTGCCGGTAGAAATATCATTTCTCTCGCAAGCAAGGACGGAAATAATTATCTTGCAATACTTCTGAAAGCTCCCATAAGAAATGCTGATGGCGAAACCAAATATTATCACTTAGATGACGCCTCAGCTGTTTTTGACTGGGCATTCAATAATTTTTCGTACGAGGTCATTCTCAATGAAACAGTTGAGATCGATGAGGTAAAAGTTACCCTTGCCGAAGGCAATGATTACGTTCTTGCTCGTCCGAAAGAGGAATTTTCGATGCTCTGGTATGACGAGATAGATACATCTCTCATTAAAAGGGATGGCGATAATATTGTGTTCGATAAGGAATCTTTCCAAGCACCTATCAAGAAAGGCGATCGTCTTGGCGAAGTGACGCTTACTTATTCAGGCGAGACTCTTGGAACAGTTGAGCTTGTAGCGGTATCCGATGTTGAACGTTCAGTATCAAAATATAATCTTTACGCTATCGAGCAGTTTAATAATACAGAATGGTTCGATAAATCACTTCTTGCTGCTTCGGTTCCATGCATAATTTATATAATAATCTGCATTGTTTCCTTTGTACGCTATAAAAAAGAAAGCAGACCTATTAAATCCATGTATGCAATACCAAAGGTGAATAACAAGAAGAAAAAGTAACAATCAGCATTATTGATATTAAAAAGGCATCAGCATTAAGCTGATGCCTTTACTTTGTATAGATCGATTAAATATGAAAGCATTTCTGAACAGCATCATTAGTACCCATTACCAGCAAATTATCATTATCAGAGAGAATAGTATCGGGAAGAATACTGGGATACAGAACACTGTTTCTTTTCATAGCAATGATATTAATTCCGTATTTGCGGCGGATATCAAGCTGAGCGATTGTTTTTCCTGCCCATTTTTCAGGGATAGATATCTCAAATATAGAATAATCTCCATCAAGCTCAATATAGTCAAATACATGCGCCGAAGTACATTTTATCGCAGTCCATGCCGCAAGCTGCTTTTCGGGATAGACGACCTCATCAGCACCGTTTCTCAAAAGGAATTTTTCATGAACATCTCGAGCGGCACGGGATATGACCTTTTGAGCCCCCAGTTCTTTGAGCAGGGAAGTTGTCTCAAGTGAACTCTGGAAATTATCGCCAATAGCAACGATGCAGACATCGAAGTTTCTTACACCAAGCGTTCCGAGAAATTCCGGACTGGTAGAATCTCCGATTTGTGCGCTTGAAACATAAGGCAGAACCTTCTGTACACGTTCTTCATTCAGATCAACAGCAAGCACCTCATGATCGAGTTCGTTTAGCTTTCTTGCGATATGTCTTCCAAATCTTCCTAAACCAATAAGCAATACAGTTTTCATACAGATTCTCCTATCTATCCCAGGATAATTTTTTCCTGAGGAAGTTTTGATATATTATGATTATGATTTGACATTGCGGCATAAATTAGTGTAAGACCGCCTACACGTCCGATGAACATAAGAATTATAAGTATAAAATGCGATGCGGTACTCAGCTTAGTAGTAATTCCAAGAGTCAAACCTACCGTAGCAATAGCAGATGAAGTTTCATAGAAACAATCTCTTATCGGAAGATTGTCAATTTCACTTATTGCAACAGCAGCAGTGATAAAGATAGTAATATACATAAGCATAACAGCCGAGGCGTGGTTTACAGATCCGTCTGGAATGCTTCTGCCGAAGAAAACAGTCTGATTCTTTCGGCGGAACACAGAAATCGAGGAAGAAAACAAAACAGCAATAGTTGTAGTTTTCATACCGCCAGCCGTAGAACCAGGCGAACCGCCGATAAGCATAAGAATTACCATGATCACAATGCTTCCACCCCTCATCATCGAGTGATCGACAGTATTGAATCCAGCAGTTCTTGCAGTTACCGACTGAAAAAGCGAGCTGAGGATTCTCTCTCCTAAGGTCATATTCCATTTCGGGTCTGAGAATTCGATAAAGAAAA
>JBGVIW010000157.1:0-4074 GCA_045128995.1 Ruminococcus sp.
ATTTACGACGATTCTGGGCTGGAATTACTACTCGGAGAAATGCCTTGCCTATCTCACCGGCTCGAATAAGCCTGCAACTATGGTGTTCCGCTGCATTTACATCGCCGCAGTTTTCATGGGCGCATTCCTCACGGTTGACGCAGTGTGGACGATCGCCAATATCTGCAACGGACTGATGGCACTGCCGAATATAATCGCCCTCGTCGCTCTTTCCGGCGTGGTCGCAAAGGAAACAAAGGATTATCTCGAGCGTGAGAAAAAGCTTAAGCTGAAAAGATAACCGGTAGTGTATTTAGTTGGTTATTGAGGGAGACCCTTTTGAAAAAGGGTCCTCCCTCAAACTCCCTCCCTAAAACTTTCGTATTAAATTTCAGCCTGACAGGGCACACTGAATTCAGTAAATGAGGAATTTTTCTTTGCTCACAGTGTGCCCTGTCAGGCTGAAATTTGTATAAAAGTCTTTGGATAGGGGTTCGGGGTAACTCCCTGCGGGGCAGGGAGATGTCAGCGAAGCTGACAGAGGGTACGGGTGCCGGTTAGGCAGAACCTTTCCTCAGAAAGGTTTTCCCCAGTAGCCTGCTAAATACACTATCGGATATTTTTCCATACAAAACAAAAAACCTGAGAAGATTACTCTTCTCAGGTTTTATTTTGCTAATTACATATAAGACTCAGGGAGTGAAGGAATAAGCTGAGCGATCTTCTTCTGTACAGCGAGAGCGTCCATATTGTTGATATTGTCGCCCTTCTGGTAAACGTCAGCATAGATGATTGCTTCAACAGAAAGTGTACCGCCGGGAGTTGAGCAGTGGAGCATGATTGCGACAACGTCTGTGATATCTACAGCGCCGTCGAGGTTTGCATCACCGTACTCATAATCGAGAACAGGCGGCTCAGTTGTTGTAACGTCGCCGGAACCGTTGTTTACGATCTCATAATCAGCCAACTCGCAGGGATAGTCAACCTTTGCAAGAGTTGACCACCAGATCTGGATCTGTGCCTTAGCAAAGTCCATGGGGATCTCAGAGATATCAACTGTGATCTCAGCCTCGCCGGTTGCAGCAACAGTTGAGCTCCACTCGATATTTACCCAGTCATCAGCATTTGTGCCGTAGCCTACGCATCCGCCGATGCTAGCGCCAGGCTCGCCCTGTACTGTGAATACTACCTCAGCCTCCTCAGATGTTCTGTCAGCGAGTGAGATGTCATAAACCTTTGTCTCGAATACGAAGTCGTCATCTGTGGGGGTTGTAGGATCTGTCGGGTTTGTGGGGTTTGTAGGATTTGTGGGATTTGTCGGATTAGTTGAAGGATCCTTTACCTCAGCAGCGTCGATGAGGGCGATCTTTGTAACAGTTGTCTTGCCCATTGTCATGCAGCAGAGGTGTGCAGGCTCGGATGAACCAGACCATGCAGCCTTGATATCCTCGTAGGAATAGTAAGCGATGCCCTTATCCTTGTCGATCGTATAGGGATTGATCTGAGTCCAGTTGCCCCATTCGCTGTCCATAAAGCAAGCAAGAGGTGTATCGCCTGTGTACTGAACTGCGATCTCCTTGCCCTCGAGAGCGCTCCATGAAACGTCATAGTTACCAGTGCAGTTGCCGCCAGTTACAGAAGCATCGATGGACTCTGACTTTGTTGAGAGTGTCTTTCCGGAGTCGATTGAAGAGTGAACATACTCGGGACCCTTGCCCTCGCTGCCCCAGACGATGGAGCTGTCAGCGAGAACGCTCATCATTGTATCAACGACCTGAACGGAGTCCTCATACCACTCATAGGTATCACGGTTGATATAGTCGTGGCGCTCTGCCTTATCGGAGTTTCCTCTAGCGTCGTTATCCCAGAGAACGCAGGGGATTCCGTACTTCTTAGTAGTTGAGATATAGCACTCAGCCCACTCGCAGCGAGCCTCAGTATTATCGTAGTTTGAAGCGCTGAACTCACCGATTACAACGGGAACGTCGTTCTCGATAAATGTTGAGCGGATACCCTCGAGGATAGATAAAAGCTCAGATCTGTAAGCGTCAGTGAACACGCTGTGGTCTGCAACTGTCTTATCCATTGTGAAGGCATAGGGTGAATATGCGTGGATAGAAACTGCAATATAGTCATCCTCGGGAACCTCGATCTTTGAGATCATGGAGATATCGCTTGAAGCGCAGTAACCGGGGATCATGAGCAGACGTGTATCTGCATAGGGTGAATCATCGTTTCTGATGAGTTCTACGAAGTCCGCATTGAGCTTGTTGATAGTATCGACCTCACTCTGGAGCGGTCCCCACCATTCGTGCTCTGTTCCAACAGCTCTAGGCTCGTTCATACACTCAAAGATAAGGCGCTGGTCGTAGTCGGAGAACTCATCAGCGAGCTGCTGCCAGATATCGAGAAGCTTAACCTTCATCTCCTCATAAGCCGTACCGAGGTCAGCACGGTTTACCCAATTCTCGTGGTGGAGGTTGAGGATGATATACATATCGTTCTTGTAGCAGTAATCAACTACCTCATGAACACGAGCCAGCCATGCAGGATCGATATTATTGTTCTCGTCGAGGTGCTGGTACCATGTTGTAGGGATTCTTACAGTATTGAAACCCTTAGCCTTGATAGCATCGATAAGCTCCTGAGTAACCTTAGGTTTGCCCCATGCGATCTCACTGTCAACAGTAGCAGTGCTTCCGGACACAGTAGCATCGAGTGAATTTCCGATATTCCAGCCGATCTTCATGTCCTGAGTGATCTCGAATGCAGACAGTGTCTCAGCAGCTGCTGCGTTATCCCCGTTGAAGGGGACGAGTCTGATTGCGGACAGCATGCATGCAGCAGCTGCCGTAACGCTCAGAATGCGTTTGATTTTTCCGTTTCCTTTTTTCATTTTTAGTAACCCTCCCATAGGTTTTCCGCCGTGCTATAGCGGAATTTAAAATTATATATCTCAGCGGAACCAGTGCAGAAATTCCGCAAAAGAATCCTATCACACGTTACATTGTAGCACATTAACCGGAACAAGTCAATTATTTTTGTGAAATCTGCCATATCCAAAACATAGAAAAATAAGCCGGTTTTTTGTGCATTTTTACAAAAAATTCGGCTTTAGAAAGCTTAAATATGCTGTCTGATGTAGGGAAGAACCTCATCCTTGGTGATTCCGAGGACGTATGCGAACTCGTCGTAGAGCATATTTTCGGCTGATCTTAGGAAATTCTCGTCGGCGATATGGAGCTTTTTCTTGCGCTCACGGCAGTTCTTTTGATGGATCCAGAGGGTTTTGATGAGCTTTACAAGCTCATGGCGGTCGCCGCTTCGGAGGATTTTTCTGTACTCCTCACGGCGGATGGACTCGTCCTCGATCCAGATGGAATTTTCGTCCGGCATGATGCGTATAAGCTCGTCGATCTCCTCTCGGGAGAGAATCTTTCGCATCTGGGAAGTGAGATTCTCGTTGCTGACAGGGACATAAAAGGTATTTTTCGCCTCGCTCACAGGTCGCAGGACGTAGTATTCAAGCTCCTCGCCGCTGAAATCTCTCAGGGCGATCTCCTCTATCCGGCACACTCCGCAGGGTGAATATATGACTGTATCGTTCACTTTAAACATAGCAATCCTCCAAAAAAATAACGTGCAGTTTTACTCAACCGGACTTACGTTCCGCCAAGCAAACTACACGTTGAATCATAATAATTATAACATATTCCACAGGAAAATGTCATAGGCATTTTAAACAAATTCCGGTGGGATTTTTTGTATAAGAAAAGGGTGAATGCGCCGCAGGCAGTATAAAGTTTTTTGCTCAAGCCTTTTTCAAAAGGCTTGCGGGGTCAAGGGTGACTCCCTACACTGCAGGGAGATGTCAGCGAAGCTGACAGAGGGTCATCGCTCCTGTTAAGAACCTCCCTTTCACAAAAAAACTAGGAGCATACTCAGTTTGTCCCTATAAAGGCTGCAAAATACGTCTTAGGGCAGCAGAAGAAAGCCGTCCGTCAATCTGGCACTATCGTGCGGTTGACTGCTTTAAGCTGGCGCATCGACCTGCGGTCGATAGGGGCTTCTCGCCCCTGTAACCCTCGACCACTT
>JBGVIW010000158.1:0-3678 GCA_045128995.1 Ruminococcus sp.
GCTGAAGCGGTAGCTATTCCTTCTGAGGTTAATGGAATTCCGGTAACAACTATCGGAAAGCTTGAGTGCGACGGCCCGATCGGAAATCTTGTGCTTCCGGCTTCAATTACAGAGATCGAGGATGGCGCATTTGACAATATCACCGGACTTACAGCTATTGATGTTGCTGCTGAGTCAGAGTCCTTCGCTTCAGTTGATGGCGTGCTTTATAACAAGGACATGACTAAGCTCATTCTCTATCCTTATGGTAAGCAGGAGACATCCTATGTGATCCCTGATACTGTTACTGAGATCGCTCCGAATGCAATGAAGCAGATCATCGCTCTCGAGGAGCTTACTATAGGTGCAGGACTTACCGCTGTAGACGGAAATACCTTCAGCGGCTGTGCAAGTCTGTCTATTCTCAATATCCCGGCTTCAGTTGAGACTATCGACCTTTCTGTTATCAGAGAGGAAAGCGCTCTTAAGGAAATCAACGTAGCTGAGGAGAATGCTGTGTATTCCAGCGATAACGGAATACTTTTCAACAAGGATGCGAGCGAGCTTATTTGTTACCCTTCCGCAAAGGGTTCAGCTGGATATGCAGTTCCCTCAACAGTAACTTCGATCGCAGATTATGCATTTGCCGGATCTAAGCTTTACACAGTAACGATCGCTGACAGCGTAACTTCGATCGGTACTGGTGCATTTTCTTCAATGGAAAACCTTACAACAGCAGTTATCGGAAGCGGAGTTGTTTCTATCGGCGAATCAGCATTTTCCGGTGACTCAGCACTCATTTCTATCATTATCAACAGTGCCGAGATGATCGAAGCTGACGCATTCGCTGGATGTACATCCCTCAGTACGATCGAGCTTCCTGTAAATACAGCTATAATCGCTCCCGGCGTTTTTGATACATGTTCATCACTCGCTTCAATCAAGGTTGACGAGGATAACGAGTCATACGCTGCTTTTGATGGAGTGCTCTTCAATAAGACAGTAGATACACTTATCAAATATCCTTCCGGAAAAAAAGCATCTTCATATATGATGCCTGATTCAGTAATTGTGATTGAAGATAACGCATTCTATAACTGTACTCCTCTTGATGATATTTCCTTTGGTACATCATTTGCCGGAATTACAGGAACTCCTTTTTCTGGTTCAACTGCATTGTTGAACTACTATGTTTCTGTTGAAAACCAGACACTTGCATCCATCTCCGGTGTACTGTTCACCAAGGATGGCAAGGAACTTTTAAGATATCCAAACGGCAGACGTGCCGGCGAGTATATTGTCCCTGAAAGCGCAGTTTCATTCAGCAAGGATGCTTTTTCTGATAATCAGAATATTACAGGATTTGTTGTTCCCGAGTCGAGTGAGTCACTTTCAGCAGTTGACGGCGTAGTATTCAGTAAGGATGGCTCTGTGCTTATCAAGTATCCTAATGCTGCTGAGAGAGATTTCTACGAGGTTCCGGAATCTGTAGAATCTGTTGCCGCAAATGCATTCGAGAGCGCAGTAAATCTTGAGGGACTTTCTTTCCTCAACAGTGAGATCCAGATCGCTGCCGATGCGTGCAGCAATGTCAACTCGAGGTTTGTAATTTACGGCAATTATGATTCAACAGCTAAGACTTTTGCTGCTGAGAATAACTATGAGTTTATCGCAATTGATCTTGACTATGCATTCGGAGATGTTTCCGGCGACGGAAACGTGGATGCGCTCGATGCGTCGGATATTCTTACAGTATATGCTGCTACTGCAACCGGACACAGAAGTAAGTTCATTCCGGCTCAGGAAATTGCTGCCGATGTAGAGCCTGACGGTGCGATCGATGCGCTTGACGCTTCAAGAGTGCTTACATACTACTCATATACAGCTACAACAGAGGGAGAAAGACTCTCAGTATGCGAATACTTCGGCATCGACGACCCTACAACTCCTGAGGATGAAACTCCGGTAGTTGAGGAGCCTGCATATAAGGCTGCATATAAGGAGATCATCGAATCTCTGTCTGCTGATGAGAATGTCGGATTCAACCTCATTTATTTCAATGATGATGATATCCCGGAGCTTGTTGCTGGACACGATGGCTATTATCAGAGCCTCTACACATTCAGTGATGGAAATGTTTATACTCTCATGGATCAGTGGGCTTACGGAGCTATGGGAAACACCGGCTATGCGTATGTCCCCGAAGCAAACAGCCTCAAAAATTACAACAGCGATTACGCTGGACTTGTAGGATATACAACCTACATGGCTATGAATGATGCTTTTGAGCTGGAAGAAGTGGTAGTTATAGAAACTCATAATTACGAAGATCTTAATGGGAACGGAACTCCCGATGAGGACGAATTTGATACTGCCGGAAACGTGAGCGTGAGCTACATTGACGGAGCGGAGGTTACTCCTGAAGAGTGCGCAGCATATGAGGCTGGTGATTATATCTATATCAGCGCTCCCATGACTCTGGACGAGATCATGGCTGCTTTAGGAGAATGATTCTCAAAATCAAAATAACACAACATAATGATAACACCTCTGGTTTTATACCAGAGGTGTTTTTGTTACAATAGGATCCAAACAGGTCAGCAGCAGGCAGGGATAAAAATTCCTTGCATTTATTTTGAAAATGTGATATCATTATAATGATTGTAAAAAAATGCGTCAGAAAGGAGCTGCCGGTTTACGGCGAATTATAATGGCTAAGAATAAGGATTACGGTAATGAAAGTATTACCATGCTCAAGGGAGCGGATAAGGTAAGAAAGCGTCCGGCTGTTATTTTCGGATCAGATGGACTCGATGGCTGCGAGCATTCAATTTTCGAGGTCATCTCAAACTCAATAGATGAAGCTCGTTCGGGTTATGGTAATAAAATAATTATAACGCATTACAAAAATCACGAGGTCGAGGTTGAGGACTTCGGACGAGGCTGTCCTGTGGATTTCAACAATACAGAGCAGAGATATAACTGGGAGCTTGTATACTGTGAGCTTTATGCCGGCGGAAAGTATGACGCTGATGGCGAGTCCTACGAGTATTCACTCGGTCTTAACGGACTCGGACTCTGCGCAACACAGTTTGCATCTGAATTCATGGATGTAGAGGTAATCCGTGATGGATATAAATATACTCTTCATTTTGAAAAGGGCGAGAATGTTGGCGGACTGAAGAAGGAAGCCTGCCGCAAGAAGCAGACCGGTACAAAAACACGCTGGCGTCCCGATCTCGATGTATTTACGGATATTGCAGTTTCGGATGAGTATTTTCATGATATTCTCAAACGCCAGGCAGTCGTAAATCCAAATATCCTGTTCGTTCTGCGTACAGAGAATGAATCAGGCGGTTTTACTGAAACTGAATATATCTATGAAAACGGAATCATCGACTACGTTACGGAAATTGCCGGAGATAAGAACCTTACTTCGATCCAGAGCTGGCAGACCGACAGAAAAGGCCGTGACCGTGAGGATAAGCCGGAGTATAAGGTGAAACTTAACGTTGCCGTTACTTTTTCTAATAAGGTCAAGCATATCGAGTATTACCACAACTCAAGCTTTCTCGAGCATGGCGGTTCACCTGAGCGTGCTGTCAAGCAGGCTTTTGTTTCGCAGATAGATGCATATCTCAAGCAGAATAATGGCTACCTCAAAAATGAGACGAAGATCACCTTCAACGATGTCGAGGA
>JBGVIW010000159.1:0-3336 GCA_045128995.1 Ruminococcus sp.
TATTAAAGTACTTTGCGAGTGTGCTGGAATAGGCAGACAGGCACGTTTGAGGGGCGTGTGTCGACAGACGTATGGGTTCAAGTCCCATTACTCGCACCAATTTATTAACCCGTCCAACAGGACGGGTTTTTTCATGTCCAAACATTAAAGACTGCGGAAAACTCCGCAGTCTTTTTATTATTATTCATCTTCTGCAAACAGAGCGTCAGCATAAACCTGCTCAAACGCTTCATATACAGAGATACGCTCATCTTCCGGCACGTTCTCGCAGATGATATCAACCAGAGCCTCAAATTTCTCGTCGATCACACAATATCCTCCAAGAGAATTGTACTCGCCAGTCTCATCATAAAACGTCATATATGCCGACCCAGCGTCACACGCCTGATCATCGCACTCAACCTTAGGCATGACATCTACTCCAGTCTCAGAAATACCGTCAATTATCGCTTCATAGCCGTCCTCGCCAATAGATATCGTCTCACGGCAATTATCTTCCTCAGGAACTTCAGCAGCCTCGCCATATACATCAACAGTGGCATCATTATATACATCAATTACCCTCGTAAAGCACTCATACTGTAATCCGAAGCCAATGGAAGACTCATAGCGCATCACAAGCTGTCGTTCATCTCCATCATGCAGCTCACGGAACTGCGCTATATCGCCGGACGGCTTGATTTTCCCGGTATCCTCCTGCTCTTTTCCGCAGCCAGTCAACAGCAGTACTGCCGCCGGAATCAGATATGCAATTTTCATCAAATCACTCCTTTTTCAACAATATTATACCATCTTCAACCTCAATGTCAAGCACTTCTGCATATTGATATTCCTGAAGAAACGTGATATAATATTCACTGAAATCATCGCCGCACGGCTCAGGAGGAAAAATGGCTTCTATAATTCTAAACCAGACAATTATAATGCTCGTACTTATACTTGTCGGAATATTATGCTCAAAAACAAAAATCATCAGTCAGGATACTAACCGCCAGCTCTCATCGCTGGTGCTTCAGGTCGTGAACCCTGTTGTCATACTTATGTCCTTCCAGACAGATTACCGCCCCGAACTCGCAAAAAATCTTCTGATAACATTCGGACTCTCGGCTGCGGCATTTATTATAATGATCACCGTCTCTTATATTCTTGTCCGCAGCAAGCCTCAGCGTGATACCGCCATCGAGCGCTTTGCTTCTACCTATTCAAACTGCGGATTTATGGGAATCCCGCTTATGAATGCGCTTTTCGGAGCTGAGGGCGTGTTCTATCTGACAGCATTCATAACCGTATTCAACATCTCCGTCTGGACTCATGGAGTCATTCTCATCTCCGGAGAAAAGAACCTAAAACAAGCGATAAAAGTACTCTACTCGCCGACGATCATCGCCATCGCACTCGGCATCGTCATGTTTTTCGCTCAGATCAAGATCCCCTCTGTTCCAGCGCAGGCGCTTCAGTTTATCGCCGATATGAACACTCCCCTTGCAATGCTCGTCTCCGGCATCACTATCTCCCAGACCAACGTCATAAAGCTGCTGAAAAAGCCTAGAATATATTACATTTGCCTGCTAAAACTTATTGTTATCCCACTCATTCTTATGACAGGACTAACTCTTCTCGATATCGACGAAAAAGTCAGGATGACCGTTCTCGTCGCCGCAGCAGCTCCTCCGGCGGCTATGTGCACACTCTTCGCCCTTCGCTATGGAAAGAACTCGCTCTACTCTTCCGAGATATTTGCAGCCGGAACTGTCCTCTCTGTAGCCACTTTACCTGCAATTGTTAAAGTTGCTGAAAAAATCAGCGAAATAGTTTAAAAAATTGTAATTATAGCTGAAGTTTTGGGCTTTTAAAGTTTTTGTATTTCTTTTTTCAGGAAAATATGTTATAATAAATGCATCAATCTTTTTATTATTTCTGCGCACCGGCATGCGCAGTGTTCGTGAAAATTTTTATGAAACGGGGTATTACATTATGGAAAAACGCGGCATCAGCAAGCTTGACCTGAAAAGAAGAAACAGAATGCAGATTCTCCGTGTCATCAGAGAATTTGGCCCGATCTCAAGAGTTGATGTGGCAAGCGCTCTCGAAATCACCAGAGCCGCTGTTACGATTATCACCAACGAAATGATCGAAGAAGGCGTCCTCGTTGAGATAGGTGAGGCTCCTATCAATACCGAGAAGCTCCAGAAAGGTAGAAGAAAGATCCTCATCGATATCAATATGAACTGCAAGTTCGCCCTCGGCGCTACTATCGATGAAAAAGAAGTTACGATCGGTCTTACTAACCTCCAGTCAGACGTGCTCGATAAGGCTAGCATGCCCATCGAGGACAGAACTACCAGCAAGGATATCATCGCTTTCATTATCGAGAAAAGCAATGAAATGATGGAGAATAGCTGCCTTACCAAGGACAAAATGCTCGGTATCGGTATCGGTATCGTCCCTTCAATGTGGGGCAAGCTCAAGATCTTCTACAAGGATGGCGTGCTTGATTTTACAGGCTTCATCGACAAGATCTCAAGCGGCGTCGATATCGACGTTCAGTGCGGAAATGCTATCGGTCTTATGGCGCTCGCTAGCAATGACTTCAGAACTGTCAACGGCTACCAGATCAATCAGGCTTTCCTCCATAACGGCAACCAGATCAATCTCGCTATGCTCAACAAAAACGAGCTGTCAAGCGACTACTATTCATATACATACCTCATCGAGAAGTATATCGTCAACCCGGGCGGCAGATCCTACGAAGGATATCCTGACGGCTCTATTAAGGCTGAGCTTTCAAGAGGTGCTGTTCTTAACGCATTTTACGAGGTATTTTCAAAAGACAAGACTCCTGTGCTTTACGACCTCACTGAAGGCGACAAGAGCAAGATCAATACCGACAGCGTTTTCATGGCTCTCATGAGAGGAGATGAAACTGTCAAAAACATCGTCGACGGTATCATCGCTAAGTATGCCATCTTTATTAACAATCTCGCTGTAGGTCACTTTGCTCAGCGAATCATCCTCCACAACTATAAACTCAACGAGAAGCAGTTCGATTACGTTAAGCGTGAGATCATCCGTCTTATCGGCGAGGACATCGCTGATAGAATTATTCTCAGCAAGCTCGACGGAAAGAATAACTTCATCGGCGGATGCGCTTACATAATCCAGAACAACTTCTACACTAAAGGCGGTATGCAGTAATCTGCCTGTATAAAAAATGTCCCGTTTCATAGCGGTGGTATTCTTGTAGGAGCTTTATATGTAGTTATCGGGGGAAACCTTTCTGAGGAAAGGTTCTGCCTAACCGGCACCCGTACCCTCTGTCAGCTTCGCTGACATCTC
>JBGVIW010000160.1:0-3884 GCA_045128995.1 Ruminococcus sp.
GCTCGCTGTAGCGCACCTCCATCCGTTCGCCAGCGGACTGAACTATCTCCTCAATGATCTTTATCTGCTCTGACAGGAGCCGCTGACTTTCCGAGAATCTCAGTGAAAGCAGCTTTGCCGTCATTTTCTCTCGTGCAGAGCGTTCAAACGTCCTGATAAGCTCGTCCTTGCGGAGGCATTCGCTGAGTTCGTATGGGAATTTCTCTTCGCTTATTTCAGCCATTCCCGTAAGTTTTTTCAGTCCACGGCAAGTCTCGTCATAGCTGTTGTGCCAGCATTCGATCCGCCTGCGGCATCGGGAGCATACCTCCTCGCCTGCCTTCTCGATCTCCTCAGGAACATCTCCTGTCCTTGAAAGAACCTCAGCGATTTTGCCGGATTCTCTGCGTACTGCGGCGATCGAACCTGCGAGGAAGCTCATCCTTGAGCCGAGAATTCCCGGAAGCGCACCTGCATCCCTGCCGGTAAATATCCACCTGTCAGAAAAACTCTGCGCCGCCGCTAGAAATATCACTATCCCCGCTGCAAGATTGAGAATCTCACTTATCACGCCTGCTGTGATTCCGGTAAAGACCATGAACATGAAGCTTATCCCCGCAAAAAGTCCAGCCGAAGCTCCCACACTTCGCCTGCGGAAGTAGCCGGTCAGAAGTCCGGCTGCCGGAAGCATTGCTACCGACATTCCTAATGACTGCGACGCAAGAAATGCTCCGCAGACCGTCAGTGATCCGCATATCACGCCTCCAGTGTGGCGGTAATAATACGCCGCTGTGAGAGTTACTGCAATTCCTGCGGCAATTCCTGGATTCACCCATGGCATCTCAGCTGAACAGAGCGAAGCTGTAATTATCGTATACACGACCGCATACGCCCAGCTCACCGTCGATGAAAGATCCAGCACAAGCTGATGGCGCAGGCTCGCAGCGATCAATGCGATCGCATACGCCGTGACTCCGGCTAGTGCGCCGTAAAATATGTAGAAAACCAGCTTGTACAAAAGCTCTCCGATGAGTGCTGATACCGCAGCTCCGGCAGTAAGGACGGCTGCACCTGTACTTATACCGCTGTATTTCGCATCCTGTGCGCTGTCGAAAATCAGCTTGTATATCAGAATTATTATCATCGCAGATATCTGGATAATGCTCTCAGGAACTGTTCCGGACAGCACATAGCGAAGTATGCTTCCTGCCAGTACGGCAGCTGACTGTGGAAGTGCCAATGCTCCGGCAAGGGATATTCCTGCGAATGACGGCGTTCCGGCAAGCTCCGTTTCAGCTAGCACAAAGCCTCCAGCCGACGCCGCCAGAAAAGCTGCTGCCTGATGCAGGAAGTGTGTTTTTTCATTTTCTTTTGTTATGAACATCCTCTTCATCACCCTTATTCCTGTTTATGCACCAATTATACCACTTCTGACGGAATTTCCCTGTCGTTTTATGCACAAAAAAACTGCTGATTACACTTGAATCAGCAGTTTATCAGTCGTTATTTCAGTCTTTCTGAGCGATCGCCAGACGTATTACCTCGACCGCTTTATTATACTGTTCATCGGCACTCTCGTCGACAACATGATCGGGTGTAATTCCCACTCCGTTATAGCAGTCAGAGAAGGCTGTCTTATACTCAGCAACAGTCAGCACTACTGCACTTCCGTCACTGAAGGGAGTAGTAATCTGCATTACACCCTTTCCGTAGGTCTTTTCGCCCACAAGCTCAGCTTTGCCGAAATCCTTAAGCACCGCCGCAAAAAGCTCTCCGGCGCTTGCTGTGTTGCCGTTTACCAGCACCGTCATCGGCAGATCAAGTTCAGAATCATCAGAATAAACAAGCGTTTCTGAGCGTCCGTCCTTGTACTCAGCCGTAGCCGCCACACCTTCAGGAAGAAGCGGATCAACGCAGTCCTCCAGCGCAGTTACAAGTCCTCCGCTGTTGTCTCGAACATCAAAGAGCAGTCCCTGTGCGCCATTGGAGCTTAAATATTCCAGCGCATCGATAAACTGCGACGGCGTATTTTTCTTGAACGAATCGATCTTGATGTAACCGATATTTCCGCTGAGCATCTCATAGGAAACCGTCTGAACCTCGATAGCACGGCGTACGAAGGTCATATCCCTGTCAATGCCGTCACGGCGCACGGTAATAGTGATCTCCGTTCCAGCCTGACCCTGCATCGCCTCGATAGACTCTTCAAAACCAGCAACAAGTACATCTGTGCCGTCAACATAGGTAATGATATCTCCCGGCGAGAGATTTGAGTCATTTACAGGTGAATCCTCGAGGATCTCAACGATACGGATATATCCGCTCTCATCCTGAGTGAGAGTAAGTCCAAGTCCGACAAGCTCGCCGGCACTTTCGCTCAGCTCATTCTGATACTCCTCCGGTGTAAGGTAGCGGGAATACTCATCTCCCAGACCCTTGACATACCCCTTCAGGATCTCATCGCTCAGTTCATCCTCGTCGATCTCACCGAAGTAATTTTCCCTTACGTAGCTGTCGAGCGTCTGAAGGGAGCTGTATTTCTTTGCCTTCTCGTTCACATCCACAACCTTTTCATTGAAGCTCTGGAGCGAAAAAAATGAGGTCATTATAAATGTTATCGCCGATGCGATAGCTATGAGACTAAGTGCCAGCCCGAGGCTTATTTTTTTATTCATTATTCATCATCGCTTTCGGGTACCGCAGCCATTCCGGACTGCTTAGTGGAAAAAAACGGGCAGCGTTGAACTGCCCATTAATTTATAATTGTAATATGTATTATCCGACATATTTCTCTGGATCCTGAGCGACTCCGTTATATCGCACCTCAAAATGGAGGTGGAAGCCTGTGGAGTAGCCTGTACAGCCGATCCTGCCGACCTGCTGTCCCTGAGAAACGTAATCGCCGACTGACACGCTTACGCTTGAAAGATGAGCATAAAGAGTGGTATAGCCGTCACCATGCGAAACGAGAACATAGTTACCGTAGCCGTTTCCGCAGCAGTTGGAATACTTAGGTGAGTTATGCGAGCAGGAATTCTTTACGCCGATTACCGTACCTGCCTTTGAAGCGCAGGCTGACGCTCCGGAGATTCCTCCGCCGGCTATATCGATTCCACGATGAGTAGTTCCCCATCTGTAACCGTAGTGGCTGGAGATCATATAGAATCCCGGTGCAGGCCATGAGAAGCCGCTTGCTGCCGGAGCTACATCGATAACGATATTCTCCTCGACGTAAGCGTTGCCTGAAGAACTGGAATTATTCTGATTATTCTGATTCTTCTTAGCTTCTTCTTCCCTGCGTTTAGCCTCTTCCTCTGCCTTTTTCTTTGCAGCCTCCGCAGCCTTTCTCTCCTGCTCACGGATCTCATCCTCCTGAGCCTGGAGAGTTTTATTTTCGGATTCAAGCTCTGCCTGAGTTTTTTCCTTTTTCTTCTGCTCGAGAGCGAGACGTTCAATCTCCTCCTCGGACTTTGCATAGGCGTCCTCTAGCTTAGCGACCTCAGTTTTCTTCTCAGCTCTTTTTGACTCCTGAGTTACCTTATTCATCTCAAGAGTGAGCTTCACAGTTTCAAGTTCACTTTTTGAAGCCTCGAGCGCAGTTATCTGATCGAGGAGTTTATTAACAAGCTCCTCATCATGAGCAGCGATATTATTGATCATCTCCATGCGGGAGAGCATATCATAGAAATCGCCTGAGCCGAGTATTACTGAAGCAAGGCTGTCGCCGCCGGTAACATACATTGCACAGAGGCGATCCTTGAACAGCTCGATATTCGAGTCCACCTCAGCCTCCTGAGCGGAAATATCGGTATTCAGCTGAGCGATACTTGCCTCGGCAGCAGTAATATCAGCGCCGAGCTGCTGGATCTCGGTATCGAGGAGAAGGATATTATTCTGGAGAACTT
>JBGVIW010000161.1:0-4052 GCA_045128995.1 Ruminococcus sp.
TACTCCGGCAAGTACTCTTTTTAGATTATTTGTTTTCATTTGAATCATTCTCCTTTTTATTTATGGTAAACCGATTGAACTATCTTGTATGTTTCCATTATAGGGATTCATTCTTAAAATAAGCTTAAAAAAAGCGCTGGATTTGAAAATTTTTGGCTATAAATAACATTTCATTATATTCCAGTCATGTTGAGATATAGTCTGGGGTATGTTACTCCTGCATTTCATGCAGATCATTCAGTACACTTTTTCAAACAAAAAGCCGGAAGGAACAATAATGTTCTTTCCGGCTGTATTGCGATCTATTATCGTATTACTTTGTAATATTGATATTAAGTCCCTGTGTGCTTTCAACTGTAAAAGGCTTATCTGTTCCGGTAACTGTTACTGTAAGAGTATCACCGCTGCGGACTGCCTTGATTTCAGCTGCGATCGACGCATCCTTATCATACACTACAGTCTCGACTGTCTTGCCGTCCTCGATACCGTATACCACGATCTTCATGTTATCAACGTAGTCATATTCTACAGTCTTATCAAAGTTACCGTATACGATGATAGAATTCGGTTTTGCGTAGAGAGGCATTCCGAAGTAATCGTACTGCTTTGTATACCAGTTTCCGCCCTCGAGCTGTTCGCCTGTCTGGATGTCAGTCCATGTACCGCCTGTCGGCAGATAGAAGCTGCACATTCCGTCTTCGCTGAATACAGGAGCTACAAGGAGTGAATCTCCGAGCATATACTGTGTATCAACTGTAAGAGCCGCTCTATCGTATGAATAGTCAATAACCATTGCTCTCATCATCGGTACGCCTGTCTTGTGGGTATTAACTGCATTAGCGAAGAGATATGGCATGAGTTTGCCCTTGAGGTTTACGAAGTGACGTGATACATCACAGCTCTCCTCATCAAAGTTCCACGGCACACGGTAGGATGAATTTCCGTGGTAGCGGGAATGTGTTGACATAAGTCCGAACGCTGTCCATCTCTTATAGAGGTCGGGTGTACCAGTTGCCTCAAAGCCGGAGATATCGTGTGAGAAGAAGCCAAATCCAGAAAGACAGAGTGAGAGTCCTCCTCTGAGAGTTTCCCACATTGACTCGTAGTTAGAGAAGCAGTCTCCGCCCCAGTGTACAGGGAACTGCTGTCCGCCTACTGTTGCTGAACGTGCAAACAGGCAGGCATTATTCATACCCTTAGCTTCCTGAAGAGCCTCAAATACCGTTTTATTATAAAGGTATGTGTAGTAATTATGCATCTTATACGGATCAGAACCGTCGTAGTACATTACATCAGTCGGGATTCTCTCGCCGAAGTCAGTCTTGATAGCGTCTACGCCCAGAGCTGCAAGCTCCTTGATCTTTCCAGCATACCACTCTCTTGCGCCGGGATTTGTGAAGTCGATGATCGCAAGTCCGGGCTGCCACATATCGCACTGGAAGATGGAGCCGTCCTTATTCTTGATAAAGTAACCCTTTTCTGCGCACTCCTTGAAGGCTGCTGAACGCTGACCGACATATGAGTTTACCCATACGCAGATCTTTAGTCCTCTTTCTTTGAGGCGGGAGATGATTGCCTTTGGATCAGGGAACATTCTCTTGTCCCACTCAAATCCGCACCACTCGAATTCCTTCATCCAGAAGCAGTCAAAGTGGAACACCTCAAGAGGGATCTCTCTTCTTTCCATTTCCTCGATAAAGGAGGTTACTGTTGCCTCGTCATAGTTTGTTGTGAAGGAAGTTGAGAGCCAGAGTCCAAATGTGTAAGCAGGCGGAAGTGCAGGCTTGCCAGTAAGTGTTGTATAATTTGAGATAACATCAGCTACTGTCTCGCCGCCGAATACAAAGTATTCGAGACGCTGTCCCTGAACCGAGAAGGATACCTTTGAAACAGTTTCGCTTGCAACCTCGAAATCTACCTTTTCGGGGTGATTTACGAATACACCGTAGTTGCGTGAAGAAACATAGAACGGGATAGATTTATAGCTCTGCTCAGAACATGTTCCACCGTCATTATTCCATACCTCAACGCTCTGACCATTCTTTACGAATGTAGAGAACTTCTCGCCGAAGCCGTAGATATACTCACCTACTGAAATGTTGAGCATCTCACGGATGTATGAATTATCTCTGCTTGTTGAATCTGCATAGAATCGTGTACCTTCCTTTGCAGCGATACGCTGTCTGTTGAGCCACTCTTCCTCTTCGATGAGGGAGGTAGTTCTCCAGCCTTCCTTTGTGAGGAGTTTATCCTCGTACCAGTAGGATACATCCCATGCGCCGCCCTGATTTCCGATAACGACCTTAGTCTTTCCGGAAATAAGCTCGTAGCCAGATTCTGTCTTGTTCACAATAGGTTTGAAAGAAGCGTCCTCATAGAGAGTAAAGGACGGTGTTTTTTCGAGAGCGCCGGAGAAATGCTCGATATTTACCTTGATGCTGTTCTCGAGGGTAGATGTGAATCTGATAGTGAGCATAGGGCCGCCTAAAGTCATACCTCGGTTTCCGATCCACTGATTTGTAGCATATACGGTGATAGATCTGTCATCAGCTTCTATCTCGTACATCTGAGTTGCATAGTTTACATTGTATCCCGGCTTATTGAGCCAGAAACCATCAGAAAATTTCATAACAATTAACTCCTTTTTGTTTTTTAATTCTTGACGTACACGTTGCCATCAGTTATAATAATAACATCATCACCTATAATTTTCTATCATAAAACACGCAGAAACTATAACGATATTCCCAAACACAGGAAGTGATATGCTTGAATCATGATTTTGATAACTTTGCTGACTACAGCAAACGCCGACAGTTTCGTGAGTCTGTTTCTCACGGCACGCCTCAGTTTCCAATGAAGATCTATAAAAATGATTTTTCGTGGTACGACAACCACATTATAGACTGGCACTGGCATCCGGAGATCGAGATCGCAGTTGTTCTGTCCGGAAAGGTAACCTGTTTTATCAACGACACGAGAATCGATGTCAGCGCAGGTGAGGGTTTCTTTATCAACTCCAACACTATGCATAAGGAAATTCCCTTTGATGACAAGGAAAAGCCGATCATGACCACCATTTGTTTTCATCCGGATTTCATTGGTGACTGCGGATCTGATCTGATTTATCGTAAATACATACGTCCGATCATCGCCGACGAGTCTGTAAAAGGCATGATGCTCTCTCCTGATACGGAATGGCAGAGGAAAATGCTTGAAGTAGTCAGGGCTTTATTTGAGCTTTCAGGCTCCGATTCATGGGGATATGAGCTGAAATGCCGAAATCTTGTAAGTGAGCTTTGGTATAATCTCTCGAAAAATCTCCTGAAAGAGCCTCATCCTTCTGCTGTCAGCCGAAAGTCGAACATAAATGAAATGCGCCTGAAAGAAATGCTTTCGTTCATCCACGAAAACTTTCACAGGGAGATCACTATTGATGAGATCGCAAAATCGGCTAATATCAGCAAAAGTGAATGCTTCAGATGTTTTAAAAACATGATCGATAAAAAGCCTATTGCTTATCTAAACGAATATCGGCTGAAGCAAGCGGTAAACCTCCTGCTTTCAACCGATATGCAAATTACTGAGATCTGTTTCGCCTGCGGCTTTAATCACATAAGCTACTTCGGAAAGATCTTCAGAAAATATTATGGGATAACCCCAAAGGAATTCAGGAATACCAACTGATATTCAGCGGCTTATTTTACCTTGCTCGAAATATCAAGTCCAAGTCCCTTGATAGCGTTTGCTACAAGTCCGGCTACTGCGTTTGCGCCAGTCTCCGTGAAATGAGTCATGTCCGTGTCGGAAAGCTCTGTTGAGATCAGATGGTAATAATACGCTGCATCGTAGCCTATTGAGTTGTAATGATCAACCATGAGTGAATTGAGGTCGATACATGGAATACTGTACTTTGCAGCCATATCCTTCATTGCCTGACAATAGTTCGTATAGCTGTTCACGAACTTTCCGTTTGAATATGCCTTCAGTCCGATAACTGTCGTTACCATTACTGGTGTACCGCCCTTTTCGAGTGCGCCTGTGATATATTT
>JBGVIW010000162.1:0-2250 GCA_045128995.1 Ruminococcus sp.
ACATATTCACTTCGTGATTGTGTAGAGGTTTTCCGTGAGATGAACGTAAGCGTGAGCGACATGATGGCATGCGGAGGCGGAGGTTCTTCACCGCTGTGGAGAAGTATGCTTGCCGACCTGTATAATTGTGAGGTTAAGACAGCTGCTTCCAAGGAAGGTCCGGCGCTTGGTGTTGCTATTCTTGCAAGCGTGGGCGCAGGACTCTATAGCAGCGTATCTGAAGCTTGCTCTGAGATAGTCAGAACCGACAAGATCCAGGCTCCCAACGCTCAGAATGTACCTGAATACGAGAAATATTACCAGCTCTACAGGGAGATCTACCCTGCACTCAAGGAGAGCTTTGGTAAGCTCGCAGTATTGTAATTAATTTGTTTCCTTCCATAGCAGTGATATTCTTATTGGAGTTTATATGTATTTATCGGGGGAAACCTTTCTGAGGAAAGGTTCTCCCCCGAACCCCTTTCCAAAGACTTTTATACAAATTTCAGCCTGACAGGGCACACTTACACAGTAAATGAGAAATTTTACTATTTCTCTAAGTGTGCCCTGTCAGGCTGAAATTTAATACGAAAATTTTAGGAAAGGAGCTTGAGGAAGAACCCTTTTTCAAAAGGGTTTTCCTCAATAGTTACGAGTAAAACTCCAATAAGAATATCACCGCAATGAAAGGTGATTAAATTATTTTGTGTGGTACTGAATTAAGCTCTGAGCTCAGCGCCGATAGCGGAGAGTGCCTTGAGAGCCTTTTTAACAGCTCCGTCAGCCTGCTCATCAGTGAGCGTGCCTTCGTGTGAGCGCATGATAAGAGAGTATGAAACGCTCTTCTTGCCATCCTCGATCTGTTTGCCCTTGTAAACATCGAAGAGAGTAACCTTCTCGAGAATCTTGCCAACAGCACCCTTGATAGCTTTTTCAAGCTCAGCAACAGGAGTCTCATCATCACAGATAAGGCTGAGGTCACGGGTAGTAGCAGGGAACTTCGGAAGCGGCTTATATACGATCTCGCCGGCAGCGTTGTCCATCATCTCAGGGATGCAGAGCTTAGCCACGTAGGTCTTAGTGCCGATCTCGTATGTCTCCTGAACCTCAGGATGAATTTCGCCCATGATACCGAGCGGAGTACCGTTCTTGAGGATAACAGCGCTTCTTCCGGGATGCATAGCGCAAGCCTCGTCGAATGCGTCAGAGTCCTTGGCACGGATGTATTCAACGTCAGTGATTCCCATTTCAGCGAGCGCAGTCTCAACCACACCCTTGAGGTCATAGAAATCTACATTTCCGCCGTACATTCCTACAGCAAGACGCTGAGGCTCATCGGGGAGCTGCTGACCGTCAACGGGGATATATTCCTTGCCGATTTCAAAGAGGCAGGCCTTCTCGTTGCGGTTGTTGTAGTTGAATGAGAGTACCTCGAGTATAGACGGGATGACAGTAGTTCTCATAACGCTTGTATCCTCGCCAAGCGGATTTGTGATAGTAACGGTCTTTCGGAGCTTGCTTTCCTGAGGGAGATTGATTTTATCGAAGTACTTGGGTGAAACGAATGAGTAGGTTGCTATCTCGTAACCGCCGAGGGCTACCATAGTATTCTGGAGTGCTCTTGTGAACTTCTGCTCAGCAGTCAGCTCAGCCTCGGCAACTCCTCTGAACTCAGTAGAGGGGATGTTGTTATAACCGAAGATGCGGGCAACTTCCTCAGCGATATCAGCCTTGCATTCGATATCGATTCTGAATGACGGAGCATAAACCTTGTCACCGTCAACAGTAAATCCGAGACGAGTGAGGTAGTCGACCATGCCAGCTTCAGAGATGTCTGTGCCGAGGAAATCATTGATCCACTGAGCGTTGAACTCAACAGAAACAGGGGTTCTGTCTGAGTAGTCAGCGTCGATAACAGTGCGGATAACCTCACCTGCGCCAAGCTCTTCAACGAGCTGGAAAGCTCTCTCGAGACAAGTCATGCTGATAAGCGGATCAACGCCTTTTTCGTAGCGTGAGGAAGCATCAGTCTTGAGCTTGAGTGCCTTTGATGTACGGCGAACCTGTGAAGGCTCGAAGTAAGCTGACTCAAAAACAACAGTAGTAGTATCGTCCATAATACCGCTGAACTCACCGCCCATAACGCCAGCAACAGCAACAGGCTTCTTTTCATCAGCGATAACGAGCATATCCTCAGTAAGAGCACGCTCAACGCCGTCAAGAGTAGTGATAGTCTCACCGTTTACAGCGTTGCGGACGTTGATATGAGCG
>JBGVIW010000163.1:0-8872 GCA_045128995.1 Ruminococcus sp.
CCGATCTCCTCAACTATCACAACCAGTACGACAATCAGTCCCGCAAGCGTCGTCAGCATCGCCTGTTCCTCACGCTCAGCACGCTTAAGTACAAGATTGAGAACAGCTACGATTATTCCTGTTCCGGCGATTTTGAAAATAAGATCTATATCCATCGATGCACATCCTTTCTGTTCAGATAACGATTATACCAGCCATAACCCCGAAGAGCATTCCTACACTCCGGTAAAGCTTTCCTTTTTTCGCATATTCCTCACTGCGCCTTTTCTCGATCTCACTCAAAGATGCCAGTGCAGCTTCAAGAGAACTGAGCTGACCCTCTGCATCGCTCATTCCAAAGCTGCATCCGAACTCAAGGAGAAGCTCAGCTTCCTCGCTTCCAAGCATTTTATCCGACAGGATCGCCACCTTCCAGACCTGATGAAAATCCTGAGACGGCTCATACTGTGTCGGCAGCAGCCTGAGGAAATGAAGTTCCGCACACGCCGGAAGCTGCCTCAGCGACGTTGTTATTTCATAGACGTCAAGCGCCTGATAACGAATCATAACGGATATCTGGTTCATCATCGTCATGAGCGAACGATCATAATTGCGCAGCAGCCTCAGCCTGTCCGAAAGTGAAGCTCCAATAACTGTTCCGACGGCAAATAGGCAGAAGAAAGCTCCAATGTCAAACATTAGTCCTCAGCCTCCTGATCTCGCTTATCCTTCCAGGCATCGACTCGCCGGCAAGTATTACTGCATAATCAAATACTCCAGCGTCAATAAGCGAGCGAGTGACGCCTCTCGCAAGAAGCTCACTGAAGCTTCCGGCATGAACAGTTGCAGCAAATTTCACGCCGCTTCCGAATCCCTGCATTATCGCATCGGCATCGGCTGGAGTGCTGATCTCGTCGGTAAAAATGATCTGCGGCGAAAGTGACCTTATGGCAGACACAATACCTTCGCTTCTGACGCATCCGTCAAGAACATCGCTCTGAATACCAACGTCGTTAGTCGGGATTCCTCCGACCGAAGCTGCCAGTTCACTTCTCTCGTCGATCAGCACAACCTTATTCTTCATACCGCATAGCCGGCACAAATCACGCAGAAGAGTTGTCTTTCCGGAATTTACACCGCCGCATATAAGCAAACTCCTCAGACCAGAACTGAAAATCCGCTCAAACAGCTCGCCTGCGCAGTTTTTCACTTCACGGGATAACCTGAAATTCAACGAGCTGACGTACTTGATTTTTCCCGAGGAGTCGGAAGCATACGTTCCGGCGATGCCAACTCTTACTCCATTTTTCAATGTGAAAAAGCCCTCGCTGAGCTGACGCTGGCAGCTATGCACTGAATATCTGCACAGGGCGGCAAAAATCCGCTCAATAGTTGCTCTATCGCACCGTATGCAAGCTGAAGCATCATACCCTGATACTAAATCCCCTGAATCGATCAAAAACTTCGAAATCCCTCCATATACATATGAAACAGGATTATTGATCCTCAATCGTATTTCACTCAATCCATTGAGTGACTGCTGAGGTATTTTTCGCATGATCCTTCGCAATTCTTCCGGCATATATGAGCATATAACATCATAACTTGTACACCCTTTCATTCTGTTTCTCCTTTGCTTTTTTACTATCATATTCAGCGGATTACTTAAATATGACATAAAAAAAGCGCCCGAAGGCGCAAAAAAAAAACGGTACACATAAGTGTACCGTTTTATAAACATTATTCCTTTACACCACCGAGTGCTACACCAGCAACGATATACTTAGAAAGGAGTACATATGCAACTACAATCGGAAGGACTGTAAGAGCGATAGCCATGTACTTTGAACCGTAATCGTTAAGTGTATCAGAAGCACCGATAGCACTGATCATCATAGGAAGTGTCTTTCCCTCAACACGTGTTGTTAAGAGAATCATGTTAGGTGTATAGAAGTTGTTCCAGCTTGCTACGAAAGCGAAGATCGCCTGAACAGCGATAGCCGGCTTCATCATAGGAATAGCAATTGTAAGGAAAGTTCTGAACTCGCCAGAACCATCGATACGAGCTGCCTCTACGATATCAAGCGGGAATGATGACTTCATGTATGAACGCATGAAGTATACAACAGCAGGAGCTGCGATTGCAGGTAAAATAAGCGGAATGTAAGAGTTGAGCAAGCCGATCTCGTTCATGAAGTTTACGAATCCGGCAGATGTTACCTGTACAGGAACCATCATTACGAGAAGGATGATTGAGTATGCTGCTTCCTTGAACTTAAAGTCGTATACATGCACACCATAAGCTGTCATAGCAGAGAAGAATACTGTAAGGAAAGTAGCGCTGATCGTAATGATCGCACTGTTCTTGTAACCAGCCCATACATCGAAGATGTAGAGGTAGTCCTGAGACTCTGTTACAGTCTTGAAGTTCTCAACTATCTGGCTTCCAGGGATAAGAGATACAGAGTGAACGATCTCACTATGCTCTCTTGTAGCATTAACTATCAATATGTATATTGGTAAAAGACAGATAATAGCTAAAATGAGAAACCATGTAAATAAAGCAGCTGACTTGAGCTTGATCTTCAGTGAATAGCTATCCTTTGAAGCTGTCTTAATATTCTGTGCACTACTCATATCGACATACCTCCAAACTTTTTGCTATTTTCAAGCTTTAACTGCTTAGCAGCAGCCTTACGCTGCTTCTTCTTAGCAATTTCATCTTTATCACGTGTAAGGTGAAGCGCAATAAGACCCAGAGCAAGGGTAATAATGAAGAGAAGTACAGACGCAGCACCTGAATAACCGTACTGGATCTTACCACCATTTGACGGATGGAAGAGTCCGTAGATGTATACTGCAACTGTCTCAAGTGACTCATTAACCTTATTAGGATCCTTGCGATAGAGATAAGGAATATCGAACATCTGAAGTCCACCGATCATGGATGTTACAAGTGTATAAGCCATGATAGGACTTAAAAGCGGAAGAGTGATCTTTCTGAAAGTCTGTCCGCCGCTTGCACCGTCGATGCTTGCTGCCTCGAACAGTGAAGGGTTAATACCCATGATACCTGACATGAGCATGATCATTGTATTACCAAACCACATCCAGGTCTGGATAAACATTACTACTCCTCGTGATTCCCAGACACCGTCTACGAATTCAACTACTTCACCTTCACCGAGGAAGCCCATGGACTGCATAAGTGCGTTTACTGCACCAGGAGCATCCTTTGACTGTCCGCAGAGCTGGAGGAAAAGTACTGATACTGAAGCTGCTGTAATAATGTTGGGGAGATACATAACGATCTTGAAGAATCCTTTTCCCGGAATCTTAAGCTTAGCATCCGTAAACCATACCGCAAGTGAAAGCGAAAGAATGATCTGAGGAATAAAGTTTCCGATCCAAAGAATGAATGTATTTCCGAGTGCATCAAAGAAGCTCTCGTGAGCCATCTTCATAGGTCTCTTATCGCCGCCGAAAAGAAGAATCTTGAAGTTTTCAAAGCCAACATAATTTACTTCATCGCTCTTTGAAATGTTTTCCTGGAATGCGAGGAGGAAAGTGTTGATCAATGGCCATAACTGGAAAAAGAAATAAACAATGAAAAATGGTAATATGAAATAATAACCATATTTGGCATAGCTAATTGACTTGATACGTTTCTGAGCAGCTGACGCCATAACACACACCCTCTCAAATAATTATAAATAATATACACCTACGGAATGCGACAAGCATTCCGTAGGCATAAAACACACTAATTAAGTATATTTAATAACGTATATTAAATATTAATTACCAGTTGAGGTCAGGGAGATCCTCAGCAACGAGGTCCATGAATGCTTCCTTAGTCTCATCCCATGAAGCGCCTGCAAGGTAGTTCTCCTTAACAGCCTCTACGAAGTTTGTCTTAACTGTAGCATCGTACTCTGTGATAAGGCCGTTGAAGTCGATTGTCTGAGCGTTCTTGTAGAGCTCGCCGTAGATGTTCTGGCCATCCTTGAAGAGAGCTGTTACATCCTTGTTGAATACTGTGTCAGCAGCGATGAGCTCATCCATAACTGTTGTGTTGTTGCAGAACTCAGGCTTGCTCTGAGCGTATGTAGCGATAGCATCGTTATCAACTGTGAATGTCCTGATGAAGTCCTGAGCTTCCTCACCGTTGTCAGTAGCAGGATTTACAACCATCCATGTACCGCCCCAGTAGTAAGCCTGCGGTCCCTGGCAAACTGCCCACTGACCAGCGGTAGGTGTAGCAGCATCCTTGAAGAAGCCTGCGTAACCCCATGTAGATACGAAGTAACCCATGCAAGAATCGTTAGCAGCAGCAGCTGTCCACTCATCTGTCCACTGGTTGTTCTGTGTGATACCGCCGCAGTCCCAGAGAGCCTTAGCTGTGTTAGCGAAGTCCTCGCAGAAGTCGTCGATTACGAGTGTGTTGTCAACAACCCAAGGCTGTGTACGTCCGCAAGCGAATGCCTGCCACATACCGCCGAGTGTATCAGCGAGAGCTGTCTTGCCGCCAGACTGCTCAGAAATTGTCTGTGCAGCTGCTACGAAGTCATCCCAGTTGCCGATCTTAGCCTGCATCTCCTCAGGAGATGTTACGCCGAGGTATGTCTCAGCGAGGTCAGCTCTGTAAGCGAAGCCGCCTGCTGCAGCCTGCCATGAAACGCCCTTACGAACGCCGTTCTTGTCCTTACCGATCTCGTCTGTGTAGCTGTAGATCTCAGCGAAGTTAGCATCTGAGAAGCCGAGCTTGTCGAGTGCGAGAGTCTTAGTATCGTCGTTGATGTACTTGAGAGCCCAGTCAGCCTCTGCGAAGTATACGTCGAGATCCTCACCAGCAGAGAACATCTGATCGTAACGCTCAGAAGCCTCACCGCCGCCTACACCGAATGATACGAAGTTGATGCCGTCGAGAGTCTCTACCTCTTCAACTGTGCAGCCCTTCCACTGTGCGATAAGGTACGGTACGTCATCTGCGTTCCAAGCAGCTACTGTAAATGTGTCGCCGCCTGTCTTAACTGAAGCATCAATAGCTCCGACCACTGTGCTCTTAGCGCTTGTGTCACCAGGAGCCTCTGTCTCTTCCTCAGCCTCTGTCTCGTCAGCAGGAGCGTCAGTCTCTTCCTCAGCCTCTGTCTCGTCAGCAGGAGCATCTGTCTGCTCTACTGTAGAAGAAGGCTCTTCCTTTGCCTCTTCCTCATCGCCGCATCCAACGAAAGCTGTTGCTGCCATAGCGAGAGTAGCTACTAATGCTAAAGTTCTCTTAAGTTTGTTCATTAGAAATTCCTCCTTAAAATGTATATTATATTTTATAAATATAATATGTAGATAAATGTTTCAGCACATCGCCGTCTCGTCATTGTCACACCTTCCGTCTCGTGAATGTGCTCCGTCTGACATCAAGCTGTTTCAATTACCTGATGACAAGCTCAGTGCCGTCCGGCTTTTCGCCGTTTATTACAAAAGACATAAGTCTTAGGTAATCTAATCGCAATCGTTTCCGTTCAGGCGTTTCCTGCACAGAAAACTAAGATGCCGTCCGCTTTCATAAAACAGTATCACATTTTCAAGCCGCAGAAGTTTTCTGCACTTGCTTTTAAATAGTGCGCCTGGGATTTGACAAAGGGGTCAGTATCTTAGTAACTCAAAATATGCAGAACCTTAAAGCTGTACGGTAGCCGTTTGTACCGAACAACTTGTCTGAATTCTGATTGGAATTCAATTGCTTTTGTATCATAAATATACAGGATTTTCGGCTCAAAGTCAATGCTTTGCATCGTTCTTTAATCTTTTTTGTGCTATTAGTACACTTTCAACAGCGATTTTTTGGCGTTTCTCACACAAATATTAGCCCGATTTTTAAATAGTTACAAAACGGTAAAAAAGCAATTCTTTGATAAAAATCACAAAAGTATATTAACAAATTTATATCTATTGCCCAACTGTTACAAATTCCACCATTTCTGCAACCTGTTTTTGTTCAAGTTCTTCAATATAGAGCAGCTCATATACATGACTGTAGCCGCCGATCTCCTCTCGCAGGCTGATAATCCTCTCTGCGATCTCCACTGTTACATGAGGCAGGAGCATCAGCTCATCGGCTTCTGCTGTGTTTATGTTAATGGGAGCAGCAGCCTCAAGCGTCAGTTCTGTTGTCGTTTCAGCTTCAGTAACGATCTCACCGCCGTTTACCGGAGCGATTTCATCAGATACATCGAGCTCCTCCGGCAGAATCTCCGGCTCAATTATTTCCGGGGAAATCTCTGACGTGTCCTCCTGTTCAGTATAATATGCAGGATTTTCCACATATATGTGGTCACGTATCGCTTCGAGCTTTTTCTCACCGATTCCCTCCACTTCGAGCAGCTGCTCGATATTCATGAAATCCCCGTTTTCGTTTCTGTATGCAATTATATCAGCCGCAATCGCCGTGCCGATCCCATCAAGCTTCTGGAATTCCTCTTCAGATGCTGTGTTTATGTTGATCCAGATATACTCAGTCGTTTCCGGTGCAGCAGTCACAGTCTCGGTGAGCACTTCTGCCTGCGAAGCCTGCACACTCTGAAGAGCTGTCGGTGCCGGAATTTCTGTCACCTCCAGAGCCGGATCTTCGATCACTACTATTGTATCACTGCCCTGCTTCACGCTCAGACGCGATGCAAGGTAAAGTGCAATGCAGAATACCACCGTAAGGCATGCTCCGAGGATCAGCGTTATTCGTTTTTCGTTCATTATGTCACCAACAGGATGTCTTTGTAATGTAATACAGTCCGCACTGATCATGCGGACTGCTTATATCAGAGATTTTCGGTCGCCTTCTGAGCGTAGTATGTCAGTATTCCTGATGCGTCCAGCGCATTTACTGCGCCGTCGCTGTCATAATCTCCAGCGTAGAATTCATCATCAGTCAGCACCGGTGCTTTTCCTGTGCTCACCTCTGCATAATACGTCAGCACCAGCGATGCATCGAGTGCATTTATGTTGCCGTCAAAGTCGATATCACCCTTGACGATATCCCTGAGATGGGCAAATTCTGCCTGCGATGCAAAGCAGTCGAATGAAGAATAATACCTCACGGCTATCTCAAACTGCTCATCAGCGCCGATCTCAAAATACGTATCCCATTCTGCACCAAGCAAGCTCAGAAGCTCACGGCGAGAATCTATTCCGTAGCGCTTCATCATCAGCTCTGCATACTGATCTGTCTCATATCCGAACTGCTGAGCCATCTCTGCAAGCTCAGTTTCTGTTGCCGGTTCAAATATAACCCCATATTCAAGCTCTGCGCTGTACTCGAGCTGATACACTCCGTCCTCGAGGACGTAATTGATACTTTCTGTTGGTGCTGCACCGGGTGAAGGGATCTCAAAAATAACAGGCTCACTGGCGAACATTCCATTGCCGGGAGCTATTCGCATGGTAATAGTTTCGCCGGGTATGATCCTGAACGCCTTATTCATTACCATTCCCGAGGTTATATTCTGACCGTCGATACATCTGTCCGTTACCGGAATATAATCCCACAGCTCCGGAGAAGTTCCGATCGCATATTCGGCAAATTCAGCAGTTTCATTAGGAAGGAAGTTGAGTGTTTCATTATAATAATCAAGCTCCATCTCCGGAACTACCGCTCTTTCCGGAACCTTCACCTCGAGCGTCTGACCATCAGCCTCAGCAATAAGTATCTGTCCGGCGTATTCAGATACGCTGTCTCCTGAGCTTAACACTGTTCCGTCAGGCGCAGTGAGAGTTGCTTCGCTGAAGATCACTTTCTCGTACTCCATATTTATTTCCACAATGTTTCTGTAAATATTCAGCGTGACAATGTTATCCAGACAATTTTCCTGATGCAGTTCAAAAGTGAACGTATTAAGTCCGTATGAAAGCGAGATCGGCGATGTAAACTGGTTTTTTGCCACAAGCACACCGTCCATGTAAACCTCAGCCTGCGATACAGGGAATAGCTTCACTGAATCTTCAGCTCCAGACAGATACACATTATAAGTAGATGCATCCGCTCTCTCTGCATAGAGTATGTCCATCCCTTTTGTATACTTGGATGACGTAAAATAGCCAAGATCATAAAACTCAGCCTTTGCCGGAGTATAACTGCGTTCTGTATAATCAATACCGTTTGCAGTAGCCCTGATGACGATATCCTCTGTAACATCGATCGGCTCGGTATAAAGCTGCACAGCACCGCCGTTAATGGAATAGTGAATATCACCGCCACCCTTCACAGAAAGCTCAACAGACTCATCAAGCGGCACATTTCCCGACGGATGGGAAAAATCTACTGTATCAACAGGATTAGCAAATGCTTTAAGCGACATATTTCCCATAACTACCTTCATGGTCTTGCCCTCGAAAAGCGCACGGTAATTCTCGATCTGAGTCTCGGTCATATCCTCATTTTCAGCAATAACCTCATCTACGACCTGATTTTTCTCCTCTTCAGTGTAGACGTAATTTTCCGAGATAACGTCCGTCCACTCAGCACCATCCTCGCTGTAGAAGCTTTCGTTTCCGCCGGTATAATCGCATATCGCATCGTAAGATGTATAGCTGCTGAGAGACATTATCTCGCCTGTAGCGTCATCCTCAAGAAGCAGACACGTCTCAAGCGGAAGCACAAACTTCGTCTCATCACAGTAAAGCTTTACTACCACGCTGAACTGCTCGCCTTCGCTGAGAAGGATATTCTCAGCAAGCTCGATGGTCTGGTAACCTGTCAGCTCAGAAACTCCTGCGGTAACCGATGATGCTGTACCCGACGACGGATCTGACGGATCCTCGAGTCCGGTATAGATCGTGATCTCATACTCAGTTCCCGGGTAGTTTATATATGTGGCGACAGCCTCAAGCTGTTCATCCTTTT
>JBGVIW010000164.1:0-5406 GCA_045128995.1 Ruminococcus sp.
AATGTTTTCTTCAGAGTGATGAGCAAGAAAAAAATCGACAGCACCTTGAGGGTAATAGTGAGGGTATACCATTCTGATTGTATCGGTTACGAGTTTCTGAATTTTCAATAAATCAGAGATGTTTGCCTTTCTTATTTTCATTCATTTTACCTTTGCACATTAATTCGGCTGACCGATTCTTCTGCGGAGATTCTGTTCCTTAAGTTTTCTTCCGTCACGAATGAGATTTTCCATTGTCTCGGAATCTTTCTTTTCGAGCGCAGAACTGTATTTCTTAAGATTTTCGATAAGCAGATCAAGCTCATACTTCAGATTCTCGCTGTTCTGCATAAACAGATCCGTCCACATAAATTCATTCATAGTTGCAATACGTGTCATATCCTGAAAGCTTCCGCCGCTGAATCCGCACTCAAGCTCAAGCTCAGGACTTTTTACGTATGCGCTGGATACAATATGTGCAAGCTGAGAAGTATATGCTATCATTTTATCATGAGCATCCGGCGTAGTCACAACGATCTTTCCGGCTCCAAGCTCTTCGGCAAGCGACCTCAGAATAGATATCTTAGTAACATCACTGTCATTGAAAGGTGTGATTATGAAATTTGCACGTACAAAAAGATCAGAAGAGCTGTTGGCATAGCCTCCGAACTCTTTACCTGCCATTGGATGAATGCCAATATATTCAATGTTATGATCGCTGGCAATTTCTTTCATCCGCTGAGAAAAGTCTCCCTTGATACCACACACATCCGTTACTAATGTTCCGGATCTCATAAGTCCGGCGTGGTTTCTGAAATACTTTTCTGAAGCTTCTGGATAAAGACATAATATTACAAGATCGTAATCATTGAAGCTTCCATCGAATATTTCATCAACGCTGCCATCCGCTTTAGCCGCTTCTTCTACTACTTTGTTAAGATCGCTTCCAATTACGGTGTGTGACGTATATTTTTTTAGCCCTTTACAGATCGAACCTCCGATAAGGCCTAATCCAACTACTAATATTTTCATATTATCATCTCCTGTTGTTTCACTCTTTCTATTATAACAATTTAAAGCATAAAAGTCAAGTGCAATATTTATTAACCTCCGATTGACACAGACAGTAAAGTGAGATATAATAGGTATAATACTTTTATAGAGGTTGATCCGTATGAAAAACAATATTGATAGAATTATGAATGATGCAGTTTCAACTGGACAGGCTGTGGGTATAAATTGTCTGGTTTATAAAGATGGGTCAGAGATTTTTTCCGGCTGCTATGGTTTTGCTGATAGGGAAAATTCAGTCCCCATGCGAAGAGATACTATTTTTAGGCTTTTTTCTCTCTCAAAGCCTATCACTGCGGCAGCTGCGATGATACTTATTGACAAAGGCCTGCTCTCGCCTGATGATCCGGTTTCTAAGTACATACCTGAGTATTCTTCCCTCACCTATGCAGACGGAGATCAGATACTTCCCTGCCCTGAAACGCTCAGGATCTCTCATCTTCTCAATATGACTTCCGGCATCCCATATGCTGACAACTGGGGAGTATCCGTCAGGGCTGCGGCAAGGCTTTTTGATGAGATAATCGCTGATCAGAAGTCTGAAAACAAGCTCGGTATTGTTGAAATATCCCGCCGTGCAGCTTCTATCCCGCTCCTTTTCAAGCCGGGTGATAGCTGGTATTACGGAATCTCCGCTGATATTATAGGCGGTATCATTGAGATTATTTCCGGAATGAAATACAGTGAATTCCTAAGAAAAAATATTTTTGAACCGCTTGGAATGGATGATACTGGGTTTTATGTGCCAGAAGAGAAAAGATCGCGTTTTTCTGCTCTCTATTCGTGGCAGGAAAACGGTCTTGAAAGGGATTACAATAATCATCTTGGTCTTACTGATTACAGCAAACCTCCCGCTTTTGAATCAGGCGGAGCAGGTCTTGTGTCCACTATCAATGATTACTCTAAATTTGCACGCATGCTGGCTAATAAGGGTGAATTTAACGGAGTGCGTCTCTTTGGCGAAGAAACCTTCAGTTTTATGACCTCGCCTCAGCTTAATGAAAAACAGCTGGGCGGTATGTGGGAAAGACTTCGGGGATACAATTACGGTAATTTCATGCGCATACTCGTCGATGAAGAATTCTCGCAGCTGAAAACTGTAAAGGGCGAATGTGGCTGGGATGGCTGGACAGGCACTTTCTTTGCATCGGATCCTGCTAACAATATTGCTATTCTATGCTTTACCCAGATCAGCGGAGCTGGCACCACCAGACAGGCTGAGCTTCTCTGTGAAGAGGTATATAAAAATCTCTGAGCAATCCCCTGCACTTTGGCATAAAATGTAATGAGAATACTTTCTCAATCCATCGAAAGGAACTCATTATATGCCAAAAGTTTTTTTAAGTCCTTCTACTCAGGAATTCAACCAGTATGCTACTGAGGGCAATGAGGAATTATATATGAATCGCATCGCTGACCGCATGGAACCTTATCTGCGTGCCAGCGGTATCCAGTATGTGCGCAACGATCCTTCACGAAACGTTGGCGGAGCTATAAGCGACTCAAATGCCGGAAATTATGATGTGCATCTCGCACTTCATTCCAATGCTGCTCCGGAACGGCTTTCAGGCAGACTTCGTGGAATTGATATATATTACGCTCCGAGAAGCCAGAGCAGTCAGATGCTTGCTGAGATAATTGCTAATAACTTGAAGCCGATCTATCCACTGCCAGACAGGGTTATCGCACGTCCGACCACAAACCTCGGAGAAGTGCTTCAGACCAACGCTACCGCCGTTCTCTGCGAGCTTGGATATCACGATAATTACGCTGACGAGGCTTGGATCAAGAATAATCTCAATGAGATTGCTGCTAATCTCGTCCAGTCACTGTGCGACTACTTCGGAATACCATTCGTTTACCCGACGGCTGTGAGATGGGGAACTGTAACGACGGACGGTTCAAACTTGAACATCCGTAAGTTTCCGTCCACAAGTTCTGCTGTTATCGGTTCTATCCCAAATGGTGCAGCAGTAACGGTAAATGGAGAAACAAATGGATGGTACGTTGTTAACTATAACGGCAATGTAGGATATTCCAGCAGTCAGTTTATTACGATCTGATCAATAACCGTACAGCGTTTATGCTGTACGGTTGTTTTTTATCTCAAAAGAAAAATGCCGCAGTATATATACTCCGACACCTTTCCTTTGTTCTTTTTTCTATTTTTTCTTTTGTTCTACAATCCGATTTTACCACGTCATTACGAAAAAATCAAGCTTAATTTTTTGACATTTAAATACATTGTCGGGAATTAATCTGAAATAATTGCATAATTCTCCCGATAACGAGCATTTATCTTATCGTGTTTTGTTTAGTTTCACGAACAAGACGCTATACACAGAGGGAAAAATCGTCATTGTGTACAAAAGATGCAGTCGATAAAATCATTTGTATTATAATCAGTTAAATTTAATTTTTTTCAGCTTTTTCTATTGAAATTTTTGGAGTAATGTTGTATAATGTATAAGAGAATGCTGTTTTTCGGCTTTTTTAGACTTTTAAAAGGAGTGCTACTCAAATGTATAATGATCTTATGGATTCAATCGGTTTTGTTTCAAATTATGACGCTGAGGTAGGCGAAGCTATGGGCAAGGAGCTTGCTCGTCAGCAGAGAAATCTTGAGCTTATCGCAAGCGAAAACATCGTAACTCCCGCAGTTATGGCAGCTATGGGTTCTGTTCTTACTAATAAGTATGCTGAGGGCTATCCGGGCAAGCGTTACTACGGCGGCTGTGAGTGCGTTGACGTTGTTGAGCAGATCGCTATCGAAAGAGCTAAGGAGCTTTTCGGTGCAAAATTCGCTAACGTTCAGCCCCATTCAGGCGCTCAGGCTAATACTGCTGCTTACTTCGCTGTTCTTCAGCCTGGTGATACTGTTCTCGGTATGAGCCTTGCTGACGGCGGTCACCTTACTCACGGTTCACCGGTAAACCTCTCTGGTAAGTACTTCAACTTCGTTTCCTACGGTCTTGACGACGAGACAGAGACTATCAACTATGATACAGTATACAAGCTTGCTGTTAAAGCAAAGCCCCGCCTCATCGTTGCAGGTGCTTCTGCTTACCCCAGAGCTATCGATTTCAAGCGTCTTTCTGAGATCGCTAGAGCTGTAGGCGCTTTATTCATGGTAGATATGGCACATATCGCTGGTCTTGTTGCAGCAGGTCTCCATGAGTCTCCTGTACCGTATGCAGACATCGTTACTACAACTACTCACAAGACACTCAGAGGTCCTAGAGGCGGTCTTATCCTTACAAACAACGAGTATCTCGCAAAGAAGATCAACTCCGCTATTTTCCCTGGCACTCAGGGCGGCCCTCTTATGCACACTATCGCTGCTAAGGCTGTTTGCTTCGGTGAGGCTCTCAAGCCTGAGTTCAAGGAGTATCAGGCTAGAATCATCGAGAATGCTAAGGCTCTCGCTGACGGTCTTGTTAAGAGAGGCTTCAACCTCGTTTCCGGCGGTACTGATAACCACCTCATGCTTGTTGACCTCCGCCCGTTCAATATTACTGGTAAGGAGCTTGAGCATAGACTCGACGAGGTTTACATCACTGTAAACAAGAATGCTATCCACAACGATCCTGAGAAGCCATTCGTAACAAGCGGTATCAGAATCGGTACTCCTGCTGTTACTACTCGTGGTCTCGGCGTTGAGGAGATGGAGAAGATCGCTGAGTATATCTATCTCTGTGCTACTGATTTCGAGAACAAGGCTGACGAGATCCGTGCTGGTGTTACTGAGATCTGCACAAAGTTCCCGCTTTATAAGTAAGATTTACCAAAAGGGACGGACAAGCTGTCCGTCCTTTTGTTTTTGAAATGGTGATATATATCAGAATTTGAAGGAGAAATTAGCGATGAAGCTTGATGGCTTGGGATTGTTCGTGAATGATATGCCAACAATGGTGCGTTTTTATAGAGATGTACTTGGTTTTGAAATTACCGTAGATGAGAATGCTGAAAATGTTTATTTAATCAAAGACGGGACGCTTTTTATGCTTTATGAGCGAAAGAATTTTGAAAAAATGACGAGCAGAAAGTATGAATATCTCAAGGGTGTCAATGGGCATTTTGAAATTGCTCTTTATGTTGATAATTTTGAAGAGGTTGACAAGGCTTATAATGATGCAGTTTCAAAGGGTGCTGTTTCGATATTGCCACCCGAAAATGAGCCTTGGGGACAGCGTACATGCTACATAGCCGACCCTGAGGGAAATCTGATTGAGATTGGTTCTTTCAACCGCCCTTTTGAAAGCAAGACAAATTTTAATGGAGTACAATAACAAATTTCATTTTTTATTACCAACATTAATAAGGAGGCACACCATGTCCGCACCGTTAGCTGATAAA
>JBGVIW010000165.1:0-2239 GCA_045128995.1 Ruminococcus sp.
GCGGAGAATCGCTCAATAAAGGATTTAAGCTCCTTGATTTTTTCCTCGTTCTTTTTATTCTGCTGCTTGATCATGCGCTGGATGAGCTGACTTGACTCATACCAGAACTCGTAGTTTCCGACGTACATTTTAATCTTCGTGTAGTCGATATCAACGATATGAGTGCAGACATTATTAAGGAAGTGACGGTCATGTGAAACGACAATAACAGTACCGAAATACTCAGCTAGGAATTCCTCCAGCCAGCGTACAGCGTCGATATCGAGGTGGTTAGTAGGCTCGTCGAGGAGAATAATATCAGGGTTTCCGAAAAGAGCCTGAGCGAGAAGAACCTTGACCTTCTCATTACCTGAGAGAGAAGCCATCGAGGAGTAGAGTATATCCTCCGGCAGACCGAGTCCCTGAATGAGCTTTGAAGCATCAGCTTCAGCCTCCCAGCCATTCATCTCAGCAAACTCACCCTCAAGCTCAGAAGCTCTCACGCCATCCTCATCGGAGAAATCCTCCTTAGCATAAAGAGCATCCTTTTCCTGCATGATCTCGTAGAGACGTGCATTACCCATAATAACAGTATCGAGAACAGTATATTCATCATAAGCGAAGTGATCTTGCTTGAGGACGCTGAGTCGTTCCTCCTTAGGAATAACAACATCACCTGTTGAAGGCTCAAGCTCACCGCAGAGAACTCTGAGAAATGTAGATTTGCCTGCACCGTTGGCACCGATAACGCCGTAGCAGTTACCGTTAGTGAATTTGAGATTAACATTTTTAAAAAGAGTAGCGCCGCCGAACTGAACGCTGACGTTAGAAACAGTAATCATAATACCTCCAGAAAAATACAATATAGAACGATTATAACACAAAAGCATCATTATGTAAAGTAAAAAACCTCCGGAAAAAACCGGAGGCTTTCGTTATATTTTACTCAAGGTAAGATTCAGGAAGCTCATTAAGAAGCTGAGCTATCTTTTTCTGAACAGCGAGAGCATCCATGTTGCCGATACCATCGCCACGCTGATAAACATCAGCGTTATTCATTCCCTGCTGAGAAAGAGTACCGCCGGGAGTAGTAAGATGGGTCATGATCTTAACAACGTCAGCGATTGCAACCTCACCGTCGCAGTCAGCATCACCATAGGTGACTGCCGGAATAGGAATATCAGAGCTTTGAGCAAGCTTCAGAACACCGAAGCCGGTGGTGTTGGTATAACCCATACCAGTGATATCACTCCAGTTAGCGATACCTGTACGCTCACCGGAACCGTCGTCATCGTTGATCTGAACGTCGAAGCCGACAACCTGACCGTATTCAAACGGAGCGTTCACATAGGGGATAGCCATCTCAACGATGTATCCTGTATCAGTAATAGTAACTGCGGAGATAAAGTCGTCGAGAGATCTGCCGTCGGTAACAGTTTTCTCGTTATCGAAATTAACACGGCACTGGATGTCATCAGCCTCATAGCCAGTTGTTTTTCCGTTATTTTCGTCGAAGAAGATCTCAACGGTATCCTGCTCATAAGCGTTAGCGCTAGCTTTGCTGAGGAGCGGATCAGTAACCTCAGTGAGGATGTAGACAAAATCGCTGTCCCACATCATGCGTGAGATACCTGTTGCCGGAGCAGTACCCATAGTGAACTTATCAGTCTCGATAGGAGTACAGTCAGCCCATTCAGAGTCAACAGCACCATCGATCACCGGAGTGCCATAGGAAGCCTCAGCGATTCTGGGCATATTTACTACATAAACAGTACCCATATTGCCTGTCTGATTTTCAAAGTCATAGCCATTCCAGATTGTATCATTGATCTGAATATCGAACTTGAAGTCTGAAATCTTACCGGGAAGCCAGAGGTCATAAATAACAGATCCGGCAGTACCGCTTGACCATTCGGAATCAATATCAGGATCATCGGGAGCGGTAATTACACGGAATTTATCGCCGTCGTTAAGAGTAGTAATTTCAAGGCAGACATGGAAGGAATCTGCAACGTCATCGTCTTCCATAACGACGATTTTAAAGTAACCGTCATCGCCCACCCAGTTCTTTTTCTGAACCTCAAGAGCCTGTGCAATTGAATCATTTTCAGTGATACGTATTGCATTCGCAGTCTGAATGAGCTTTACATCTGTATCAGTATCAACAACAGCATAGAAAGCATCCTTAGCCTGATATTCTGAGTTGAAGAGATTCGGGAAACCGCCGATCCATGAAGTATTGTCTGAGATACCCCAAGTA
>JBGVIW010000166.1:0-11784 GCA_045128995.1 Ruminococcus sp.
CATCGCCATAGAGCTTGCCTTCTCAGCTGCACTCTTCTGCGTAACGCTCCTTATCGCAAAAACAAAACAGCGCTCAGCTGCCCTCAGCTGATAAAAAAATTGAAAAAATTGTGCCGATGTGAAAAATTTTTCTTTACATGAAATCCAAATTGTAGTATAATAAAAAAGTCGGAGCTTCAGACTTTGACGCTCCGGCTGCAATTTTTTACGCATGGAGGAATCAGAATGGAAAAAATCAGAATTGGTATTGCAGGCTACGGCAACCTTGGAAAGGGCGTAGAACTGGCAATCAGACAGAATGACGACATGGAGCTTGTCGGCGTTTTCACTCGCCGTGATCCCGGTTCAGTCAAGCTGATGACAGAAGGCGTCAAGGCATACAGCCTCAGCGATGCCGAGAATATGCAGAATGATATCGACGTTATGATCATCTGCGGCGGAAGTGCTACAGATCTTCCTAAACAGACTCCCGAGCTTGCGAAGCTCTTCAACGTAATCGACAGCTTTGATACCCATGCGAAAATACCTGAGCATTTTGCTAACGTAGACAAGGTATGCAAGGAGACAGGTCACCTCGGTATGATCTCACTTGGTTGGGATCCGGGTCTGTTTTCACTCAACCGTCTTTATGCAGAGTCCATCCTTCCGGACGGCAAGACATATACCTTCTGGGGAAAGGGCGTAAGCCAGGGTCACTCCGACGCAATCCGCAGAGTTGCAGGCGTGAAGAAGGGCATCCAGTATACAGTTCCCGTAGAGGAAGCAATGGATGCAGTACGTTCCGGCGTTCAGCCTGAGCTGACTACCCGCCAGAAGCACGAGAGAGTGTGCTACGTAGTTGCAGAGGACGGAGCTGACAAGGCTGCGATCGAGAAGGAAATCAAGGAAATGAAGAATTATTTTGATGAGTATAACACCACAGTAAACTTCATCTCCGACGAGGAGTTCGATGCACAGCATAATTCAATGCCTCACGGCGGATTTGTAATGCGCAGCGCAAAGACTGGCGAGAATACACATCAGATGATCGAGTATTCACTCAAGCTCGAGTCCAACCCTGAGTTTACAGCAAGCGTACTTGTTGCGTATGCAAGAGCGCTCGCACGCATGAAGTCAGAGGGCATGACAGGCTGCAAAACAGCATTTGATGTTCCACCGGCATATCTTTCAAAGATGAGCGGCGAGGAGCTTCGTGCATCAATGCTTTAATATGTAATATGTAATAAAAAATCAACGGAGGGCGTCTGTGATGGGATGCTCTCCGTTTTTGTTTATTTTATAGTATTATCCCGTCAAGCTTCAGTTCATTGAAAACATGATCGAGAGTATTTTCGTCAGGAGGAACGAGAGTCCAGACAAATACACGAGGATATTTTCTGCGGAGTGACGCCGCCTTCTGCGGAGTTAGACCACTGAGCTTATAGCTGATGAAATCAAAACCTTCCGGTTCAGGATAGAGGCTTCCTGAGAGAATTCCGCATTGTATCTCCGGCAGTTTTCGCTTTATGAAGCGCATACTGTATTTGTTGAACGACTGAAGCAGCAGTTCTCCGGAATAGCTGCGCAGTATGGGCAGCATCATGCGCTCGAGAGTGTGGAACCAGATATGGCGTTTTGGGAGCTTTGTTTCCACGAGAAGCGGTACTCTTCCGTCAATGGCTTCAAGCGCTTCTGCAAGAGTCGGGATAGTTTGATCTGTGCCGCTTAGCCGGAGTTTTTTCAGCTCCTCAAGAGTGAGAGCCGAAATTTTTCTTGGATCTGAGCACATTCTTCTCAGTGTCTTATCATGAAAAACTACCGGGATTCTATCCTTTGTCAGCCGCACATCAAGCTCGATGCCAAGTCCAGCGTCAACAGCTCTTCGGAATGCAGCAATGGAATTTTCCGGTGCGTTTTTATCAGAAAGCCCTCTGTGAGCGAAGATCAGACGCTTTTTATCCTGCATAGATTAGCCTCCCCAGAGCTTATTGTCGTCAGCGAGCCGTCCTCCAGCCGGATCACCAGCCCTGCGTTATCATCAATGCCGATAGCTTTTCCGGTGAGCTGACGTATGCCAGTTCCGGCGGTGATGATATTTCCGGTCAGAAGCTCTCTGCGGCGGTATTCATCAAGAAAATCCCTGTCGGGAAGCTGGGATATGCGCTTTTCGAGCCTGTTCAGCAGTACGGAACATAGCCTGTTCCTGCTGATTTTTATTCCGGCTTCGTCCTCGATGGATGAGGCAATATCCCCAAGCTCACCGGAGAAGATATCCTTCACGCTCAGGACGTTTATTCCGATGCCGATCACAGCGTAGTCCAGAGAGCGTGTTTCAAGGCTGAGCGAGGCTTCGGTGAGGATACCGCAGATTTTTTTCCCATTCATCCACAGGTCGTTCACCCATTTTATGGCAGCAGGCTTGCCGCACAGCTCCTCGACAGCTTCAGCAACAGCACAGGCGGCGCATGAGGTTATGAGCTGAGCAGCGTCGATCCCGAAGCGTGGACGGATTATCAAAGAGAGGTAGATTCCCGTGCCTGACGGCGAGACAAAGCTTCTCCCGAGTCGACCTTTTCCGGAGGATTGGCTGTCAGCGATGATGGCAGTACCATCCGCAGCACCTTCACCGGCAAGTTTTTTTGCAAGCTCATTTGTTGAGGAAACGCAGTCGTGAATATGAAGCGAACGCCCATAAACTGAGGTATCAAGTCCGGCAGTGATGATCTCACCGCTGAAATGGTTATTTTCAGGGGAGAGGCGATAGCCCTTGTTGCGCACGGCATCGATAAGAAATCCCTCAGCCGAAAGCGCCTGAACAGTCTTCCATACGGCATTGCGGCTAACTCCAGCCGCCTTAGCAAGGCGAGTGCCCGATATATATTCATCTCCGGATCCGGCAAGGGTACGAAGAATCAAACTCTTATTATTCATCCGATCAGCTCCTTATATAGTATATTTTACCATATCGTTCCCAAAAACGCAACAGATACCTTCAGATGGCAGAAAATTTGTGATTTCAGCGTTATGTAAACTTATTGACATATCATGGGTTATAAGTTATAATAATATTGACCGGATATCCGGATTTTACGGCATTGCCTTTGCTGCAGGGGAGTGTCTGTATGAATGAAAAGTGCGGCAGATTGGAGTACAATATGTTCAAGAAAATTTTATCTGCTCTGCTTTCAGCGGCAGTAGGTGCAAGTGCACTCTGCGCACCGGCTGTATATGCGGCTGATGCAGACTATTCAATTCAGTCCGATGATTCGTCGATGGTTATTCTCGGCGACAGCATTGCCTCCGGCTACGGACTCGGCGACGGAGAGTATAATTACGGTGAGATCTGTGCCGATTACCTTGGCTGGGACGTTACAAATCTTGCAGTGAGCGGAGATGATACCGCAGATCTTCCCGCTCTGTTTGAGGATGCTTCCGTTCAGGGTTCTCTGGCATCCGCAGATACTATCGTTGTTTCGATCGGCGGCAATAACTTTATTGCGGAATTCATGAGATATATTCTCAACTATGCTGCTAATAAGGGACTTCTCGTTGACGGCAAGACAGCTGCTGATATCCCTGAGGATCCGACGGCTGCTGATATGGAGGCTTTGCTCGACCAGACAAAGCTTGAGGCTTATCTTGTTACGAATATGACCGAGGCAGCGTCATTTGCAAGCGGACTGAAGCGTGCGCTTATCGGTACGTCAAGCGCTCCGACAGGTATCCTCCAGACTGAGATAACTCCCGATACTGATCTTATCATCCAGTCTCTCCAGAAAGTAAATCCCGAGGCTGATATCATTTTCCAGACTATCTACCAGCCGATGCAGTTTTCGCCTGAGTACTGGGAATCAAAGTTCGGCACGGGCGCAACTTATGAAAATATGGCTACGGCTACAAATCTTATAAGAAATATCTTCGTTCAGACAATGGATGCTTATAGTGAGCAGCTTACTGCCTTTGCGGATACATACGGAATCAAGATAGCTGATGTTTATGCGGAGTTCACTTCTCTTGAGGGTGATCAGTCCAAGGCACAGCAGGGTAATGCTCACTATTTCACTAATATGCAGACCTCCGGCGAGAACAGGGATTTCCACCCGAATCAGAAGGGACATCTTGCCATCGCAGCGGCTGTTCTCGAGCAGGTAGGACAGCTTCACGACACTTACAGTACTGACCTTATCAGAACGGTTTACGATAACCTCGAGGACAAGGCTGAGTATCCGGCTATTGCCTATGAGACGTATCAGCTCGTTATCGGAAATGATATCCCGATCGTAACTACGACAACTACGACCACATCTACTACGACTACATCTACTACAACTACATCTACTACAACTACAACAACATCCACTACTACAGCTACTACAACCACCACAACCACCACCACTACACTTCCTCCGACTGCAACTACAACTACAACATCCATATATGTCGACGACGCTGAGTTCTCTGTGAAGATCGAGATCGCAAACCAGCCACGCAAGACGATCTATAATGTCGGCGAGGAGCTTGATATAACTGGTCTTACTGTAAACACATACGAGACTTATTTCGGCGAATGGATCCTGACAAATAGAAATTATAATGTAAAGCGTTATATTGACAATTTTGAAATAACAGGCTTCGACAGCTCTGTGCCCGGCGAGGTTGAGGTTACGGTTACATACCGTGTAGAGAATACCGTACTGAATAAATATGTATACGGCAGTGCTGCGTTTACAGTTCAGGTTGTTGATAATGTTACAACAACTTCAACTACTACCACCACAGCAACTACACCGGTAGTTACTACCACATCAGTCATCAGAGACTATCAGTCACAGCTTGATTATGACAACTCTCCCATGAAGGTTGGCGAGACAAGAGCTGTACGCTTCTATCATCCCGAAACAGGAACTGCCGACGGCGCGATGTTCTGGGAAGTATCCGATAACATTTCTTACTCCTATGAAGAGGGAAGCGATACAGTGTATATCACTGCACTTACTCCGGGTGAGGCTAAGATGTATATTCTTGTAAATGACTGTGCATTCGGTGCATATGTCAACATCACCATCGAGGAAGGCGTGACATCTACTACCACAACAGCGACCGATCCCGTAACAACAACAACTACAACGACAACTACAGATGTAGAACCTCCTGTGGTATCGGGAATCAGACTCGGCGACGTGAACAGCGACGGTACAATTGACGCACTCGACGCATCTGAGGTGCTGACAGCTTACGCAATGAAGGCTACTGGACAGGATATGGGACTCACAGAGGATCAGATCAAGGCGGCTGATGTAAACGAGGACGGAGCTGTAGACGCACTCGACGCATCTGAGATACTCGGCTTCTACGCATATACCGCAACAGGCGGAAAGGATTCCTTTGAGGATTACCTTGCAAGAGAATAATATGCAGTACTTCACCTCCGGTATATCACCGGAGGTGTTTTTTTCGCAGATAAAAGTTTTGTGAAAACGCAGAAGACTCTTGCAGAAAATGGGAAAATAGTGTATAATACTGGATGAAAAATACAGAATATAGAAAGAGGGGCTTATTATCAGTAAGCTGATCAGTTTATTTAAGTCGCAGAGCGTGCTGTGTATTTCTTTGCTTGCGGCTGTTGTTTCAATGTTTTTTGTACCGCCTGACGGAGAGTATATCGGATATATCAATTTCTCGACGCTTATACTTTTATTCTGTCTGATGGGAGCAGTATGCGGCTTCAGAAGATGCGGGATATTCACTCGGCTGTCCTCATGGCTGACAGCGAAATGCTCCACGCTGAGAGGGATAGTGCTGGCGCTGATGAATATCTGCTTTTTCTCGTCGATGCTGATAACGAACGATGTTGCGCTGATTACATTTGTGCCGGTGACGGTTCTTATATTTGACAGGCTGAATACAAACAGCAGCTACCCACTGGTGATGGCAGTAGTGATCGAGGCGGCTGCTGCAAATCTTGGAAGTATGCTTCTTCCGGTAGGAAATCCACAGAATATTTTCCTCTGCTCAAATTATGGGATGTCTCCTTGGTATCTTATAAGTAATATTCTTCCGTTTGGAATAATAAGCTATATTATACTTACGCTGTCGATACTTCTGATTCCTGATCAGAAGGCGGAGCTTAGCGGCAAATCTGCTGGAAACAGCGAGGAATTTTCAATCAGAACAACATTGCTGTGCGGCGGAGTGTTCGTGATCTCGCTGCTGACGGTTGCAGGGGTAATGAACGAGTATGTCTGTCTGGCGGCATCACTCGTAATGATACTCGCCGCAGATTTCAGACTGCTGAAAAGCGTGGATTACGGTCTGCTTGCAACGTTTGTGTGCTTCTTCATCTTCTCGGGAAACATCGGAAGGATCGGAAGTGTACAGGAATTTTTACAGGGAATCGTTGTCGGAAACGAGCTTGAAACGGCAGTTGCAGCAAGTCAGGTGATCAGTAACGTTCCAGCAGCAGTACTGCTTTCGGTGTTTACCGATAACGCAAGGGAGCTGCTCATAGGAGTAAATATCGGCGGGCTTGGAACTCCGATAGCTTCGCTGGCAAGCCTAATTGCCTACAGGCTCTATATGACCGGAAAAAATACCAGTACAGGACGCTTTATGCTGATATTTTTGATTTACAATATCGTATTCCTTGCTGTGATGCTTGGGGCAGCTATGCTTATTGTATGAAAAAAGAGGTGAGATGATGAATAAATCTAATGAAAGGTCTTGCAGAATAATCGCTTCTATATCAGTGCTGATGATCTGCGTCGTGTGCGCACTGATAACTCACTTCGTCGACTTTGGAACAACGCCGATACAGATTTTCGGAGCTTTTGCGGCAGTCATCGCTGTGAGCGTTGTAACATGGAAATTCCCCCTCAGATTCAGCATAGCGGCACTTATCTTTACGGTATTTGCTGCTCCGATGGGTTCTGTTATCAATTTATATCAGTTGGTTCCGTTCTATGACAGAGCAGTACATTATCTCAGCGGAATTCTTCTTGCTGAGGGCGGAATGATTATTGTGGAATATATTTTTAAAAAATGTTATGTTCCGACTCATAAAACGCTGATACTGCTATTTTCGTTTTTGTTTTCATGTGCATGTGCCGGATTCTGGGAAATCTACGAATTCTGCGCCGATACGTTCCTCGGAGCTGACTGTCAGGGCGATAATACCAACACAATGGGCGATATCGTTTCTGGAGTTCTTGGTGCGGTAACGTATCTTATCGTAGGAGCGGTGAATATCAGGATTAAAGAAAAAAATAAAAATAAATAAAAATCGTCAAAAAACTATTGACATACCTCAGATTCTGTGATATAATTATTTTGTTGTCGAGGTGTGGCTCAGTTTGGTAGAGTACTACGTTCGGGACGTAGGGGCCGCAGGTTCAAATCCTGTCACCTCGACCATTTAAAAGTCTGTATTTCGTTTTTTGCGGAATACAGACTTTTTTGTTTCATAAAGATTCTTTAGGTAGAAAAAACTGCGTATGTGTAATTTCAAAGGAAATCTTTCAATTATTCCTCGGCAAAGAAAAAGTTGGAGCAGTTACGTTTAGCTCTGGATTTCTAGGCGATATTTTTGGTGGGAGGGTGTCGGATAGAAAAGAATGTGATTTAGGATTCAGGCGTGAGCAGGGTAAGCAGCTGCATAGCTGTTAAAAATATTAAGATATGCGATAAGAATTAAGAAAATGCGTTCTTTTTTGTGGCGGTAATTTCTTGCAATCATTGAGAATGTGTGATATAATAAATTAAAGTTATGGATATGATTTGATTGCAGGCGGTGAGTATATGATCAGAATAGCTGTTGTGGATGATGAAGAGATCATTCTTGGAGCATTATGTGAGAAGATTTCCGAAATTTTCAATCACTACAAGGCTGAATATGAAATGTTCAGCTTTTTACGTGGAAAGGATCTGATTAGAAGCTGCTCTGAAAAGAATTATGACCTGATATTTCTTGATATAGATATGCCTGATATCACCGGTATCGATATTGCTAAAAAAATCCGTCAGCGTAACATTCCCACGGAGATTATATTTGTTACCAATAAGGATGAAATGGTGTACGAAAGCTTAAAATATGTGCCGTTCAGATTTATAAGAAAATCAAGATTTGATACTGAGATCGCTGAAGCGGTTGAGTTCTTTTTTCGCAAAAAAGACAACAGAACGACTTCTATTATGGTGTCGACCGATGACGGAAAGAAACCCATTATGATACTGGATATCATTTATGTAGAGGTGAAAGGGCATAAGCTCACCTTCAATATCAATAATTCAAAACCGCTCGAAGCCAACGGAACTCTCAGGGAGATAGAAGGGAACATCACAAAGGATGGATTCATCAGAGTTCATCAGAGTTACCTTGTGAATTACAGGTATATTGATAAAGTGAAGCAAAAGGGCGTCGTGCTCGATAATGGAAGCATCATTCCGCTTGGCAGAGGTAAATATGACAGCGTAAAGCTGGAACTTATGCGCTTTTCAAGGGAGATGTGATCGTTATGCTTTGGAATATCATCGAATATACTGCCACTATTATTGAGTGTTTGATATGTGCTGATTTTTCTGTAAAATTTTTTCAGCCTAAAAGCCAAAAAGCAAAGAATATCTGTTTTATATCTGTTTTTATTTATGATGCTGCTGTAACGATTTTACTGAATAGTCTGATGCTGTATGAAGGCGCACTTGGATTTATAAGAGTAATCGGAAATTTTCTGATAATGCTGGCGTACGTGAGGGGATCGTTTTTTCAAAAGGCAATGGCGGCAGTATTAGTGGAGGCAGCATTGCTGCTGGTAAGCTATACCTCTATAAATTCTATGGTATTGCTGTTTGATATTTCTATCGGGGATATTGTACAGAAACAAGGCTTTATGAGATTCCTATGTATTTTTGTTACAAGATTTTTATTTTTCATGTTTACTCGCCTGATGATAAAAATAAAACGAAAAGATACATATTTGCTTTCAATATGGGAATGGCTTGCAATACTCATTGTTTTTTTGATAACGGTATTTGTTGAAATGGAGATATTCAACGTGACTCTTACACATGAATTATCTCTGAGTGATCCGTCAGTCCTTGCAGCAGCTGTTGCACTGATTTTCGTGAATGTTTTCATTTATGCGCTGATGATAAGAATAAGCCGGAAGAATACGGATCGTATCGGCTTTATGATCGACAAGATGCAGCTTGAAGTGTATAAAAAACAGCTTTACGAAACTGAAAAACAGTACAATGATATCAAGGCTATCCGCCATGATATAAAAAATCATCTCCAGTGTGTTTCAACGCTGCTGAATAAGAATGAAATCGATCAGGCTAAGGATTATATTAAGGATATGCTTGAAAACAAGCTGGATTTTGACTACCAGCAGGTCAGAAGCGGAAATCGTGCAGTGGATGTTATAGCAAATACAAAGATATATGAGTGCCGCAACCGTAAGATAAAGACAGTCATTGGCGTGAGTCTGATATCTTTGGATATGGATGATCTGGATATTTGTATCGTTCTGGGTAATCTTCTTGATAATGCAATAGAAGCGTGTGAAAAGCTTGATGAGGATGACAGGATCATCTATCTTGATATAACTCAGCAGAAAAGTTATGTGAAGATGATCATAAGAAATCCAATATGTGAGTCGGTACTTGAGAATAATCCGGAGTTTAAAACAAGCAAGCCTGATGTTAAATCTCATGGATATGGCATAAAGTCGGTGAGAGAGGTTATTGCTCGCAACTCGGGAATGATTGATTTTTATGAGAATAATGGCTACTTTATCGCCGAAGCATGGCTCGCCGGAAAAGAAGCGTTTGATTAATAATAATTAAAAGCGTGTCCTTGTAGAGACACGCTTTAATTTTTATGGATTATCCTGTGAAGATTTATTACTTAACAGGGATCTCTTCCATTGTGAACTGCGCACGGGGATTTCCTTCGGAGTCATCCTCAAGCATAACAGCCTTTGAGATAGTGATGGGAGAAGTAGGTGCAGAAATAGCTCCGTCGCTTCCGTAGGTACGCTCAACCTCGAGGAATTTATCAACGACTTCCATACCTTCAGTTACTTCACCGAAGGCAGCGTATTCACCGTCGAGGAACGAAGCGTCAGCGTAGCAGATAAAGAACTGGCTTGAAGCGCTGTCAGGCACCATAGTACGAGCCATTGAAACGATTCCACGCTGGTGGGAGAGAGTGTTGTTCACACCGTTTGAAGCGAACTCGCCCTTGATAGTGTCAGGGCTTCCGCCTGAACCGTCACCGTCGGGATCGCCGCCCTGAGCCATGAAGCCGTCGACAACACGATGGAAGGTAACACCATCATAGAATCCCTCACTTACGAGCTTCTCGAAGTTCTCGCAGGTGATAGGAGCGTACTCAGGATAGAGAGTGATGATAAAGCTTTCGCCGTCTACAGCAGCAGTCTTATTATCGCCGCTGGATTTGCTTTCGTCCTCTCCGCAGCCTGCAAAACCGCACATCAGCATAGATGCAGCGACAGCAGCGGTAAGGATTCTCTTGAAATTTTTCATAATAACAGATTCCTTTCGTTGGGTTTTTATAAAATTATAACAGATTCCGGAAGATATTTCAAGTGCCTGATACAATTTCACAGTATTTTCAGAAAAAAGAGAGCTGAGAGTGGTTCTGATCTAGTTCATTAAGAGTGCGGACGATGTTGCCGTCCCAGCTGTTGGTGATGGGGTAAGCTCCCTTTTGGATGAGAGCGCGGTTTCCCGGAAGAGCAGCGTCCTCACGGCAGAAAACAGGGCATATATCATTGCGGATGGCGTAACTTGCGCCGCTCCATGTTCCGCCTTTGTTGTGATCAGACCGTACAACAATTGATGCAGTTGACTGAGCGTAGATATATCTGTTGCGTGTGAGTGCGGCAGCGGCAGTGAATTCATCCTCTGGAAGAGCCGCAGATAGCATCACGAGCTGTCTGTTATTTATTGCGTCCTCCGCTGTTGAGCGGAGTGATCTCTGAAGAAGGGAATCAGGGAGAAATTCTGCGCATCTGCGTCCGCAGGCGAGTGCATTCCTCACTGCTATGCTGTCAGCACCTCTTGCGCCGCCGGAAACGATTCCATAGCCGTGAGCGGCGACCTTTCGGGCGGTATCCGCTGTAAAGCGTTCATCGTCAGCATCGAGCTTTCTTGAGCCTGTGAAACCGATAAGCTCCGCAGAAAGTATTGAAATATCTCCGGCGCAATAAAATATCGGCGGACATTTATTTCCCAGCTTAGCCTTCAGCTTAGCAGGATATTCCCGGTCAGCACGGGTGACTATCGTTATACCATAGTCAGCATACCGTCTGAAGCGGTTCATAAGGCGGTCATACCTGTCGAAAAGCAGGCGGATGCGTTCTGTTTCGTTTTCGTCGAGGTTCAGAAGCGTATTGAAATCATGCCTGCTGAAGGTGAGCATATCGATCGGCTGAAGCCTTGCACTTCTGAGCCGAGCGGCGATGATGCTCCATTCCGAAGATTCAAGCGGAGAAACTGTTTCATTTGCAAGCTTGCTGCAAAGCGTAATAATCACGTCAGAATTTGTCATCATATTTTAGGCTGACAGCTTTTTCGCTCGATGAGTTTATGCGGAACGATTATTTTTGTAGCGAGGAGGTTAGGGTTTTCGACGTGGTTTATAACCTGCGAAGCAGCCTCGATTCCAAGCTGGATGGAGTTGATGTCGATCGAGGTAAGCTGCGGAGAGGTGAGTCTTGCGAAGAGGGAGTTGTTGAAGGAAATTATCGAGAGATCCTGTGGTATTGAGATCCCCATACCTATGCA
>JBGVIW010000167.1:0-20306 GCA_045128995.1 Ruminococcus sp.
TCCTTTTATTACTGAGCAAGATATTCGATAATGGATACCTCGCCGCCTGTTGCAGTGTAAGAATAGTAGCTAAGAATATATGATGCGTCGAGTGAATTAATATTCAAGTCGAAATCCACATCCGCATTAAAGCTGGTGATATCGTTAAATGAGGGCTGCTGTCCAGTGGAGGTGGACGCATACTCCGTCAGGACGAGCGAAGCGTCGAGCGCATTGACTGCACCGTCGAGATTGACATCACCGAAGTTATCGATTGACTTGAATGCAAAGCCGTACTTCTCGGCATGAGCCTGAGCAGTAGAGTTTGAGTAGCCGTAAATAGTTCCATCATAGCGATCAACTGAAAGGTAATTACTGTTGCAGATCGTATCACCAGCATCATAAATCTCGCAATCTGGGTTCAGAATATAGATATGAGAGAGATCCCAGCAGCCACTGAATGACTCATAACCGATCTCGATCGTACTTTCCGGTACGACAACGCTGGTTAAGCGGTTGCACTGCTGAAAAGCAAGGGAGTCGATGATGGAGACGCCAGAGGGAATTCTTACAGATCCAAACTCATAGCATGCACCGAAAGTGTTGCCTTTGATCTCAGTGATACCATCGGGAAGGCTGATACCTTCAAGCGCTTCGCATACGAAAAATGCAAGGCTGCCGATATCAGTTACGCTGTCAGGGATATTTACATTTTTGAGATACTGATTATATGAAAAAGCTCCGCTTTCAATAATTTCAACACCATCAGGAACGGAGTATTCCTCATCGGTTATTCCGCTTGGGTAATTTTTAAGAGTAGTTTTATTCTTGTCAAATAGAATTCCATCGACGCTGCATAATCCGGTATTATTTTCACCTACAATGATCTCAGTGAGCGAGGTGCAGTTTTTAAAAGCTTCACCGCTGCAAACTGTTACACTATCCGGAATAGTTACGCTCTTTAAAGAGCTGCATCTATAAAAAGTACCGGATTTAAGCTCTGTCAGATTGTCGCTGAGCTTTACATTTTCAAGTGCTTCGCACGTTGAAAAGGCTTGATTGCCGATTGAAGTAACGCTGTCGGGTATAACGATGCTGGTAAGGGCTGAGCAGTTTTTAAATGCGCTACTGCGGATGTAAATCAGACTGTCGGGCAGAGTAATATCAGTAGTACATCCGGAAAAAGCTCTATCTGAGATCACAGTAACAGGCTTATCTTCAATTTCAGATGGGATCTCACATGAAACCAGCCCTTTGTGAGCCTCAAAAAGCTCACAGTGATCAGAGTATACATGATATGTTAATGCACCGCCGATCACTACCTCAGTGTATGCCGACTCCGCATAAGCAGTGAGCGCAGTCTCGGATGCAGCAAAATCCATCGCAGGTCTTGCAGCTCCGATTGCGGAAAAGGAAAGAATAAATGCGGCAATGCGCTTTGCATTTAGCTTCAATCCATGAATTTTCACCATAAATTCTTCTACTTATCATCTTCTAGTATTACAATTATACTTCAGAAAGGAATAAAAATCAACAGTATTTTCTTAATATCCGCAAAAACACTTGATTTTACTGGCAGAAAAATGCTATAATAGTAATATTACTTATATTGGAGGAATTGAATGAACTTTATTGGTGAAGAGTGCTACGGCTGCGGCAGAACGTTTGGCAGCGATGATGACGTCGTTGTGTGTCCGGAATGCGGTACGCCATATCATAGAGAGTGTTATAAAGAGGCTGGGGAGTGCGTTAACCATCAGCTTCATGAATCCGGCGGAAGCTGGAAGCGTGCTTCTGCCAGAAAAGCTGAGGAGCTTCTGGCAGAGGCTGACACAATGGCTTCAGCTGAGGGCGATGTGTCTGTCGACAGCGAGGATGCTGATGTTCATGAGGAAAAGATCTGTCCGAGATGCGGATGTCATAACGAGCATAATGCTGCCTGCTGTCTGAAATGCGGTATGCCGCTTCAGAATGCTGGAGCGCAGTATAATAATCCTCATGGTCCCGGGAATGTTTTTGTGTTCCCGAATCCGAATTTTAATAACGGCTGCCTTGGTTTTGATCCGGAGGAAACGATGGGTGAGGATGTCACAATGAAGGAGGTTTCCGACTTTGTGGCAACTAATACGCTTTATTACCTTCCGCTTTTCAAGAGGATGAAGGCTACAGCATCAAAGATCTCGATGAATTTTGTATGTCTTATATTCCCGTCGTTTTATTTTGCCAACAGGAAGATGTGGCTGTGGACGATTCTTACAGCGCTTATTTCGATGCTGCTGACAGTTCCCACGCTTCTGCTCATGCTTGCGCAGCAGGAGACTGCTCTTCCGTTTATGCAGGATATAACGAATTTCATCATTGATCACCAAGGGCTTATCGTCGGGCTTGCGGATATATGCAGCATGGCTGATTGGGTAACAAAATTCCTGGCGTGTCTCTTTGCGAACTGGCTTTATTACCGCCATACGATCAAATCCATAGGCAAGCTTAAGCGCCGTTACGGTGGGCCTGTAAGTCCAGCTGGACTGAGGGCAAAAGGCGGAACTCAGCCGGCAAATATCCTTCTCACAGTGCTGATACAGTTCGGACTTGCAATGGCTCTTTCCGCAGGAGTACTTTTCGTGCTGATCTTCATGCAGAGTGTGAATATAATATAAAACAATGCAATACAACAAAAGGACTGCCTGTGCAGTCCTTTTTGATTAAAAAGCTCCTGCCTTCCGTAACAGAGGGCAGGAGCTTTTTTTATAAAATTACTTATGATAATTCTTGAGGAGCTGCTGGATCTTCTCGTGAGGATCGATAACGTTGCCGATAGAAACATCATGATTGAGAGCAGCGATAAAGTAAGCAATGTACTTAGACACGTCAACCTCGTGGAACCAAGGTCTGCTGAGAAGCTCAGGAGTTCTGTATGTAAGGTTAGTACCGAGAACACCGTCGATGTAGCCTTCCTCATAAGCCTTGTCAAACTTTTCGAGACCGTTTGTGAAGATGGTGTATGTAGCATAAGCGAAGATTCTGCCAGCCTTCTTAGCCTTGAGCGCATAAGCGAGGTCGAGCATGGACTCACCTGAGGAAATAATATCGTCGGCAATAAAGATGTCCTTGCCTTCAACAGGATTACCGAGGTACTCATGAGCAACGATCGGGTTTCTTCCGTTTACGATAGTGGAGTAGTCACGTCTCTTATAGAACATACCGAGATCAACACCGAGAACAGAAGCATAGTACATATTTCTGTTGAGCGCACCCTCATCAGGGCTGACGATCATAAACTTCTCCTTAGAAAGATCGAGTCCGTCGAAATCCTTGAGGAGAGTTTTGAGAACCTGATATGTAGGCATTACATTATCAAAGCCCATGAGCGGGATAGCGTTCTGAACTCTGGGGTCGTGAGCGTCGAAGGTGATGATATTTGAAACGCCCATTGCCTCAAGCTCCTGGAGAGCGCATGCACAGTCGAGTGACTCTCTATAGTTTCTTCTGTGCTGTCTGCCGCCGTAAAGGATCGGCATGATAACGTTGATACGATGAGCTTTACCGCTTGCAGACTGGATGATTCTTTTAAGATCCTGATAGTGATCATCAGGGGACATAGAATTCTCCTGAGAGAACATCTGGTACTTGCAGTTATAGTTGCCGACATCGATGATGATAAAGAGGTCAAGACCTCTTACAGTTGACTTGATAAGACCCTTTCCGTCACCGGAAGCGAATCTGGGGCACTGACTCTCAACGAGGAAAGTTTCCTTATCGGTGCCGCCCTTTTTAGCCCAGTCAACGAGATATCCGTTGATCTTAGCGCCAAGCTCAGTAACGCTCTCGGTAGCGATAATTCCAAGCGGAGCAACGTTGGTTTCGTGATTGAATAAAATCTCACTTACAGCAGTCATAAGCACTTCTCACTGCAGCCGGGGCAGTGATACTCCTTTCAGTAATTAATTTTACGTTACGCAGATTATATCCGCTACGGTATTATTTGCAGAAGTTTTCGATATAGCTTTCGATATCCTCAGCAATGATCTGCTTAGCAGAATCAGCGTGTTCGATCTCATTAACAGCAGTCGTCTTGTTTTCAAGCTCCTTATAGACAGTGAAGAAGTGCTTCATCTCGTCAAAAATATGCTTAGGAACCTCGTCGATATCCTTATACATATTGTAGTTAGGGTCATTGAAAGGGATAGCGATGATCTTATCATCGTGACGGCCGTTATCGAGCATACGGATAACACCGATGGGATAGCATCTTACAAGCGTCAGCGGCGCAAGCTTTTCAGAGCAGAGAACAAGCACATCAAGCGGGTCACCGTCGTCAGAATAGGTACGGGGAATCAGACCATAGTTGGCAGGATAATGAGTAGAAGTATGAAGGATACGATCCATAACGATCATACCAGTACTTTTATCAAGCTCGTATTTGATTTTACTTCCCTTAGCGATTTCGATAACAGCGACGAAATCGTCGGGGCTTATACGTTTAGGACTGATTTTATGCCAGATATTCATACAAATTCCTCCCTGAGATCATGAGCCTGTCCGGATAGAAAAATTACAGCAGGACAGGTGCAGAGCGTTCCGCAAAACACTTCTTATAATATAAGTATACCATCTTTTCGTGATTTGTCAACAGCTTGTGAAATTTTCGTCAAACTGATATAAATTATCATAATTTATCCAGCGATTTTCATTTTTTATTACTTTTCGACTTTTTCTGCACTGGATGAGGAGAAAGTCAGCTGCTTGATTTTATTTTGAAAATGTGATATAATTACAAAGTTATCAATAAAGAATGAGAGGACATTAAAATGGATATAAATAAAACACTCGCCCAGGAATTTGGACTTCGTCAGGAACAGGTGGATAATACTGTTGCTTTGATCGACGATGACAAGACGATCCCGTTTATTGCAAGATATCGTAAGGAGCTTACAGGTTCACTTGATGACCAGATCCTCCGTGAACTTCATGACAGACTCGTCTATCTGCGTAACCTCGAAAAGCGCAAGGAGGAGATATCCGGCGCTATTACCGAGCAGGAGAAAATGACTCCCGAGATCGAGGCAGCTATTGCCGCAGCAAAGACTCTCGTTGAGGTTGAGGATATTTATCGTCCCTTTAAGCCAAAGCGTCGTACAAGGGCTGGAATCGCCCGTGAAAACGGACTTGAGCCGCTTGCGGAGATACTCATGGCGCAGGAGAATTCAGCTGATCCCGAGAAGGAGGCTGAGGCTTTTGTAAGCGAAGAAAAGAATGTTTCTGATGTGAAAACCGCACTTCAGGGAGCAATGGATATCATTGCTGAGAATATGTCAGATGATGCAGATATCAGAAAAAAGCTGCGTGAGCTTGCTTCAAGAGACGGAAAGATCGTCTCTAAGGCTGCTGACGAGGAAGCTGAGAGCGTTTATACCAATTATTACGATTACTCTGAGCCGATAGCTAAAATAGTTCATCACCGTATTCTTGCGCTCGACAGAGGCGAGAAGGAGGACTTCCTCAAGGTTTCGATCGAGATCGACGAGATCAGTGCAGTCGGACTTATCATCAATAAATATGTGAAAAACAGCTCAGCCTGTGCAGAGCTTGTGCGTGAAGCAGCGGCTGACAGCTATAAGAGACTCATTTTCCCCTCGATCGAGAGAGAGATCCGTTCAGAGCTTTCGGCTGATGCCGCAGAGCAGGCGATCAAGGTGTTTGCGTCGAATCTCCGCCAGCTTCTCCTTCAGGCTCCGCTCAAAAACAGCGTGATTCTCGGACTCGATCCCGGCTACAGAACCGGCTGCAAGGTTGCTGTAATTGACGCTACCGGAAAGGTTCTTGATACTAATGTAATTTACTGCACTCCCGGTCCAAAGACGAATATGGAAGCTTCAAAGCGTATAATAAAGCAGCTCATCCAGAAGCATGGCGTTACTACAATTTCGATCGGCAATGGTACAGCCTCACGAGAGACTGAGTCGTTCGTAGCTGAGCTTCTTAAGGAAATTCCCGAAAAGGTGAGCTATATGGTCGTAAGCGAGGCAGGAGCTTCAGTATATTCAGCTTCAAAGCTTGCCGCAGAAGAGTTCCCGGAGTATGACGTCTCGCTCAGAAGCGCAGTTTCTATCGCACGCCGCCTGCAGGATCCGCTTGCTGAGCTTGTAAAGATCGATCCGAAGGCTATCGGTGTGGGACAGTATCAGCACGATATGCCAAAGGCACGCCTCAGCGATGCCCTCACGGGAGTTGTAGAGGACTGCGTAAACTCCGTCGGTGTCGACCTCAATACAGCTTCACATTCGCTCCTCTCGTACATATCCGGAATCAATGCCACAGTGGCGAAGAATATTGTTGCATACCGTGAGGAAAACGGCAGGTTTACTGACCGCAAGCAGCTTCTCAAGGTTGCAAAGCTCGGAAAGAAGGCGTTTGAGCAGTGTGCAGGCTTCCTGAGAGTGCGTGACGGAAAGAATCCGCTGGATAATACGGCTGTTCATCCCGAAAGCTACGATGCAGCGTCATCGCTCCTCAGCGAGTGCGGCTTCACTCTTGCCGATGTCTCAGGCGGCGGAGCTGCTGGAATTACTGAAAAGGCTGAGAATATCGGAATTGATACCATCAGCAAGAGCCTGAACATCGGCGTTCCCACGCTTACAGATATCATCTCAGAGCTTAAAAAGCCCGGACGTGATCTTAGAGATGAGCTTCCGCCTCCGCTCCTCAGAAGCGGTGATGTAATGGAGATCAAGGATCTCAAGCCCGGAATGGAGCTTGTCGGAACCGTCCGCAATATCATCGACTTTGGCTGCTTTGTGGATATCGGCGTACACGAGGATGGACTTGTTCATGTATCCCAGATATGCAGCCGCTTTATCAAGCATCCTCTTGAAGCTGTTAAGGTAAACGATATCGTAAAGGTTCGTGTCCTTGATGTCGATATGAAAAAGAAGAGGATATCGCTTACAATGCGCCTTGATGATGAGGCTGAAAAGAAGGCGGCAAAGCCTGCTAAAAAGAAGGAAAAACGCCGCAGTCAGCCTGCGGATATCACTAAGCTGAAGAACAGCAGCTTCAGAATCAAGCAGAAGTAATGTACTATGTCTATATCGTGAAATGTGAGGGCGGAGAGCTTTATACAGGCATAGCCGCTGATATCGGAAGAAGAATGCGTGAGCATTTTTCTCAGTCAGGCAAGTGCGCTAAGTTCACTCGCTCGCATAAGATAGCCTCGCTCGAGGCACTGTGGACTGCGGATTCAAAAAGCTCGGCACTAAGGCTTGAATGCCGTATAAAACGCCTCGCACGCAAGCAGAAGCTGGAGCTTATAGCTGCTCCGGAAAGGGCAGAGGAGCTTTGCTCTGGATGCACCTTTACTCCTGTGAGCGATTTTTCGCTGGAGGAAATGCTTGACAAGTCAGAAAAATAATGGTATACTAAAATTCGTACAGGGGAGCTTGTAAACAAGCTGAGAGGAAGATTTTTGAGCTTCGACCCTTTTAACCTGTCAGGATAATGCCTGCGTAGGAAGTATGTTCGTATTATAACTGTAATCCGGCGAAGCTTCTCTGTAGGCTTCGCTTATTTTTTGAAAGGATTTTCAGTATGAGAAATTACGCCACACAGATGGATGCGGCTAAAAGGGGAATAATAACTCCCGAGATGATTATAGTCGCTCAGAAGGAAAATATCGACGTTCAGCAGCTTATGCAGCGCATCGCCGAAGGTACAGTCATCATTCCCGCAAATATTAATCATAAGTCACTCTCGCCTGAGGGCGTAGGTCAGGGTCTGCGCACGAAGATCAACGTAAATCTGGGCATTTCCGGCGATTGCAATGATTATTCTGCGGAGATGAAGAAAGTCGATACAGCACTGAAGTTCGGCGCAGAGGCGATAATGGATCTTAGCAACTATGGCAAGACAAATGTATTTCGTAGGGATCTGATTGAGAAATCACCTGCGATGATAGGTACAGTCCCGATGTATGACGCAGTGGGATACCTTGAAAAGGATCTGTTTGAGATCACGGCACAGGATTTTCTTCGTGTAGTGCGTGCGCATGCGGAAGAGGGTGTGGACTTCATGACGATCCATGCCGGGATAAATCGCCGTACCGTTGAGGCTTTCAAGCGTGAAAAGCGCCGCATGAATATCGTTTCCCGAGGAGGCTCACTCCTTTTTGCATGGATGGAGATGACGGGAAATGAGAATCCGTTTTATGAGTATTATGACGAGGTACTGGAGATCCTGCGAGAATTTGACGTGACGATAAGTCTGGGCGATGCGCTTCGTCCCGGATGCATCGACGACAGTACTGATGCGGGACAGATAAGCGAGCTTATCGAGCTTGGCTGCCTCACAAAGCGTGCATGGGAAAGGGATGTTCAGGTGATGGTCGAGGGCCCCGGTCACATGGCAATGAACGAGATCGAGGCGAATATGAAGCTTCAGAAGCGCCTTTGCCACAATGCGCCGTTCTACGTACTCGGGCCGCTTGTGACAGACATTGCACCTGGGTATGATCATATAACCTCGGCGATCGGCGGAGCAATCGCTGCGGCGAGCGGAGCAGATTTTCTCTGCTATGTGACACCTGCTGAGCATCTCAGGCTTCCCGATGCTGACGACGTTAAGGAAGGCATTATCGCCAGCCGTATAGCAGCTCATGCCGCTGACATCGCAAAGGGAATTCCCGGTGCGAGGGATATCGATAACAAGATGTCAGATGCACGCCATAAGGTCGATTGGGAGGAGATGTTCCGCTATGCTATCGATCCTGAAAAGGCACGCACCTATTTTGAAAGCACGCCGCCTTCTGACAGGCATACCTGTTCGATGTGCGGAAAAATGTGTGCAGTCCGAACTACCAACATGATCCTCGAGGGCAAAAAGGTAGAGTTCTGTACAGAAAAATAGAGAAATATCATTCTCACGGGGAGCGCCGTGAGCGGCTATAATGAGCCGGAAAGCGAGGGAATCCGTGTTTCGGAGTGAGAGGATGCAATCAAGCATCGACCGCTTACAGTATTACTGTTTGCGGACGAGCTATATTTACTTATTTTCCGCAGGCAGATGAGTATAGAAAATATTTATCAGACAGGAGAATGTAAAATGAAAAACATCGGAACACTCGGAAAAATGCTCGAAAACGTCAGAGAGAAGCATCCGCTTATTCACTGTATCACGAATTATGTCACGGTGAATGACTGCGCAAATGCACTTCTGGCGTGCGGCGGATCGCCTATAATGTCAGATGATATCGACGAGGTAAGGGAGATCACATCGATCTGCGGCGGACTTAATATCAATATCGGAACACTAAACGCCAGAACGATAAAATCGATGCTTGCGGCAGGAGCTAAGGCAAATGAGCTGGGACATCCAGTTATACTCGATCCGGTAGGCGCAGGTGCTTCACGCCTCAGAACGGAAACTGCAATGGAGCTTGTTGAAAAGGTGAAATTCAGTGTTATCAGAGGTAATATCTCTGAGATCAAGACCATTGCTGGCACTTCATCAGCGACTTCAGGAGTTGACGCAGATGAGGCTGACGCTGTTACTGACAATACGCTCGAGGCAACTGTTAAGCTTGCTAAGAATCTTTCACTTCGTACAGGTGCAGTTATTGCGATAACTGGAGCTGTGGATATCGTTGCTGACGCTGAGCGTGCATACATCATCCGCAATGGTGATGCGATGATGAGCAAGGTGACTGGCACAGGCTGTATGCTGACGGCGATTACTGCGGCTTATATCACTGCAAATCCGGAGAATACTCTCGATGCGGCAGCAGCGGCAGTATGCTCAATGGGGCTGAGCGGAGAGCTTGCGAGAGAGCGTATGTCCGACCGTGACGGAAATTCTTCATACAGGAATTTTATAATCGACGAGATATGCAATCTCACAGCTGAGAAGCTGGAGAAGGGGGCAAAATATGAAATCATGTAGGGAAAGCATGCTGCTTTATGCAGTGACAGACAGACGCTGGCTGAGAGAAGGCGAGACGCTTGCTCAGCAGGTCGAAAAAGCGCTGAGAGGCGGAGTTACGTGCCTTCAGCTTCGTGAAAAGGAGCTGAGCGATGAAGAATTCCTTGCTGAGGCGATAGAGATAAAGAAAATCTGCGCCAGATATGATGTGCCGTTTATCATTAATGACAATGTTAATGTTGCGATAAAGTGCAAGGCTGACGGAATCCACGTAGGGCAGAGTGATATGGACGCAGGAGAGCTTCGCCGAATTGTCGGGGATGATATGCTCATTGGTGTTTCAGCTGAAAATGTTGAGGCGGCATTGAAGGCAGAAGCTGACGGAGCTGACTATATCGGTACCGGAGCAGTTTTCTCGACTTCAACGAAAAATGATGCAGCAGCAGTAAGTCTTACAGAGCTTGCCGAGATCTGCCGTTCGGTGAAGATACCGATCGTGGCGATAGGCGGCATTACTAAGGAAAATATAACGGATCTGAGCGGAACAGGCGTTGCCGGAGCGGCAGTTGTATCGGCGATTTTTGCTGAGCCTGATGTCGAAGCCGCAACCAAGGAACTGCTCAGACTTTCAGAAGGGATAGTTTAAAAAATGACAGGAAAAGTTCTCACGATAGCAGGCTCCGATTGCAGCGGAGGTGCTGGAATTCAGGCTGATATCAAGACGATAACAATGCATGGATGCTACGCAATGAGTGTTATTACGGCTCTGACAGCGCAGAATACCCTTGGTGTTTCTGGGATTTTTGACGTTACTCCAGAGTTTGCAGCTCAGCAGCTCGACGCTGTTTTTACGGATATCTTTCCCGATTCGGTCAAGATCGGCATGGTTTCAAACAGTGCGCTGATCGAGACTATTGCCGCAAAGCTCAGGGAGTATGCACCTGCCAATATAGTCGCAGATCCAGTGATGATCTCCACCAGTGGTCACAGGCTGATTGCTGAGGATGCACAGGAGACGCTTATCAGGGAACTTCTTCCGCTTGCGAGTATCGTTACTCCGAATATTCCTGAAGCGGAGTCACTTGCGCAGATGCCGATCGTGGATGTAAGCGATATGATAGCCGTAGCGCAGAAGCTTGCCGAAGACTTCGGAACAGCAGTTCTTATAAAGGGCGGTCATCTCCAGATGACAGCAGTAGATATACTCTGCGAAAAAGATGGCAGAGTAAGCTCGTACCAGAGTGAGCGTGTTGATACGCATAATACACACGGAACCGGATGTACACTGTCATCAGCGATTGCCTCTAACCTAGCTAAGGGTATGGCTCTCACCGACAGCGTTGCCGCTGCAAAGGAATACATCAGCGGTGCGCTCCGCACGGGATTTGACATCGGAAAAGGAAACGGTCCACTCATGCATTTTTATACGTTATAAAGAAAAAGCCTGTCATTTCTGACAGGCTTTTTGATTAAGCAGTTATTTGAATAAGAAAGAAGCTCCGCTCATTGCCATAAAGAAGCTAATGATCCAGATAATAATGCTCACGATTATACCGATAATACCGAGAATAATTCCAGCTGTAGCCTTTGAATCAACGCATCCCTGACTTTTAGCTGAACCTCCGAGGCAAATGCCGACAATACCGCAGACAATACCTACGATAGGGCTGCAAAGTCCAAGAAAGCTGCAAATTCCCAGTACCAGAGCTGCAATAGCCTTTCCGTTAGTAGGCTGCATAGTTTCACCTCCCTGAAATCACTTGATTCAATAAATTATAACACTTTTATTAATAATTGTCAAGATATCGTCATATGGAGCTTGCAAAATTTCTCACGGCGTGTTATAATAAGGTGTATAATCTCAGATCAAAGGAGAATTCTTACATGAGGATAATACTTGCCTCCGCTTCGCCGAGACGAAGGGAGCTTATGAAGTATATAACAAATGATTTTACTGCTGTCTCCATAGACTGCGATGAAACACTTCCTGATGAAATTGAGCCGCTCTGCGCTTCGGAGTATCTTGCGAAGCTTAAAGCAAGTGAAGCAAGCACGCTCTATCCTGATGATATCGTCATAGGCTGTGACACGACTGTTATCTGCGAGGGGAAAATCCTCGGAAAGCCAGAAGATAAGGCGAATTGCATTGACTGTATTCAGCTTCTGTCAGGGAGAACCCATCAGGTAGTGACAGGGTGCGCTCTTATCCATAAAGGGAAAGTCCATTCCTTTTCCGAGCTTACTGACGTGACCTTCCGTGAGCTTTCTGATGAGGAGATAGAGCAGTATGCATCAACTGACGAGCCGTATGATAAAGCTGGCGGCTATGGTATACAGGGAAAAGGTTCTGAGCTGATTGAGAACATCAGCGGGGATTATTTCAATGTCGTAGGGTTGCCTGTTACACGGCTCTATCAGGAAATGAAAAAATTTTTGAGTAATATAAAGGAGTAATAACAATGAAAACTACAGCATTTCTTCCGGCGGATATACTTATACCAGAGAGTAATACCGATATGTCAAAATGGGCGGTAATTGCCTGTGATCAGTACACTAGTGAGCCTGAGTACTGGGACAGCGTTTATGAAGCAGTAGGCGATGCGCCTTCTACACTCAGCCTTATCCTGCCTGAGCTTTATCTCGAGGACGCGAATGTTGCTGAAAGAATTTCTGATATCCATTCAGTTATGGGAAAATACATATCAGACAGCCGTTTTACTGAGTATAAGGACGCAATGGTCTATGTTGAGCGAGTTCAGTCCAACGGCATTCTCCGTCAGGGTATTATCGGTAAGATCGATCTGGAAATGTACGATTTTTCAAAGGGAAGTACATCACAGGTGCGTGCGACTGAGGCTACTGTTATCGAGAGAATTCCTCCGAGAATCAAGGTAAGACAGGGAGCTGAGCTTGAACTTCCGCATATAATGATTCTCATCGATGATCCGGATAATACGGTAATTGAACCGCTTGCAGAGCAGGATCTCGAGAAGCTGTATGACACCAAGCTTATGCAGGGCGGAGGCAGTATCAAGGGATATCTTGTCAGTGATAAGCTTCAGCAGCAGGTCAATGATGCGCTTTGTACACTTGCAGATCCTGATGTATTTAATAAAAAATATGACCTCAAGGATACACCTGTGCTTCTTTATGCGATGGGCGACGGCAATCATTCTCTTGCTACGGCAAAGGAGTTCTACGAGCAGCTCAAAAAGGCAAATCCTGATAAGGATATGTCCAACCATCCTGCACGTTATGCACTTGCTGAGATCGTGAATCTTCATTCTCCAGCACTTCAGTTTGAGGCTATTCACCGACTTGTATACGATGTTGACTGCGCAAAGCTCGTTGCTGAGATGAACGAGGCGTTAGCGCTTTCTGAGGGCGAAAACGGCGGTCAGGTATTTACATATTCGTGCAGCTGCGGAACTGAAAAGACAGTTTCTATCGGAAAGACATCCTCAAATCTTACAGTTGGTTCGCTTCAGAGCTTCCTTGACGCATATCTTGCGGCAAATGGCGGAAAGATCGATTATATCCACGGTGCTGATACGGCGAAATCGCTTGCGGTCAAGCATTCTGGAATTGCGTTTATCCTGCCTGATATGGATAAATCCGATCTCTTCCCGACTGTAATCAAGGATGGAGCGCTCCCGAGAAAGACATTTTCTATGGGACATGCCGCAGATAAGAGATATTATATCGAGGCAAGAAAAATTACTGAATAAAATATTGATCAAGCCCGGCGTTTTGATGATATGTCACCGCCGGGCTGATTTTATTTATTGAAAATGAGAGACTAACCCTCCCTGATTTCGATGCGCCGGCATTGTTTTTTAGCGGAGCTTGTGGTATAATGAGATGAAGGAATCGAAATCAACATGAGGGTAAAATGATAGAGTTAAAAAGTATAACGTAAAACTAAATCTCGAGGTGAAAAGCAACTATGAACAGACCATATATAATATGTCACATGGTAACGTCCATTGATGGCAAGGTTACGGGAGATTTCTTGTTTGATCCTGAATGCGCAGAAGCAACGGAAATTTACTATGATATAAACAGAAAGCTGAAAGCAGACGGATTTATCTGCGGAAGAGTTACAATGGAGGGGAGCTTCACGGGAGGTTACTATCCTGACCTTTCCGAGTATACTCCCGTTCATCATGATCATGGATTTAAAATGGATTTTATGTTTGATGATATGTCAGGTTTTTACGCCGTTGCTTTTGATCCGAGGGGCAGGCTTGGCTGGAAGTCAAACATGATAATCGATCCCGATGGTGATGAGGGATACGACGGTGCACAGATAATTGAAGTGCTTACCGAGCAGGTCGATGAGCGTTATCTGGGCTATCTTGAAGCGATGGAAATTCCATACATTTTTGCAGGCAAAACAGAAATCGATGTGGAGCTTGCACTGTTCAAGCTGAAAAATATAGTCGGTTGTGAGACGTTGCTTCTTGAGGGCGGAAGCATTATCAATGGTGCTTTTCAGCGTGCGGATGTCATTGACGAGCTAAGCGTAGTAGTTGCCCCTGTTGTTGCCGATAGGAACGATAAACCGCTTTTTACCGACAGCATGGTTTCAGCTTTTGAACTCGTCGATGTAGAAAATATCAACGGGAATGCAGTGCTGAAATATAAAAGAAAAAATAACAAGTAAACTGGGGCATGAAAGAAAACAATAGAGCTTTGGCTGTATGATGAAAAGCTTCAGGCGATTTTATAGAGTCTGAGGGATATAATTTAAAAATTCAATAAGGAGGACTTATCATGAGTAAAAAACTGACAGTATATTTTTCTGCAAGCGGAGTAACTGCAAAGGCGGCTAAGGAACTTTCTGAGGCAGCGGGAACTGATCTATTTGAGATCAAGCCAGCTGTACCTTACACCGATGCTGATCTTAACTGGAGGGATAAAAATTCGCGAAGCTCAGTTGAGATGAATGACCTTTCATTCCGTCCGGAAATTGCAGAGAAGCTTTCTAATATGGACGATTACGACACGATTTTTTTAGGATTTCCTATCTGGTGGTATATTGCTCCCACGATTATCAACACATTTCTTGAAAGTTATGATTTTTCGGGGAAGAAGATCGTTCTCTTTGCAACCTCAGGAGGAAGCGGTTTTGGCAGAACTGCCGAAAAGCTTACTGACAGCTGCAAGGGTGCAGAGCTTATCACAGGCAAGCTTCTGAATGGTAAGCTCGATAAGGACGAGCTTTTGAAGTGGGCAGCTGAATTCTGAGTTATTCGCTATAAAGAGGAGAAAAAATGGCAATTACAATAAATATTTATTATAGCGGAAAAAATGGAAGCGCAAGAAAATTTGCAGAAGAAATGGTAAGCAGCGGAGTTGTAGAGGAAATCCGTGCTGAAAAAGGAAATCTTAAATATGAGTATTTTCTGCCGCTGAATGAAACGGAAACAGTGCTTTTAATCGACAGCTGGATAGATCAGGAGGCGTTGGATGAACACCATGCTTCCGTGATGATGAACAAGATTCTTGAGCTGCGTTCAAAGTACGACCTGCACATGAAGGTTGAACGTTATATCAGCTATGAAAATGGAATTCCCGAAACAGACAAGTTGTTTATAAAAGAATGAACGATTCTTTTGTGACATTATCTGAATTTTAGCAAAAAGAAAAACGCAGCGATTCGTATATCGATCGCTGCGTTTAGATTTTGTCTATGGGCTACAAAAAAGATATTTTCGGCATTTTTGCGTATGAATTCGAACTCTTACCAAAATATCTTGAGTTTTCGAATTTAGTGTGTGGTGGTGAGCCACCGTCAGTCGATCAGTGGCTGCACCACTTTGAGACCGCCTACAAAAATCACTGTGATCTGCTCTTTGGAATCTACCGTTATGCATTCGAGCAGTTGTCTTACGATCTGCTCATCATACTCCATCGGTCGGTTTTTAAGTCCGTCCAGGATGGTGTATATATCGTCGAGTCGGGATTGTATTTGCTCTCTCTTGAGCTGACCATCTCGGATGTTGCCGAGCTGCTGTTGCAGGCGGGCTTTTTCATCCATGAGTCGTTTGGCTTTTTCTTCGTCGAAGGCATCCACCGTATCGGTGGATATTTTTGCGAGCATTGCTTTGAACTCTGCATCGATTTCCGCTATTCGGATTTGCAGTTCCATGCTGTTGTCCTCGGTCTGTTCGGACTGCAAGCCCATTCCGATGTGTACTTTCAGAGTCTGCAGCACACCGAGGTTTTGCTGTGCCGTTTCCATGATTGCTCTCATGACGGCTCGTTGTAGGATGCTTTCCTCTACAGTCGGTGAGTTGTGGCAGTATTTTTTGCCGAAGTCAAGCCGATTGATACATCTCCACACGATCTTCTTTTGTCCTTTTACCGTCCATGTGCATCTGCGGTACGGTGTCTTACATTCTCCGCAGACGAGCAGTTCGGTCATAGCGTATTTGCTTGAGTATTTACCTTGCTCGGTTTTGGTTCCGACCTGCTTGGTCTTTGGCTTGCCGGATCGTCTTGCGAGTTCCTCTTGGACTCTGCCGAAGGTCACCGCATCGATAATGGCAGGATGATTGTTCTCCACATAGTATTTCGGACGTTCTCCGTTATTGATCATCACCTTTTTGGATAGGCAGTCCTTGATGTAGGTCTTGTTGATGATGGCATCTCCTTTGTATTTCTCGTTGGAGAGGATGGATTGGATCGTTGAGTTCTGCCATAGTCCTTTACCCGAAGGGGTTGGGACTTGCAGGTCGTTGAGCTTCTGTGCGATACCCGATAAGCTATCGCCTGCGAGGAAGCGCTCGTAGATGAATCGGATTGTTTCCGCTTCTTCGGGATCAATTTCGGGCTTGCCGTCAGCTCCTTTTCGGTAGCCGAGGAAGTTCTTGTAGTGGAATGGCACGTTGCCTTCCTTTGCACTCCGTGCCTTGCCCCATTTGACGTTGGCACTTATGTTTTCCGATTCACTCTGTGCGATGCTACCGTAGATGGTGATATAAAACTCTGCACCGGGTTGGTTGCTGTAGATGCCTTGTTCCTCGAAGTACACGACCACGTTGAGGTCATTCAGAATTCGGACGAACTTGAGGCAGTCCACGGTGTTTCGTGCAAAGCGGGCGATGGATTTCACGATGATCATGTCAATCTTGCCTTGCTTGCATCGGCGGATCATGCGGTTGAACTCGTCGCGCTTTTTGTAGCTCGTTCCGGTGATACCCTTGTCGGCGTATATGCCTTCAAGTATCCATCCGTTCTCCGCTTGGATTCGTTCGGTGTAGTGCTTGACCTGAGTTTCGTAGCTGTGTAGCTGTTCCTCTTGCTTAGTAGATACTCGGCAGTAGGCTGCCACTCGTAAGGCTCGGTATGTTGTCTTGACCGTTTCATGGATCGGGATCGTCGGCTCTATGATTCTGACCACCTTTGGTGGGCTAACCATTGTTGCTTGTACCATGTATTTACTCCTTTCTTATGAGCTGTCCGTTCAGCAGGATGATGCCCACCGTTAGGTCGGTATATAGGATGATCTCGCTAACCGTTCTATTAAGTGTTTTCTTGTAGTCCTCGGTGTCGGCTCGGTCGAAGTCGGCTTGGAGCTTTCTTGCTGTATGAGCTTCTTCGTCGAGGTCTTTATACTTCTGACTGATGCATTCCATCATCTTTTTCCGTAGGGCATCCTTATCAATCTGCGGAGCGCCGAGCATTCTTGAGATGTCGTTGTTTAGCTGTCTGACTTCGATGCTCGGCTCGTTATTGCTTGGCTCGGTTACTCGGATGCTTTCGGGTGTTATGCCTGCGAGGATGTCGCTGACGGTTTCGAGTAGGTCGCTGTCTGCTACCTCGATGAGCAGTCGGCAGTCTTTATTCTCGCAGATCCACCGTTGCTGTATCTTGCATCGGCTATCGTGTCTGCGAATCAATCGCTTACCGCAGTTTGGGCATTTAACAGGGACGGCGATTTGGAAGATGTCGGTTTTGCGGTCGGTATCCTTTTGGGTGTTTCGCTTTTCCTTGATCTGTTGCATTGCCGTATGGATTTCTTCGGCGAGTATCGCCGGATAGGGTTCTTTGCCGAGGTAGCGTTCATCTTCGATGATTCTTTTAAGTCTTGCTTTGTTCCAACCGATGACTCCGGGCATATATTCGATCTGTTCTTCATTGAGCCATGTAGCGATAGTCAGCAGAGACTATCCGTTGAGATATGACTCACAGATCCGCTTGACGATCTCGCTCTCTTGGGGATGTAACACGATAATGCCGTTGCAGCATTGGTAGCCGTAAGGTAGGGTTCTGTTTTTCATGCGGATTTGCACCGTCCTTTCTCGTTGATTTTTTCGGTCAGTTGGATGTCGCCCAGCAGACGGAAGGTAATCTGTGTGTTGTCGTTTACCGTGATGTCTTGCACGATCTGCTCGAACAAGTCGTTGTCGAACTCGGCAGTAGGTTCATATTCTTCGAGGATTCCGTTCAGCTCCTTGAGGGTGTCGAGGAGGATATCGTCCTCGTCCTCGGTGAGTTTCTTTCTCCGTTCGATTCGCAGGTCGGTGATGCGGTTGCCGATCTCCGAGGTCTGCTTAGCGTAGTCGGCTGCATCGAGGACTCCGCTTGTGTGGAGTCTTGTGATGACCAGGTTCTTCGCACCAAGGTCGGCGATCTCTTTATCGATCTGTCGGATGCGTTCCTGGTTTCGGCTTGTGCGGTCTTGCATTGCTTCGATCTGTCGGATCAGTGTTCCGAGCAGGTCTGCTTGATTTGCCTTTAGCTTGATCACCATATCTATGAATGCTTCGTACACCATGTCCTCTCGGACTCTGCGGTTGTCACAGTCGGTGGCTCCCGCCGATCTGCCGGAGCAGGTCCAGTAGGCTGTACCTCTTGTGACGATCCTTCGGAAGCTCCTTCCGCATTCGGGGCATCTCAGCTTGGTTGACAGCGGATAGGTGTTGACCTTTCTTTCGCCTGTCTGTCGTGATCGCATCAGCTCTTGTACCGCCTCGTAGGTTTCTCGGCTGACGATGGGCGGGTTGCTGTTCTCCACGTAGTATTTCGGGAGCTGTCCTTTGTTCCGTACCTTTCGGAACGGGAGGGTTTCGGTAGTAAATTTCTTTTGTAGGACGGCATCTCCCATGTACCGTTCGTTGGTCAGTACATATTTAATGGTGCCGCTGTACCAGTGAGTGTGTCCGTACCGTCTTGGTACGCCGTCCTCGTTGAGCATATTGGCGATTGCCTGCATTCCGTATCCTTGCAGGTAGAGACTGAATATTCGGCGAATTACTATCGCCTCGGTTTCGTTGATAACCATCTGACCGTCCACAAGGTCGAAGCCGTATGCCGGGCAGGTACAGTTAAAGTCGCCTGACTGCATTCGTTTTTGGTAGCTCCAACGCATATTCCCCGATATGTTCACGCTTTCTTGTTGCGCAGCCATACCGGGGAATGTTACGATCATTTCCATATTCAATTTGCTACTGTCGATGCCTTGTTCTTCGAAGTATACGCTGACTCCGAGATCGGTCAGCATTCGCAGAGTGACGAGCAGTTCTTCGGTGTTTCTCGCAAATCGGGATACCGACTTGACGATGATGCGGTCGATGAGACCTTTCTTGCAGTCACGGATCAGTCGGTTCAGCTCGTCACGCTTTTTCATCTCGGTGCCTGTCAGACCTTCGTCTGCGTAGATATCGACAAGCTCGTATTCGGGATGCTTTGCCGTGTATTCGCTGTAGTACCGAATCTGCGCGGCGAAGGAATGGAGCTGATCTGCGGAATCACTTGATACTCTGCAATAGGCTGCCAATCTGATCTTGGTGGTTATCTGTTGCTTTACGGTGGTGATTTCCGTAATCTTCATGTGCTTCTCCTTTCCGCAGGTTAGCCCTGCTGTGTTGTTTGCCGTTTGGCAACACAAACACTACCACGAGAGTTCGGAACAGTCCAGCGACTATCCGCAGAATTTGCTTTTCAGACACATATTTTTTCTGCGTCGTAGTGGGCTGCGCTGATGCGAACGATCTTCTTATATTCTTCCTTTGTGATGAGCTGCATTTCGAGCAGCATTTTCAATATTCCTACGCTGTAGGCGAAGGCTGTGTTGTTTCTGTCAGTAGTGTTCATACGGCACCTCCTACATCTGAATGTGAGGACTCTCGTTGGGTTCTTCGTCCTCATCACATTCCGGCTCTGCAAGATTGAGGTTTACTGTTCGGAGCTGCTCCAACACCTCCAACAGATTTCGTGTATTGCCATCGCCGTCCTGGTATTCAATCGTTACTCCGTTTTTATGGAAGGCAGAGACGATCTCAATAAAATCCTGGGGATCTAACGAGATACGGGAGGGATCGCTGATGAGCATCGTTTTGATGCCGTCTGCCTTTAGGCGTTGTGCAAGCCGAAGCATATTTTCCTTCTCGTCTTTGGCAGAGGCAACA
>JBGVIW010000168.1:0-6055 GCA_045128995.1 Ruminococcus sp.
CTATCCTCGCCGGTATACCTGAGGAAAGACAGACTGTACTTTTCTCAGCTACTATGCCGCCCGAGATCCTCGCTATTACTGAAAAGTATCAGCGTGATCCGATTCAGGTAAAGATCCAGTCCGCTCAGCGTACCGTTGAGCTTATTGAGCAGTACTCCTTCGAGGTCGCTATGGGACGCAAAACTGATGCACTCAAGCTCCTTCTGGCAGCATATTCGCCCAAATCTTCAATGGTATTCTGCAATACAAAGAAAATGGTAGATGAGCTTACTGAGGAGCTTCTCAAAAGCGGTTTCAAGGCTGCTGGTCTTCACGGAGATATGAAGCAGGGTCAGCGCACTCAGGTCATGAACAGCTTTAAGAGCGATGCGCTCGCTATTCTTGTTGCTACCGATGTTGCAGCACGAGGCATTGACGTAAGCGGAATAGATGCCGTTTTCAACTACGATCTCCCTCAGGATAACGAGTACTACATTCACCGCATCGGAAGAACTGGACGTGCCGGAAGAACCGGTGTTGCGTACACTCTCGTCAGCGGCAGAAAGCAGGTCTATGAACTGAAGGATATCGCTCGCTATACTAAATCTAAAATCACTCAGCTTCCGCTTCCGGAAAAATCTGATGTCATTGCTATGAAAAAGGAAAGCCTTGTCGCTGAGATAGCCGGAACAGAATTTACTCCTTCCGATGATTCTTACGACATTCTCCTCAGACTCAACGCTCTCGGAATCGACTGCAAGGAGCTTGCTGCACGTCTGATCCATGAAAAGCTTCAGGCGGATATTGCTGCCCTTCCTGAATTCGATGTTCCACGCCCGCTTAAGAAAAGCCGCAGAGGCAATGCTCAGACCGTAAAGGTCGACATCAGCATAGGCAGAAACAAGAGGATCGCTCCGAACTTTATTCTCGGCGCACTTGTGGATGCTACTGGCATGCCCGGACGTGATTTCGGTAAGATCGATATTTTCGATACCCATACCACTGTTGAAGTGCCTGAGGCTGAGTCTGATTATATCATCGATGCTGTCAATAATATCAAAATTAACGGTCATAATGTCGAGGTAAAGCTCTTCACTGGCTCTTCTGCTGAGCATAGAAATACCGCTCCTAAGGGTAAAGAGCATTTCAATGAGCGCCGCAGAAAATTCGGCGGATCTAAAAATCATGCGAAACGCAGCGATTTTACTCCCGACCGCCGTCGCCGTACAAAAAAGAGACACTAAGCTGAATATCAGCCAATCAGATCAAATTTATCAAATAACATAATACAAAATGCCCGGGAAGAGAAATATCCTCCCGGGCTTATCTTTTATATATTCTATTTATCGTCCTGCAAGAACATTCGCAGCAGTGAAAACTGCCACTGAACATAAGTCAACAACGCAAAAGCTCGCCTAAAAGCTTTGCACGCTATTTTGCTTAGTAACTCCCTATCTAAGTATTCTGATTTACAGTACTCGTTCGCCTATTTTACATAAGGACTGTCACAGGCTTCAGCCTTAGCGACAGCTTCCTCGAGCGTAAGACCGGTAAAATCACCTGCCGAAAAGCAGCGTCCTGACTTTCCATCATCAATAAATGCGCCGACCACAACGCCTGGGATCGCACTTTCCGGTGCATTTGGCGCATTTGGCCCGCCAAGATCTGTACGGCACCAGCCTGGATCTGCAAGGCTGAGTATAACATCTGTTCCCTCATATTTTGATCCAAGATCAGCTGTTACCTTGTCGAGAGCCGCCTTGCTTGCGGAATATCCTGCCTGCTGAGGATCAAGGTTGATTCCGCTTGTCGTGTTCACGATACGTCCGAATCCACGCTCTGCCATTCCCGGAAGGAAGTGGTAGCATATCATCATCGGTGCAATAGTATTGATCTTAAAACTTATCTCGTAATCAGAAACCGGAGTCTTTAAGTATTCGTTTCTATACGCTATCTGAAGTCCTGCATTATTGAGAACAATATCGATCTGTGTCCCCTTTTCATCGATAGTGCAGAGCATCTTTTCCACGTCAGCCATGTCCGAAAGCTCGGCAGAGACAGTGTAAGCCTCAACTCCATATGAAAGCACCTCTTCAAGCACCTTGCGGCAATGTTCCTCATTTCTGCTGTGAAGCACGAGATTGCAGCCCTGCTTAGCCATGAAAATTGCCGAAAGATAGCCTATTCCACGGCTTGCACCTGTTATCAGCGCCCATTTTCCTTTAACATTAACCATTTTAATTTCTCCTTATATTGTTGCATTTGCAGCGATGCGGTAGATCTCAGCAACATCCTCCGATGTAAGCTGAACGAATCCTCCTGTCTTTCCGCTGCCAAGTCCGAATTTTTCTACAAGCACTGGGATATCCTCTTCCTTTGCGCCAAGCTCAGCAAAGTTTATAGGCATTCCGATCTCGTGAAGGAATTTTCTGAAGCAGGTAATTCCCTTATGTGCAGTCTTTTCAGGATGCTCAAAATCCATCTCGCATCCCCAGATTCTTACTGACATCTGAGCAAATCTCATAACATTATGGCTGCACACAAATTCCATCCATGCAGGCATAATAACTGCCAGTCCAGCTCCGTGAGCGCAGTCATAGAGTCCGGAAAGCTCATGTTCAATGCCGTGACTGTTCCAGTCCTGACTTCTGCCAACGCCGATAATATCGTTATGCGCAACAGTTCCTGCCCACATTATATTCGCTCTCGCACCGTAATCATCAGGATCAGCGATAGCTCTGGGAGTTTCCTTTATCATTGTAAGGAGAACTGCCTCACAAAGACGGTCGGTGATCTCAACGTCCTCGGTATTTGTAAAGTAACGCTCGAAAACATGCGCCATAATATCCGTAGCTCCGCAGGCTGTCTGGTACGCTGGAAGAGTCTGTGTGAGTGCAGGATTCAGTACAGAAAAGCGTGGTCTGAGCAGATCTGAACTTGTATCTCTCTTGAGCATTCCTTCTTCCTTTGTAACAACTGAAGCGCCTGAGCCTTCACTTCCGGCAGCGGCGATAGTAAGAACTGTTCCGATGGGAAGTGCCTTCTCGACAGGCTTTCCTGTTCCATAGAAATCCCAGAAATCACCGTCATAAGGCACTCCGAGAGCTATTCCCTTCGATGAGTCGATGCAGGATCCTCCGCCGACTGAAAGGATAAAATCGACTCCTTCCTTACGGCAAAGCTCGATTCCCTCAAAAATCAGCGTATCTCTCGGATTTGGTTTTACTCCGCCGAGTGTAACGTATTCTACTCCGCTTTCCTGAAGGGATTTTTCAACTCTTGCAAGAAGTCCGGTTCTTACCGCTGAACCCGAACCGTAATGAATGAGAACCTTGGTTCCGCCGTATTTCTTTACAAGTGCACCGCACTCGTTTTCTCTGTCCTTTCCGAATACGAATTCAGTAGGACTGTAAAAATTAAAATTATCCATGAAGCATTCCCCTTTTCGTTGTATTTTTATATTAATGACCCATCGGGTATCATTTTCTTTTTAGGATGGAGCGTGCGATGCATATAGATCTGGAACGCTACGAAATTTAGAACAAGGGCACTGAGCCATGCGAGAGCCTCGGCATAAGCTGTTGCTCTGTAGCCGACCTGTGAAACGAACAGAACTATAACTCCGATTCGCATTACCATCTCTACTATTCCCGATATCATCGGTACTATCGGTCGTCCCATTCCCTGACAGCCGCTGCGGAATATGAAAAGGAAGTCTACCGCAAAGAGCATTACTCCGCATATCGGCAGGAACTGAGCTGCAAGCTCTACAGGCTTGTCGCCGTTGAGCATGAGTCTTGCAAGAAATTCCGGAAAGAAGAACATCACTGAACCAAGAGCAACGTATGAGATCAATGCAATATTGAGGCATACATGAAGTCCTTCCTTGATACGCATATATTTTCCGGCACCGTAGTTCTGGCTTGTAAAGGATGACATCGTAAATCCTGCTGTACACGCCGGCTGCATAAAGAGATTGATGTATTTGCTGCACGCTGAGTATGCTGATGTATATGCAACTCCGAGTCCGTTTACGAAATACTGCACTACCATGCAGCCTACGGCTGTGATCGAATTCATCAGCGCCATCGGCAGTCCATTCTTAAAAAGATTTATATACATCTTTAAGTCGGTTCTGAAATCCTCTCTGCTAAGGCGGAGTATCTCGATCTTTCTGAGCTTTCGGAAACAGATATATGCGGACAGAAACTGTGAGATTATGGTCGCAGCAGCTGCTCCTTCGACTCCCATTCCAAATCCAAAAATAGTTACGCAATTAAGCACGATATTCAGAATAGTCGTTATCACGATCGCAATAAACGGCGTCTTGCTGTCGCCGAGTGCTCTTAAAACGCAGGCGCAAAGATTATATGCTATAGTTGCGATAAGTCCGCCGAAGATTATGTATCCGTAGGTAAGACTGTCCTTCATGATCGAACTGTCAGTCTGGAGCATTACGAGTACTGGTCTGAGGAAGATAACGCTCAGCGCAGTCAGAACAATTGAGATTATAAGCGAAAGCTTGACGGATGAAGCCGTTGCACGGCGCATTGAAGCATAATCCTTAGCACCATAGCTCTGGGCTATCAGAACTGAGAATCCATTGGCGAGTCCCATTGAAAATCCGATTATCAAAAACGTGAGCGAGGACATATTTCCTACCGCTGCGAGTGCGTCATCTCCGAGTCCTTTTCCGACTATTGCAGTATCTGCGATAGTATATATCTGCTGAAGCATATTCGTAAAAAACATCGGGAAGAAAAATTTAAGTATTATCGGAGCTACCCTGCCCCTAGTCAGATCGTATGTCTGAGCCATTATTACCCCTCCTGTGATATCTTATTTCTTAACTTCATTATAGTCATGTCACTCTGTTTTTTATATCAGAAATATTGCTTTTTTATCAAAAAAGTGATATAATATCTGTCAGATTAATTTGAAATCAGGGTGAGCAGATTGAATACTAATAAAGACCTTAATTATCGCTTGTATCTTCAGAAAACTGACGGTTTTAAAAGAACTCCGCTCAATGCGGAATTTGAAAAATATGCCACCATACAGTCGGGCAATGTTGAACAGGTCAAGAAGAATTTTGCTAAAATACGTGAAAACTTTTTGCAGGGCAAGGGAAAGCTCTCTGATGATCCAGTGAGAAATATCATGTATCACTTCGTTACCGCTGTTGCCCTGACATCAAGAATATGCGTACAGGGCGGTCTGAGTCATGATACAGCATACACACTCAGTGATATTTATATCCAGCGTGCTGACAAATGCCAGTCATGCGAAAAGCTTATTGACATATTCGAGGAGATGCAGATAGACTTTGCTCAGCGTATGAGAGAGCTTAAGAAAAACAACGTGATCTCTATCCATGTCAGAAAATGTATTGACTATATATACGACCACCTTCAGGATGATCTCTCGCTGAAAACTCTTGCCGAACTTGCGGGACTCAATCCTGCGTATCTTTCCAAGCTTTTTCTCAAGGAGACAGGTTCTACCATCAAGGAGTTCGTTACAAATGCAAAGATTACCACAGCCGAAAATCTGCTGAAATTTTCTGAATTTTCCTGCCTTGATATTTCACTTGCACTCGGTTTTTCTTCCCAGAGTGCATTTATAAGTGTGTTTCGGAAGGCTAACGGTATAACTCCGAAAAAATACAGAGAAAAATATTATATGGAGAACTTTACTGATTAAATCCCACAAAACGCCTGAATACAGGCGTTTTCTATTTTCAGTATGACAGCAGCTCATGAATGTATTTTAAATTTTTCAGAAAAAATCTTCTCCCGCTCTTGCTTTTTCGGCAAATTTATTATATACTAAATAGGAATAATTTTGTGTTGGAAGGAAGAGTAAGAATGTGCAATCATAAAATAGGGTTCGATAATGATAAATACCTGAAAATGCAGTCTGAGCATATCAGACAGCGTATAGCTCAGTTCGGCGATAAGCTTTATCTCGAATTCGGCGGTAAACTTTTTGACGATTTCCATGCCTCGAGAGTTCTTCCGGGCTTCAAGCCCGACAGTAAGCTCCAGATGCTGCTTCAGCTTAAAGAGGAAGCTGA
>JBGVIW010000169.1:0-7651 GCA_045128995.1 Ruminococcus sp.
ATAAGGTTGCGTTCCGAACAGCAGCTGCAAAAGTTCTTCCGGAGGAGATCGCCTTCAGAAAGAAGCTGGGCTTTATCGTTCCGATAAGGATCTGGCTTGCCGACGAGAGATACAATCAGGACGTACAGAAAAAGTTCCACAGTGAATACGCAGCGAAGTTCTTCAACGTTGACGAGATCAATGCGATTTTTGATGACTATATCTCCGGCAATTCTGACAACTGGAGAAAGGTATGGACGATCTATACATTCCTCGTGTGGTACGAAGAGTATTTTGTAAAGAGATAAAATAAAAAATAAAAGTCCGGGAAGGCTGAGTTCCCGGACTTTTTGTATTATCAGATAATATCTATTTGGCACATTTTCATTGTCAAAAGAGCTGCATCATGGCTCTCAGGAGTAACGCCTGCACAGCATGATGCGTCAACATATATCCTGGATTCAGGGAAGTTTGCCTTCAGGATAAGCGCATTAGAAACGACACATATATCTGTACATAAACCGATAAGCCCGATCTCGCCGTTATCAGAAGAAAATTCTCTTCTGATGATCTCAGGAAGCTCAAGTGAACCAAAGGAGGGCTTTTCGAGATAATGAACATCACGTCCATCCAAAGCCTCAGCGATTCTTTTGTCAAGCTCCCAGCCGCAAGTTCCCTTTATGCAATGCTCAACAGGAAGCTTCTTTCCCTCGGCAGTTTCAGAATAATTCTCGTGGTGAGTATCAAACGTAGCTATGATCTTACCATCGAATGTTTTGATTCTGTTAACTGCATTATTCACAATTGCTTCAGCTTCAGCAGTTCCGAGAGATCCGCTTATAAAGTCATTCTGCATATCGACTACAACAAGTATTTTGTTCATACTGTTACACTCCTGTAAGTATTTTTTCTAATTATAACATAAAAAATATAAAAAGTCAATCAATTTGTCAAATTACACTAAAATTAATAAATCGGTTTTGAGAGAAACTATTGACGTGTTACATGGAATTTGTTATACTAAAATTATAAATGTGAATTTTTCACAGAATGAGAGGGAAAAATATGAAGAAAAAAGTATTTAAGAGATACTTGTCAGTGCTCCTGTCAGGTATCATGCTGGCGACACCTGTCGTAACGTCAGCGCCGCTGAACGCTTCGGCGGCAAACATCATCTCAAATTCCACTTTCGACGGCAATACGTCTGGCTGGGGAATTTATAAGGAAAGCGGTGGCAGTGCAACAATGTCCGCTAAGGACGGAAAGCTTGCGCTCAACATTACCTCACTCGGTACTGTAAGCCACGCTGTTCAGCTTAATTATGATATCGTTCCGCTTTATCAGAACGGAAAGTATCACCTGAGCTACGAGATATCATCAAGCGTTGATCGTTACATTGAGGTAATGATCCAGCAGAATGGCGGAAAATATACTGCCTATACCTGGAAAGGACTTGATCTTACATCCGAGCCGCAGGTGGTGGATTATGAGTTCACTATGGAATATGACACAGATATTATGTCAAAGTTTGTATTCAACTGCGGAACACAGGGAGAAGAGCTTGGTGAACATACAATTTATCTTGACAACGTTACTCTCGAGCTTATTGATGATTCACAGGTTGAATACGATGCATTCATGCCATATGAACCGTCGATCATGACTAATCAGGTCGGATATAAGCCCGAGAGCGAAAAGATCGCAGTATTCCGTGATATCACAAATGAAACAAGCTTCTCGGTGCTTGATGCTGATACAAATGAAGTAGTATATACCGGCGAGCTTTATGGTGAGATGAGTAATACAACAGCTGACGAGACAGACTATTTTGGCGATTTTTCAGCAGTTACTGAGCCTGGAAGCTACTATATCACCTGCGGCGGACTTGATGATTCATACGTTTTCGAGATCGAGGAGAATGTATACAGCGAGCTTTTTGATGATGCCGTAAGAATGCTCTATCTCCAGCGCTGCGGCTGTGCAGTTGAGGATGCCGACTTCGGACACCCTGCCTGTCATACAGGAAAGGCTAAGATCTATGGCACTAGTCAGACGATCGACGTAAGCGGAGGATGGCATGATGCCGGAGACTACGGAAGATATATCGTGCCCGCAGCTAAAACTGTGGCTGATCTCCTTTATGCATATGACGCAAATCCTTCGCTTTACAGCGATAACATCGGTATCCCTGAGAGCGGAAATGGTATTCCAGATGTTCTTGATGAGGTTCGCTTTGAGCTTGAGTGGATGCTCAAGATGCAGGCTGAGTCCGGCGGCGTATATCATAAGGTAAGCTGTGCAAACTTCCCGGGATATGTGATGCCCCAGAAGGAAACTGGTCAGCTTATTGTAACTCCTGTTTCAACTACAGCAACAGCTGATTTCTGTGCTTCAATGGCAATGGCTTACGAGTTCTATTATGATATTGATGCAGAGTTTGCCGAGACTTGCCTTGCAGCAGCAGAAAAGGCATGGGCATTCCTTCAGGAGAATACATCACTTATATTCGAGAATCCTGAGGATATCACAACTGGTGCATATAACGACGGATCAGATAAGGACGAGCGTTACTGGGCAGCAGCTCAGATGTACCGTGCAACTGGTGAGGAGCAGTATTATGCCGCACTCGAATCAATGTCAGTGCGCAAGGGTCTTGACTGGTCAACAGTCGGCGATTATGGAAACCTTGCACTCGTAACAATGGATGGCATCGATACAGAAGCAAACGTTTACAACAAGGCAAAAAATCAGATCGTAACTCAGGCAAACAGCTTTAAAAATATCACAAACTCAAATGCATACAGCGTAGCAGTTTCAGTTTTTAACTGGGGAAGCAATATGACAATAGCAAATGCAGGTGTAATTCTCGGAACTGCTTATCAGCTTACCGGAGATGAGTCATATATAAACGCAGCTCAGTCAAATATGAATTACCTCCTCGGCGTAAATCCTAACGGCGTATGCTACGTTACCGGATATGGTACAGTATCTCCTTTAAATCCGCATCACAGACCTTCAATGGCAGTAGGAAAAGCGATGCCCGGAATGCTCGTTGGAGGCGTAAACTCAAAGCTTGAGGACAGTGCGGCTAAGGCTTATCTCATAAACAGTCCGGCTGCAAAGCGCTATATCGACAATTCTGAGAGCTACTCAACAAATGAGATCACTATTTACTGGAATTCGCCGCTGATTTATCTTATGTCACTTACAGAAGCTGATGTTGAAACAGTAGAGGGTGATGTAAATGCAGACGGAACATTCGATACAGCCGATCTCGTAATGATGCAGGGATGGCTTCTCGGAAGTGCAGAGCTTACTGATGTGGCTGCTGGCGATCTCAACGCTGACGGTGTTCTCAATGTGTTCGATATGATCACAATGAGAAAGCTTATCATAGAATAATTTTGACATCAATAATAAAGCTCCTCTGTAGCGGAGGTACTCCTATAGGAGTACCAATGCCATAGAGGAGTTTTTGCATCAGTAAGTATAAGTACGTGTATAACCAGCGGGGAAGGAGTCGGTTTTTCCAAGGATAAAGCTCTGGATCTGAACCAGATCGGCAATATCAACAGCTCCGCTGGCATCGGTATCAGCAGTAAAAAGTGCAGTATCAGCAAATCCTGACGGATCGACGAGCATTTTTCTGATACAGATGATATCGAACACATTGATGTCAGCGCTCAGGTCGGCATCACCCACAAGAAGCTCGACGCCGATGCTTTCAGTTTCAGTGTAAGTTTCTGTCGGAGCCGTAGCCTCGGAGTGGAAGAATCTTATGAAATCCATTCGTCCTGTGAAGCAGTTTTCGAGGTTATTGTCAGCGCCGGCACGGTAAGCTGAATCTGGATCAGAAACAGCAACGCTGCTTGCGATATCAGAAGGATCAATTGTAATAGTTCCCTGAGCAACAGTCTGATCGTTAATGATGAGCTTTCCGGTATCACCGCTGAGTACAACTCTGAGCTTCAGCCACTTACCAAGCTCAGCAGGAGTATTTGAGGTAAGTGTCTGAACAGTATCGCCGTTTTTGAAAATGACTTCAGTTGATCCATTCTCGTTGACTGCGTTGATTCTGATGTAGCTTGAGTCATTTCCGAGGTGGAGGATACTTTGTCCGGCAGTGCTGCTTTTGAGCAGAACAGCGGTCTGGATCTCGATGTCATCGGTATATAATACACCTCTGTCAAGCTCAGCGAAGGTGGAATCTCCGGAGAATGAAACTACGCCGGATGCACCTGTCTGAGATGAAGCCCAGTCAGCGTTGACAAGAGAATATGTTGAATTATATCGGTCAGCAGCTGTAGATGAGGAATCGTCGGTGAAGTCATAAGCATACATGAGCTTGTCGGTATAGCTGAGCGCATCAACATAAGACTGAGGGCTTACCCATCCGCAGGCAGTGCCCTTTGTAACAGTTTTATTTCCGTCATCATAATAGTCGCCGTCAACAACACCCTGCCCGGAAATGCTGCCTGAAGCCATGCAGAATGCCATTCCCTTAGCGCATGAATAATCGTTCATGGTGTAATTGCCATAAACGCAGGCACTTTCAATTATGCGGGCATTTCCGCTGATTACAGTATTACCCATAACGAGGGCAGTATCATCAACTCTTGCGTTTCCGGAAATCGAAGCATTTTCAGCGACGATAGCATATCCGCTTATGACAGCATTATCAGAAACCTTTGCCGTATCCTGAACAACAGCGTGATCCTCGATGCGGACATTTCCCGTAACTGAAGCGCTGCCGAGAACCATAGCATCGGGAGCTACGTAAACAGAAGCATCAACAGTTGCGCTGTCAGAAACAATACCTCCGCCGTTTGAGTGATTATGGTATGATTCCCACCAGTTTGTACCGTAGGTAACAGTACGCTTAGTGATATCAGCGCCTTCGATCACAACAGTGTAGGGATATTGCTGCTTGTTTCTGAATGAAACCAGCTCTTCACGGAATTCGGAATCAGGCCCATAGGGAAGACCAGCTTTTGTAACAGTATCAAGATCCGGAGTAGCGATAACAGAGAGATAAGCACCTGAGAGGTTCTGCTGAGCAGAAACAGTCATGGTATCTCCATCGGAGAAAAGATCAGAGTACACGCATGAGCCGTCACTGAGCTGCTGAACGATGCAGGCTCTCCAGTCAGCACCCTCAAGGCTGCTTTCGCCATTGAGCGTAACTGAGATAGAATTACCTGTAACAGTAAGCGGAACGATATTCATACCAGCGTGCTGAGGAGCACGTTCTGTCGGAACCTTATATGTATTTTCCTGTCCGGCAACAGGTTCGAGCATCGTATAGATCTGCTGCCAGTTCCAGCTTCCGGCGCTGAGAAGCTCACTGAGACGTGCACGGTAGGCTTCGCCGTTTTCAAAATCGAGTCCAGCCATATGCTTAGCAAAATGTCCGAGCGTATCCTTAAGATCAGCTCCAGCAAGTCTCTCGACCATATCAAACGGGTATTCGTCCACCTGACCCTGCTGGAGCATGGTTTTCACGAATTCCTGACCATAGCCGTCGAGGTTGTCGGGATTTTCAGTAAGGTACTGAAGGAACGGCCATGCGGCATAATAATCACGTCCGCAGGGGAAAGTGAGGCTGAGGTTTTTGAGATAAGTCTCAAAGAAATCGGTACCGTGACCAGTTTCGTCAGAAGAATAATCGCTGTAGAGGTACTGCTCTCTGAACCAGTTACCCATAGCCTCCCACCAAGCATATGAGTACTTGTTGGTATTCCAGCCGAGCTGATGAGCAGTAACAACGTGACCAAACTCATGAGGAAGCACCCACGAAGGCGGATTGACCTGCATAGAATCGACACAGCAGAACATATAAGCATATCCACCGCTGTCATAGGACATATAAGCCCAGTCATCAGTCATGCCGCTCAGACCAGTACCAGAGAGATAAATGTTGGTTTTGTACTCATTTCCATCACGTAAGTAGAGGTTAGTAGATTCAGACGGAGCAGCCATCCCCAGCTCCTCCATATAGACATCCCAGCAGGCTTCGAGGTTTTTTGCATTTCCCTCGAGGAAGTCGGCTGTAACTTTTGAGGCGTCGCCGCTGTTTCCCCAGATGAACTGGAAATGCTCAGATTCGTAGTAATTGTATCCGTTTGAATAGTTATAGAACGGATCACGCACAAGGTACGCATCCGCAGTTTCCGCTTCAAAACTGAGAGGAGCCGCATTCATAATGATTGCGGCAGAAGCGGCAGCAGAGAGGATTTTTGCTGGCAGCTTGTTCATTTTTCAAAAAACTCCTTTTAAATAAAGTCATATAACGAAAATAAGAGGGCGTTATATGCAGAATATTATTTTTAGTATAACATATTGTTTAAAAACTGTCAACAAAATGTGAGAATTTTACGTTTATAATAACAAGTGAAAAGAGCTGCACGATCGTGCAGCTCCGGTATCATTCATATTTGGGTTCGCAGGTAAGGTTCACACCAAGACGCTTGAAGGTTTTTTCATCGACCTGAGAGAGAATAACAGTGGAGTGAACCTCACAGCCTCTGAGCTTTGAGATCTGATCCATCGCACATTTTGCCTCAGTACTTGTAGTAGCGCAGATCGAAAGTGCAATAAGCGTCTCATCCGAATGCAGACGGGGATTCTGATTTCCGAGATGTTCTACCTTGAGATTCTGGATAGGTTCGATGACATCAGGAGACATCAGAAGTGCCTCTTCCTTGATTCCGCCGAAGTGCTTGAGCGCATTCAGAAGCAGTGCGGACACAGCTCCGAGAAGGTTTGAGGTTTTTCCTGTAATTATTGTGCCGTCAGGAAGCTCCATTGCAGCAGCAGGGCCTCCGGTAGCCTGTTCCTTTTCAAGTGCTGCAGCCACGACTCTGCGGTCAGCAGTAGTAACTCCAGCCTGATTCATAAGAAGCTCAAGCTTATAGATCTCTTCATCGCCCACAGTACCAGCCTTTTTACCGCACTGTGCAACATAATAGCGGCGGATGATCTCCTGTTTAGCAGCCTCGCAAACGGCGTCATCATCAACGATACAGCATCCAGCCATATTAACGCCCATGTCAGTAGGCGACTTATATGGTGATTCACCGAGTATCTTCTCGAACATTGCATTGAGAACAGGGAAGATCTCGACGTCTCTGTTGTAATTTACAGTAGTCTCACCATAAGCCTCGAGATGGAACGGGTCGATCATATTCACGTCATTGAGGTCGGATGTTGCAGCTTCGTAGGCAATATTCACCGGATGACGGAGCGGGATGTTCCAGATAGGGAATGTCTCGAATTTAGCATATCCTGCATTTATATTGCGCTTATGCTCGTGGTAAAGCTGAGAAAGGCAGGTAGCCATTTTTCCGCTTCCGGGACCCGGAGCAGTTATAACCACGAGGTGGCGTGAGGTTTCGATATAATCGTTTTTGCCATAGCCCTCATCGCTCATGATGAGCTTGAGGTTGGACGGATAGCCATTTATATGGTAGTGGTGGTAGACCTTTACTCCAAGAGCCTCGAGACGATGCTGGAAAGCATCAGCTGAAGGCTGACCGGAATACTGAGTAAGAACAATACTGCTCACGTAGAGACCGATCTGAGTGAAAATATTGAAAAGTCTGATAACATCAGCGTCATAAGTAATACCAAGATCGCCACGGACTTTGTTTTTTTCCAAATCACCAGCGCTGAT
>JBGVIW010000170.1:0-6481 GCA_045128995.1 Ruminococcus sp.
TAGGAGAATTCGGCTACTGGCAGAACTTCAACGGCGTGGACGAAAGATATCTCGTGGATTATTGCACCGAAAATGATATCGGCTGGCTTGCTTGGTCATGGAAAGGAAACGGCGGTTATGATCAGCCTCTTGATATGTCAAATGACTGGGCTGGTAGTGATCTTACTCCTTGGGGCGAGTGGGTATTTGCCGGAAAGAACGGAATCCAGGAGACTTCAAGGCTTGCATATACGCTTCAGGGATACAATGGTGAAAAATCAGCAGAAAATGTTCCTGATTCAGTTCCTGATCCTGAGCTGAAAGCTCCAGACGCAGTAGTCGGCGATACCAATGTAGCACTTTCAGCAGGTGTTCTTACTGATTATGACTGGACATGGGGAATCTCCGGTGATGCCGAGGATCCGTGTGTTATTACCAAAACCGAGCCGCTCAGCAACGGCGGAATCCGAGCTAACGTGAATCTTGAAGAGGAGAACTATCCTACAATGATTGCTGTTAACAGCGAAGGATGGGATCTCAGCGCATACAGTACACTTGACCTCGTAGCGAGAAACAACAATGCGAATGCAGTTCAGATTAACCTTATAATGAAGGCTGGTGACGGCTGGAAGTGGTATGAGCCGAATACACCTGCATCTTATATCGACGTTCCTGGCTCCATGACCCAGCAGATCAGCTTTGATATAACAGCAGTGGGAGCTGATCTTGCAGATGTAAAGCAGATCGCATTCCGTATTCAGCCCAGCAGCGGAATTATCTCAAATCCTATAGATTTCATCTCAATGGGATATGACCTTGCTGAGGGTGCTTATGAGGACGAGATATCTGAGCTTAACAGACCTAAGTCAGCTAATTATTTCACATGGGATTATCCTGAAGCTTCGTTTGAGGGAACAGTATCATCTGGACTGAGTGAGGATGGCGTTCTTACTATTGAATACGACGGCATTACTAATGAGATCGGTGCCGGAATCCAGACAGAAACTCGTCCGGGACTCGGTGTTGGTCTTGATATGACAAAATACGAGATCATCACTGCAACTCTTACAAATAAGGGAAATACTGATGTTCATTGTACGCTTATCGTCAAGAACGGTTCTGACTGGACATGGGCTGAGAATGGCGGTACAGCTTCACTCGGCGGCAGCGAAGGCGAGATGATAATTCCGGCAGGCGAGAGCGTAAAGGTATATTATTATCTGAATCACGCAACGTGGAAATCAGCAGCGTCAGGCTGGGCATATACAGGTACACTTTCCGATCTTGATGATGTACGTGCAATAGCATTCAAGCTTTATACAGGCGGAGAGTCGGCAAGCGGTACATTTGAGATCAGCGATTTTTCAGTTCATACTTCAGAAACTATAGCATCAGAACCGCAGGCAGCATTCGCATCCCTTACACCTGATACAATTACAGTCGCTTCCTCCGAGAAGAAAGGCGGAATGTATGTTGACGGCACAAAGCTCTGCACAGCAGACGGAACTGAGTTCATGATGAGAGGCATCAACATTGCTCATACATGGTTCAAGGATGCTACGATCGGTGCAATAAGAAAGTCAGCAGAATATGGTTCAAACGCTACACGAATCGTTCTCAGCGATGATTCCTACGCAGCAAACGGCTGGCAGGGTTATAAGGACGATGCTGCAACAGTAGAGAAGCTCATCCAGGAATGCCGTGCAAATGGACAGGTAGCAATAGTAGAATATCACAATGGCACTGGAGGAGACGGTGCAGAATACGTAGACAAGGCAGTCGCATACTGGCTGGAGATGGCTGAAATGCTGAATAGCTATAAGGACTGCTGTGTACTGAATATTCTTAACGAATGGCAGGGAACATGGAACCTCTCAACTTATGCACCGACATATCAGAGCGCAATTAGAACTCTCAGAGATGCCGGAATCGAAAACGTGATCATGATCGACGCTCCCGGCTGGGGACAGGATGCAAATACAATGATCCAGAATGCCCAGTCGATTCTCGAATCTGATCCTGATAAGAATGTAATGTTCTCCATTCATATGTACGCAGTTGCAGGCGCAGATGAAAATACAGTAAAATCCCACATCGACAACGCTCTTGCAAAGAATATCTGTCTCTGCATCGGCGAATTCGGATGCAATCATAAAATGAACGGTCAGATCTACGATGTAGCATGGCAGACGATCCTTGACTATTGTCAGCAAAAGAGCGTAGGATGGCTTGCATGGTCATGGTGCGGAAATGGTTCAGATGACTACTTCCTCGATCTCGTTACTGATCAGGCAGGCGGAACGCTCACAGAATGGGGCAGAAATGTAGTATACGGCAGAAACGGCATGATGGAAACTTCAGTAAAGCTCGGTGAGCAGCCTGTAGTCGGAACAGACTCCGTATCTGGTACATGGTATTTTGATGACATCGCAGTATACGGCAGCGAATCAGCGATCGTATATGGTGACGCCGATCTTGACGGCGAAGTAACGATCAACGACGTTGTAAAAATCATGCTTTATGTAACAAATTCCGGAAAATATCCGCTCACAGCAGAGGAAGCAGATAATGCTGATGTTTACCAGAGAGGTGACGGAATCAGCAACATGGACGCACTTTCTGTCAGCAAGCGCCTTGCACAGATGATAAATTCACTTCCGGAATCATTTGCAGCCTGATAATCAGAAATCTTCTTCATATTGTTTTACCCTCGAAAGACGGCAGAAATGCCGTCTTTCAAATTATATGAAGAAGCAGAAAATTCTCCCTGACCAGCGTTGATATTCTTATAGGAAGCATAGATGTATTAAGCTAGTGGGAAACCCTTCTGAGGAAAGGTTTCCCACGATAAATACGTAAAACTATAAGAATGAAGCGCAGTCATGGAGAATTTTCATAAATGGTCTGTATGACGAGATCCTTAAGCTCATTTAGCGTAAAGCTGATCAAGGAATTCCCGAGTGAGGTATAAGTTCCGTTGTCTGATTGGAATACAGAGATATCTGTGTTTTGAGTGAGCCTAAAAGTACCTTCCGGAAAAGCATCTCCGGCATCCTTTATAAAGAAGACATACTCATCGGATAGATTCTGAGTGCCATTATTTCCGCCGGAATCGTATACTACTGCATCATCAGGCAGATAAAGTATAACGCCGGTCAGATCAGTAAAATCCCGTGCAGTCATATAGCCTCCCGGGACATATAGCGAGATCTTGTCGAGCGTAGAAAGCTTGCCGCCGTCCTTATAGATATTAGTTATAGTGAGATTTTCGACAGTATAGGGCTTTCCGTCAGCGGAGGTGTATAATATTTCATCAATATAGCCGCTGATTATATAATCCGAATCAGCAGCCATAGGATTCAGAATGTCAGGCTGATCATCACCTGAAGGCGGGATGATCGAATCTGTGGATAGGTATTCATCAAGATTTACAGCATTTTCGGAAGAGCTGAATACAATTTCAGGGGTAATAGTGTAGTCAATACCTTCTTTAGAAACGGAATCGTTTACATCTGCCTGAGATGTTGTAGTTGTCTGAGTGATTTCCTCGTATAGGCTGGAAACTGTTGTAGTCGTGGATTGAGAAGAGGATACTGTAGTAACAGAAGAAGCCGGAGGCTTTGGCTTAACAGTTGTTGTAAGAGTTGCCTCAACGCCAGTACCTATCTGAGTATTTATCGTAGTTTCAAGCGGAACAACAGTAATAGATGGCTTTAATGCCGACGTGACAGTATGCGTGGCAGCGTAATGAGGAGTCGATGTGCAGGATGTTGTGACTGGAGGATTATTTATCGACGCTTCATTTTCTGTCGCCGCAGGCTGCCTTGAAGTACATTCACTCGTGTCAGCTTCAGACTCAGCTCCAGTAGTATTCACGTCAGGAGCTTCAGTTCCGGAAGGGTACTGCTCCGAGAAAGTATTTTTGCAGGCAGTATCAGGCTCAGAGATAACTGAAATGCTCTGCTCACCCAAGAATTGATTGTGAAGCTCAGATGTTCTGGTAACGCTGAACAAACCAATAACAAGCACTGCGATAAGCGCCGCAGAGGCATAACGCATGATTACCGGAAGATGGAAGCATGGTTTATTTTTTTTTGCTTTTTCTTCAAACACAGGTAAAAATTCATTTTTGCGTTCGGGTTCGGGGATGTTAAAGGCATCATAAAGTGCCTTTTTTTCTGAATTTTTCATTGCAGCTCCTCCTTCCCGAGGTCGTTATGTAATACTTCCAGAATTTTTTTGATCCTTCTGCCGGCAGCAAAGCGTGACATTCCGTACAATTTACCAATTACGTTAACCGGAACATCGTTTATATACCTCAGAAGGATGATTTCCCTATCCTGAGGAGAAAGACGCCCGAGAGCCTGTTGAAGGGAGAAGCTCGTGAGGATCTTATCCTCAATATTTTCGTCAGACGGGATATCATCAGTGATTTCAGATGCAGGATGTTTTCTGAAGTGGTCCATGCAGAGATTTCCGGCGATAGTATAAAGGAGGTGAAGGGTCTTGTCGATGCCATGATACTGGGGATGTTCAAGATACCTAAGGAAGGTTTCCTGCGTCAGATCCTCAGCTGTCTCGCGGTTTTTAACACGCAGATAGCAGTAGCGGTAGATCTTATCATACTGCTCACTAATATTCAATGACACATACGAGCCTCCCTTCATAGAGCTTAACGGATAATCGTCCGCCGACGAGCGTTAATAATGTAAATATTATGCTGAAGAAATATGTATTTTTTATTATTATATCAGAAATTTTCGTTTTAGGCAACACTTCTCCGTATGCAGAGAAAAGCCGTACCAAGCGATACGGCTTTTCGTTATCCCTGAAAAAAGGATACCCCTCTCATTATGAGCTGAAGTGTGCAGGCTTCAGCGGTTCAGTACAATCAGAATTTCTGATTTATTCTGCCTCTGGAATTGAAGTAAGCGCACCGATGAAAATCGGCAGTGCAGTCTCAGTATCGACTATCGCATAAACAAATGGTCTGTCAAGTGTGATATAGAGCGGATCGCAAGGAATAATACAGCTATCGTTCATTGAAACAGCCGTGACCGCCGCAGCTTTTGTACCAGCCTCATTGAGGTCGATGAAAGTGCTGTGGATCACTCTGCCTATAAAGAGAGAACCGGATGCAGTCTTAGCCATTCTGGAGAAATTGGCAAATGGAGAGAAAGCAACTCCCATACCCATATCGCTGAGGTCGTCTCTGAGGTTATCGCTGTAGCTGTAGCTGAACTTCGGGATTTTAGAATAAACAAAATTCGGGATCGGCTCAGAAAATGCATTGTTGAGCCTTTCGGGAGTAAGCTGTGCGATGTAATCGCCGATAGAGATTCCCTCGTCAGGCATAAGTGCAGCAAATGCATATCTTCTGCCTTCGTAATATTTATAGATTCCGATAGCATTTTCATCTCTGATATAGAAATTCTCCTCAGAACAGAGCATATCAGCTGTCTGGACAGCACCATCAGCAGCGGTGAAATCAAACTCATGTACCATGCATTCTTCGTACTGATTCTCCCATTTTGCATCAAGTGCAACAGCATTAATGAGATACATGACATCGCTGGGGCTGCATGCCTGGAGGATCTCAGGAATCATGCCGTTAGTATTGTCGTTGACCCAGTTATTGATATCCTTTACGGTTGAGTTGTCGAACGGAGCTTTGTAAGTTTCAGCGCCGTAGTAATCGACATTGGATTTAAGAAATTCCTGAGAGAGCTGAATTCGTTCATCGTCATCGATAGTCCATATCGAATTCGCAGTAGTCAGCCAGCATTCCTCGTAGTCGGGCTGAGAAGTACGCTGAGTATAGAGATATTCATTAAGCTCCTCGATGGTAATACCGCCGAGAACATCCTCCATAGCTGATTTTGTATCTCCGTCAGCGCCGTTTGCCGTCATAGCGAGAGCCTGCATAACGGAATATGGCGAGATCAAAGTGTTTTCAAGCTCCATAGCGCCGCTTCGCTGAAGAAGTGAAAGGGCAAATTCGGTTTGTCCGAGAATAAATTGCTCATCAGGTTCTGCACCCATAACTTCAGAAGGCTCAATGCCTTCGCAGAGATTCTCCGCAGTATAAACGTATGGCGGAACATAATCAGGAAAATAAAGATTCTTGATAGCCTTGAGCATGAAGAGATAATCGAATGTGTCAACAGTATCATCATGGTTGAAATCAGCAGTCTGAGCGGCATTAAGCTCGCATGAACCGATTAGCCAGCCTCTCATCATAACGAGATCCGAAACAGCAAATTTTCCGTCTGCATTGACATCGCCATCAATAGTATCAAGCAAAATGCCGTTTGTCGTGAGAGCAGCAGTCATAGGACCTGCCATACATAAGCTGAGGGCAACAGCAGCGATTCTTTTTTTAATCATACAGATCCTCCTTTTCAGTGTCTGGAAAATATTGTAATTGTGTTTTCATAAAGTTTAACGGATATGCTAATCCAGATGTGCAGCGGAAAATGTAAACGTTTTGTTAACAAAAATG
>JBGVIW010000171.1:0-10089 GCA_045128995.1 Ruminococcus sp.
AATGGGGATAATCGACTCCATCGCCGTACCAGTCGTATGCCGCAGTGCAGATATCATTATTAAACTCGCCCGGTACGTCATAGATTACCATCACGAGCTGGTCGTACTGGAACATAAAGCAGAGCGGAATACCGTTGTAGGTGTAGTCCACGTTTTTGAGATCAGTTCCCCACCAAGGGAAATCCTGCTGAGCCGGAAGGTTTACTCCGAGTCTGGAGCAGAGAGTGTTATAATCGCACTCGAAAAGGGAAGTATCCATAAGAAGCAGCCCTTATTCACTGAGAGTGAAATATTCCGCAGTCTCGGCTTCGGCAGTATATTCTTTTGAAATATATTCAGCCGATACATATCCCGTCGAACCGTTGTAGTCGATCTGATACCATCCGCTCATATCGTAGCCGGTTACAGTAACTGCTGAGCCTTTGGGGAGAGATCCGATCTTTGCGGCATCGGACGAAGGCGCTGATCTTACATTCAGAGAGTCGCTGTCAGTAGCGACATAGCCGGTAAATGGCTCAAAGACTGCCGGAGCTTCAGTAGGTGCTTCGGTCGGCGGTTCAGTGGGAGCTTCTGTCGGCGCAGGAGTAGGAGCTTCGGTCGGTGCTTGTGCAGCTTCCTCAGTGGTGTCAGCTTCTGTATCCGGAAGAGTCTCCTCTGGGATAGCATCTGTAACAGGAGCTGCCGGAGGTTCAGATGAACTCGAAGGTCTGGGAGCGTCCTTTTCGGACATAAGCTTCACGACAAAAATTCCCAGTGCAATGATAGCCGCCGCAAGTACAGCGATAATAATTTTAAGCCCCTTGCCTTTTTTTGGAGCGGTATCGCTCTGTCGGAGAAGCTCCTCAGCCTCAGGCTCAGGCTCAGCTTCGGGAGCTTCAGGTTCACTTTCATAAGCCACAGTTCCAGCCTCAGCCGCAGGCTTAGCCTCTTCCGGCTGACCGCCGGCAGGCTGCTCAGCAAACTCATATCCGCACAGCTCGCAGACAAGCGCACCTTCTTCAAGTTCCATTCCGCAATTAGGACAAATCATAGCTTATACCTCCTGTCTTAATCCTTTACTTCTCCGAGAATAGTGCATACCTCCTCGTAACCGAAGCCAGTATATTCACTTATGGTGAATTCAACGTATCCATCGCCGTCGACATCCTTGCCAAAAACGTCTGTATCAAAATTATAGCCGCCATTTTCTCTTCCGAAGATCTCACTTTCAGAAGCTGTTGTTTCTTTGCTTTTACCGTCCTCAGATTCGACTAAATATACAATACTATGGTCTGCGGCTTTGAAATAGAGACAATAACTGCCTCGTTCGCCCATAAATCCGACATAACCTGCATCGCATTCGTGTTTGCACTGCATAGCGATCATTTGTGCCTCAGCTTCAAGTTTAAGCGTATTACCGCCGAAGATCAGCCAGATTGGGAGGATAATGATAGTGAGTGCAAGAACGATGCAGACGGGATATTTGATCTTCTTGTCGAGTCTGCCCCAGAAGGAGGTGAATTTCTGGACTTTTTCATTCTTCATAACCTTCTGAACCTTTTCGTTTTCCATCACCTTCTGGTACTGCTCGGAGTTTTTGATATTGGTGACAGCCTTTGTGACGCCCTCATCGAATTTTTTTCCAGCGTTTACAGCGGCAGTTTTAGCCTTCTGGGCATTTTCGTTATTCTGAGTGAAATTTCCGATCTTATTTTTTGCACCGCTGATGAGGTTTCCTCCGGCAGCGGCAACGCCTGAGAGTGCGGCAGGAGCGTTTACCTTTGGCATACTGGCTCTTGGTGCAGCCGGAGCCTTGCAGGTGATATCAATATTTTCGGGGCAGTTTGCGATAAGCTCCTTCATGTCAGCCTGCTCGCCGACGAACTGGATGGAGTAGCAGTTTGTACCTACGGCATTTTCAAGCTCGCTGAAGATACCGTCCCATTTCACATCCCTGAACTGAAGAGGATATACCCACTCGTCAATAGTACGGTTCTGGATCCTCGAGGTATCGAAGATCTTTCCGTTTACGGTGATCTTAGTAGAAAGGGGAGAGGACTTGTAGAGGATAACGACCTTGTTATTCATACCGGCTACCTTTACGGGAGTATCTTTAAGAGCGTTTCTGAGGGCGTCAAGACTCTTATCAGAGCCGTCAAAGAGGATGGAGAATTCCTCGTCACCGCCGAGAAAAGCCTTTAGCTCGTCATAAAGACCGTTCCAGCGGATTCCTTTGACGATGAACGGATAGATCCAGTCCATTAGCTCCTTTCCCTGAATTCGTGAAACGTCGAAGCTATCTCCTCCGGAGGAGATGGAGGTTTGCTTTGAGGTATCGTCATAAGTGATTTTTACTGTTTTCAGCATATTGATCTTACTCCTTTAAAATTGTAGTATAATGCATCTGGGGGTGGTAAATACTATTTACCAACTGTAGCTTTATTATAGCATATAATTTAAAGTATGTCAAACACTATTTACCATTTGAGGAGAGTTTTTATGTTCAAGCTGAAATCAAGTGACGGTTCAAATAATATAACCGGTAGAAATCTGATAAGAATACGCCATGAAAAGGATATTTCACAGCGTCAGCTTGCTAAACTGATGCAGCTTGCCGGCTACGATGTCGATCACCACTTCATCCGCAGAATTGAAAACGGTGAGCGTTTTGTGACGGATATCGAGCTGGCAGCGCTGTCTCAGGTTCTTTCTGTTGAAATATATGATCTTATAGATCCATCACTTATCGTTCCGCCAAGCAGTCAGGAGTGATGGATTAGGAGTTATTTTCTTTTGGCGGAGCCGTATTTTCTTATCTCATCATAGCACGATGCGCAGTATCCAAGTCCTCGCTCCCAGTTGAGTTTGTTCTCGGGAACAGTTTTTCCGCAGCTTTCGCATCTGCAATTTCCGTTTTTATCTTTCCATGCTGTATTTTTCATAAACAACGCCTGCTTTCTGAGTTGATATAATTTTCGATCCGGATCATACTCAGATTATAGCATTATATTTTTTTGATTTGTAAAAATGACTTTTGGGCTGAAATGCAGTAAAAAACACCATGCTGAACACGCAGATCAGCATGGTGTTGTTATTTTATAGCTAGTCAATTTCTTCGCTGAAGTCACTGTATCGCTCATCGCCGGTAGCCAGCCAGAGTGAATGAAAATTGCGGTAGCACATACACATCACGTCCTCAGTTTCGGGATGCTTCTCTCCATAAAAATTCAATGCAAGATCGGCAGCTTTCTGAGTATACTCCTCTGCCTGCTGATAGTCAGCCAGATGAATCATGCACATCCCAAGATTAAGGCAGGTCGATATCGTATGGATAGAGTCCTTTCCAAAGGCTTTTTCAGTGTGTTCAATAACCTTGTGGTAATATTCGACCGCTTCGCTGTATCTGTAAGCATCCCGACAGAACTCTGCCATCTCGTCATAATATCCGGCAAGCCGAGGGCTGTCTACAGGGAGTTTATTCTCTGCCATGAATTTTTTGATATGCGCCAGTCCAAGCTCAGAATACCGCACTGCCTCGTCCTCAGAGCCGAAGGTTTTCTCGACCCACACAAGCTTTCCATAAGCCAGCGATATCGAATAGTCATTCTTCTCCCCGAGCGCAAGCTCCAGCAGCTTTTCTGCCTCATTTTTAGCCGTTACCGCATCGTTTGCATCGATAGCCCGCATAAGGAGAGTCTGATGATAGAGCCGCCTGCCGTCGGGATTGAGCTGCATCTGCGCAAGCTTCTGGTTATACGCCTCAGAAGCGGCGCAATCGCCCATTTTTGCAGCTGCGGATGTGCCGAAAAGATAGAGACTCATCCGCTTTTCAGTATCGTCTGGGTCAAGCTCGCTGATGATCTCAAGCTCCCTTTCGATGCAGCTGAGGGCTTTTTTGTAGTTATCCTCTCCGAGATAAACGGGATATATCATCTTGTCGAGGAAGAATGCAAGCTCCATTGAGCTTCCGCTGATGTTTTCAGAAAGATGATCCAGCCAGCGGATATGTGCCCTGCGCTGATCGGCATTTCCCATATCATCGATGTTTGCCGCAACGATCGCCGAGCTCATTACGAGAAGCTCACAGGTAATGCAGTCAGGCTTGAGCCGGCTGCACAGCACCTCTGAGATAAGCGGATGGAGCGTTGTACAGGCGGAGCCGTCGTCAAATATAAGCCGCTGCACCCATCCTCCGGTGATAACTGAATCCAAGGCGTTTTCCTGAGCTTCATCCCACTCGCAAAGCTCTTTCAGGAATTCAGCTTCAATAGGCTCAGAACCTATCAGGGCAAGGTTGCTGAGGACATATTTCTGTGTATCGTCAAGCCTGAAGATATCGAACAGCGTCTCGATGTGGGCATAAGCCGTATCACTTCTGAGGCTGCCGTCCTTCAGCTCTCTGATTCTGCCGCTGCTGGTACGGCGGATGCCGTTGGCGGCGAGTTTTTCGCAGATTTCTGACGGAGCTGAGGAGGTGAGGGATATCTGTTTTGCGATAAGCTCTACAGCCATTGTATGTCCCTGAACAGCGCAGATTATGTCATCTGCGGCATTTTTCTCATTTCCGGTGAAGTCACGTCTGCACCAGTAGGTGAAGATGCGGTATAAATCCTCGAAGCGGTCGAGCACATCGACCTCGAGCTGTGGGAAGATGCCCTCGAAATCGACTCTCGAGGTCACGATGAATTTACACGGCAGGGAAGTGATCTCGTCGAGATTATCAGATTCTTCCGTATCGAAATTGTCGAGTATGATAAGATGCCTTTCTGTGCAGATCTTGCGCATCACATCGGTCTTGCGCCGGAAATATTCCTCGTCGCTTTCATCGTCCGATCGGATTAGGTTCACTACCGGAAGCTTTGAATCGTTAGCAAAAGTCTCGATGATGCTTTCGTCATAGCGCAGGAAGATCACTGCATCATAGTCTTCGGAATACCGTCGGGCATAGTTCTTTGCAAGCTCAGATTTACCGATGCCGCCGATACCGTGAAGAATGAGGAAATTCTCGTTATGCAGGATATCATGTATCTCCGAGAGCTCTCTTTCACGTCCGCAGAAGAAGCTGTTTCCCATCGGGAGCACTGTTTTGAGGTAAGGTTTTTCCTTCTGAAAGGAGAGGATAAACGGCTCGATGGTTTCAATAAGCTCACCGCAGGGGCTGTATCGCTTCAGCGGATCTGCGGCGAGAGTTTTTCTGAAGATCTCGCTTATCAATCTTTTTGTTTCGGGAGATTCATCTGAGAGCAGGGGGCTGAGGCTGAATTCATCGTCCCATGAAGCATTTCTCCGCCTGTCGGAAAGCTCGGGACTGCGCCCAAGCAGCATATACATCAGCATTGCGCCGATGGTATAGATATCGGATGCTGGAGAGAGCTTATTGATCCTGTACTGGCAAACCTCCGGAGCAGACCACTTCAGTGTAAATGAGAGCAGCTTTGGGTTATTGCTCAGTTCATGCGGCGTGACGGCGCTGTCGAAATCAAAAAGCATCACAAGCTCCGGAGTTTCGGGGTAAAGGATGATATTATCAGGTTTAAGGTCGAGATAGAGATAACCATTCTTGTGAAAATTATCTATCTGGAGTGTTACAGCTCTCATCACACGGAAGATGTCATAAAGCGTAAGCGTCCGGTCTGAGAGACTCATGCCGTTCTGGCAGCTCATTGCGATATATCTTGTACCATTTCCGGTAAAGATGCCTTGTATATTGCTTATGCTGTTCATACTTTCGGGAAACCGGCGCAGTTCAAGCTGTTTCTGGTAACCGTCAGTGAAGCGGGCGAGGTGACTTTCAAAAGCTTCCGGAGAGTATTTCAGTGAATTATCGGGATCTCTTGTGATATTGATATCAGCCGGATAAAGCTCTTTAAGACGGACAGGGAAGGAGTTATTCTGAGCGTCAGTATAAACAGCCGTGTAAACGATACAGCTTGCACCTGTTCCGATGATATCAGCGATCTCAAAGCAGAAGCTCTTGTCAGTTCCGATTTCAGTCAGCGTTATCGCCGAGCCTTTTTCTAGTGGTTTTCTCATTTCCATTTTTTCCTCCTTTTCACAGCGCAGAGAAGCGATGTATATTTTTGTAATATTATATCATAAAGGAGTACCCACAGCATGGGTACTCCTATTTTTAAGGGCTACTGATGTGTAATATCACGCTTCATGATACAGAGATCGAAAGAATTAAGAACTCCATCCTCGCAGAAATCTGCGGTAAGGGGATCAGCGATCACTGCGTCCGGATCGCCGATAAGCCATTTCTGGAAAAGCACTGCGTCTGCGATATCGAACTCTCCGTCGGCATTTACATCGCCCTTCAGCGTATCCTTAGGTTCATCCTTAACGAGGATGCTTGCCTTTGTCATGGTCATTGTTCCGGCAGAGGGAGTGATCGTCATGCGGTCAAGCTCCGTATAGTCAACACCGGCAGTCTCGAGAGCTTCGATTATATCCTCAGCAAGGAAGCAAGCCTTTTCGCCGTTGGAGTAGAACGGCTGGACTGTTGTCCAGACGACTGTTCCTGACCATTTCTGCAAAGCGATAACAGGCGGATCCGGACAGTCATACTCTACCTCGACGGCATAGCTTTCTCCCAGCTCTTTCAGCATTTTTCCATCAAGTACAGCCGTCTCGCTCCAGCCTGACCAGCTGGTATTGCCTGAAGCTTCGCCTTCAAAGATGGTGGAGTGGAGCGAATAATTTCCGCAGGGATATTTTGCGACCTTTGAGTATATCATATTTCCCTTAGGAGTCTCGCCCTGTCTCTCGAAAAGCTCAGTAAGGGTAACGAACTCATAGCCCTGTTCCTGAAGTGTGGGGATGACATTGCTTACAGCCTCTACAGTCTTATCGTTTCCGGCTGCATCGTGGAGAAGAACTATCACTCCGTCCTCAGCATTGTTTATGATATAGTCAGCACGCTCCTGAGCGGAGACATTATCCATAAAGTCCTTGCAGTCGATGCCGCAGATAAAGGTCTGATCTATCGCATCGTACATCGTCTGGCTCACGTCAATGAAAGGCGGACGGAAGAATTTAGTTGGCTCGCCGGTTATTTCGGTGACCTTTTCGTCCACATAAGCGATCTCCCCAGCGATCTCCTCAGCGGACATTCCGCCCATATTTGAGTGAGTTTTAGAATGGTTGGCGATCTCGCAGCCCATATCATACGCACGCTTCACGGACTGTGCTGATTCATCGTTTATATTGCTGCCGATAAGGAAGAAGGTGGCTTTTGCGTTATATGTTTCGAGAAGATCAAGAATTTCGTTTGTAGTTGTAGTATTGGGGCCATCGTCAAAAGTGAGGGCGATGAGCTTAGTGTCGTCCTCAGCCGCCGAAGTAGCGGAGATCTGAAGCTCGGGTGAAGCTGATACAGCCAGAGCGGCAGCTGCTGTAAAGGCAATGGTTTTGAATAATTTATTTTTCATATTAATCACTCCTTGTTATGATCTTATCAGTTCCAGTAGTCCACCTCATCGGGGAGGTCGATATCTTTAGCATGGAAAACAGGATCCTTGCCAGCCTTGCGCTGTTTTTCGTAGTCTTTGAGCGCACGGAAGGCATATTTGCTAAGCAGGAGGATAACGGGAATGTTGATAAGAGCCATGCATCCCATTGTTATATCGGCGATATTCCAGAGAAGATCAGCCGAAAGTCCTGCGCCAAGCAGAATTACAAGTGAAGCGATAACGTGATATACACGCATAAATGTCTTTCCGGGAGTTCTTCCGAGGATGAATATCAGGCATTTATCTACGTAGAAAAGATTTCCGAGAAGTGTTGTGAAGGCGAAGAGTATCATTGCGACCGTGATGAACGCAGGTCCGAATGAGCCGAGAGTCTCGCTTAGGGCAGCCTGAACGTAAGGTGCGCCGGAAAGCTCTTTTGTAGGCTCAACGCCGGAACACATACACATAAATGCCGTAGCACTGCATATCAGGATAGTATCGATGAACACTGACAGTACCTGTACGAGTCCCTGTTTAGCGGGATGGGAGATCTCGGCAGAAGCAGAGGCGTTCGGAGCAGATCCTACACCAGCCTCGTTGCTGAAGAGTCCTCTCTTGATGCCGTACATGATGCATGAGCCGCTGAATCCGCCGAAAATAGCCTCGAAATCAAAAGCGTTTCTGAATATTTCAGCAAATACTGAGGGCAGGGAAGTGATGTTGAGTATGATTATGAGAAGTGCCGCAAGTACATACGCCACGCCCATTACCGGAACGAGAAATGTAGTTGCTTTTATCACTCTCGAACCGCCGCCCATGAGACAGTAGCAGACCACCAAAGCGAGGATAAGTCCGATTAGCCATGCAGAGGAGTTTTCGTTATAGAAGCTGTAATCAGCGAAGGTCGACTGGAGATTATATGAAGCAAGCATATTGAATCCGAATCCGTATGTAAGGATGAGGAGTATGGAGAAAACAACTGCAAGCGGACGGCATTTTAATGCGCCCTGAATGTAGTACGCAGGGCCTCCATAGCTTCCTTCGGGACCTTTTTTCTTATAGATCTGAGCGAGAGTGCTTTCGACGAAGGCAGAGGCACTTCCGATGATGGCGATAAGCCACATCCAGAACACTGAGCCGAAGCCTCCGAGACAGAGGGCAGTCGAGACTCCAACGATATTTCCTGTGCCGACTCTTGAAGCAGTGGACACCATTAGTGCCTGAAATGAAGAGACTCCCTTTCCGTCAGCAGGCTTATCCATAAGAGCCCGAAGCTGTTCTCCGAAGAGGCGGAATGAAGCAAATTTAGTCCTGAATGTGAAATACAGTCCCGATATAATAAGCATCACTATAAGTACATAGCTTATCCAGTTATTGGCGGATGAAATTATTTCGTTTAACACATCAAACTCTCCTTTTTATTAACAATAAAATACCGCACGGTAACTGTGCGGAACTGATGAGAAATTTTGCAGCTCTCAGCGTGTTAAGTCAGTACGGTTTCTCGATAAAGCGAATGCGGAAAAATCGGCAATAGAGCACTGAAACTGATTGTGCTGAATCACTGAAATTATACCACAAATGTCAGTATATATCAAGCGTAACTTACAAAAACCGGCAGGCTTGGGGGACTAGACTGAGTCGAGGAAATATCTTGCGGCAGCGTTTTTGAATTCCACGAGAGGGAACTCGCAGTATGCGCAGTGCATGAACAGCCAGTCGTAGGGATTCCTGACGTAGAGCGTAGGATATCCGCAGCTGTAAAGGAGGTCGTTTGTCTCGCAGATAAAGTCCGTGAAGTCGCCCTCCAGCGCACAGAAAAGGTCATCCTTGCCTTGAAAAAGCTTTGCAAAAAATGAATAAAACGAGAGCATTATGAGTGCCTTTCGCATCGTGTCATAGGAAACTGGCGAGCCGTTTTTAATCTTTGAAAGGTTCATTTTAAGCGGAAAGTTATCCTTTATCAGCTCTGGGAACTTGGATGTTTTAGAAAAAGAGCCAGTGTTTTTCCAGCTTAAAAAATCCTCTCCGAAGAGGATGCTTATAAAGAGGTCGATATTGCCTTTTCTGCGGAGCTTGTGATGCAGTTCATCGCTGTTTTCACAGCTTTTTGCCGCAAGGATTGTGCACTCGTTTATGAGCTGGGAAGCGTATCTGTAAGCCGTCCGGCTTCCGGTATCAGTATGAAACTCCCTGCTGTTTCCGGAGATGAATTCAAGCAGCTCGTCATCTGTCCGGATATTCCTTATGGCACTACCGATGGCTGTAGTGAACTCGTATGCCGCTTCATCCGAGACTGAATTCCTGAGGAATTTTTCTGCCTTTTCGGTAAGGCTGAGTGCCTCAGAATAGCTCCTGCCGTTTTTAAGGCAGTAGTAATAGACCAGCTCGTTATGCAGTCTGAAATTGAAGGGACATTCATAATAGACCCTGAGGAAGAAATCGGTCGTTTTCTCGGCATCAAGACCTAATGCGAAGCACAGTTTATAGACAAGCTCACGGCTTGATTTTGATGAAGCCGGACGTTTTTCGGTGAACCATGTTTTCACAACTGACGGATTAAGCGAAATATTGTTCTCTCGGCATCTCGCTTTTACATAGGCAGTCCTCTCCTCAACCGAGTCAGCATCTCCGGTAAAGCCGTTTTTTACGATGCACT
>JBGVIW010000172.1:0-4725 GCA_045128995.1 Ruminococcus sp.
CACGTCCTGCTAAGGAGATTTTTGAGGCACTCAAAGAGCAGCGCATTTATGTGCGCTATTGGAACAAGCCAAGGATCGGAAATTACCTCAGAATTTCCATCGGCACAAGAGAGGAAATGGACTCCCTCTTTGCAGCACTGAAGGAGATACTTGAATGAAAAATATGATCAGAACCGGTGAGATCGCCCGGAATACAAAAGAAACTAATATCAAAATAAAGCTCACCCTTGACGGCAAGGGAACGGCTGATATCGGAACAGGGATCGGATTTTTCGATCATATGCTTACTGCACTCGCCGTACACAGCGGAATCAGCATGGAGATAAGCGTGCTTGGAGATTTGTTTGTAGACGGTCACCATACGGTCGAGGATACCGGAATAGCACTCGGACAGGCACTTGCACAGGCACTTGGCGATAAATCCGGAATTGTCCGCTATGGTACTGCGTACATCCCGATGGACGAATCATTGGCAATGACGAGCCTCGATATCAGTAACCGTCCGTTTCTGGTTTTCAATGCTGAATTTGTAAACCAATCCTGCGGAGAGTATGATCTCTGCCTGACGGAGGAATTTTTCCGTGCGTTTGCATTCAATGCAGGAATAACGATGCACATCAACCTCATGTACGGTACTAATGACCATCACAAGTGTGAGGCAATTTATAAATCAGTAGCACACGCATTGAAAACAGCCGTTTCATTTAACAGCGACGGCACAACTCTTTCCACGAAAGGAGTATTATAATGATAGCAATAATCGACTACGGCGCAGGAAATATATTCAGCGTCAAGAATGCGCTTGATTACCTCGGACTCGAGAGCGCACTCGTCTCTGATAAAGAATCGATAAAAGCAGCGGATGCACTTATCCTTCCAGGAGTAGGAGCTTTTCCGGCAGCAATGAAGATGCTCAGCGACACAGGACTAGTGGAGACGATCAAGGAAGAAGCAACAAAAAAACCTCTTCTTGGAATCTGTCTCGGAATGCAGATGCTATTTGAGAAGGGTTACGAGTTTGAGGAGTGCGACGGTCTCGGGCTTATCAGCGGAAGCGTCCGCAAAATGGAAGAGCCGGGACTTATTATTCCGCACATGGGCTGGAATAAGCTTGAAAAGCTCAATGACTGCAAACTTCTTGAGAGACTTGGCGATAATGAATACGTGTACTTCGTTCATTCCTACAAGGCGGAGTGTCCCGATGAGAATATCTCCGCATACAGCGAATACGGCGGACGTGTTCCGGCACTCGTATTCGATGGTAAATTCGTCTACGGCGCACAGTTCCACCCCGAAAAAAGCGGCAGCACTGGACTTCAGATCCTTAAAAATTTTGCCGCATTGATATGATCCTGATTCATAACAACATAAACGGAGGCTTATATGATAATATTACCAGCAATTGACATAAAGGACGGCAACTGCGTAAGACTTTTCAAGGGAGATTTTTCCACTGTTGAGAAGGTAGCAAGTGACTATCTTGAAACAGCGAAGAGCTTCGAGGAAGCTGGCTCAGAGTGGATCCACATGGTTGACCTCGACGGAGCAAAGGAAGGGCGTCCTGTGAACACAAAAATTTACACAGACGTAGCCGAGAAAACTAATCTGAAGGTTGAGCTTGGCGGAGGAATCCGTAGTCTTGAAACGATCGACGAGTACCTCAAAATGGGCATCACAAGAGTTATCCTCGGATCGGTAGCATTGAAAAATCCAAAGCTCGTAAGCGACGCAGTCGAGAAGTTCGGAAGCGAAAAGATAGTTGTCGGGATCGACGCAATGAACGGCATGGTCGCAACAGAAGGGTGGCTTGAGACTTCTGATGTGAACTATATCGATCTTGCTGACAAGATGATCGGCGTGGGAGTGAAATACTTCATTTTCACTGATATCTCAAAGGATGGAACTCTCTCAGGTGTAAATAAAGAACAGCTCAAGGCTCTCGCTGATGCAACCTCGGGACGTGCAAATATCGTAGCAAGCGGCGGAGTTCATACTATGGATGACATCATCGCCTGCAAGGAAATGGGACTCTACGGTACGATCTGCGGGAAGTCAATTTATAAGGGAACTCTTGATCTGAGAGAAGCTATTGAGTATTCCATAAAGTAAAGGGAGATATATATGGAGTTTATCAAATCAGAGAATATCAAAAGTCTTGCAAATCCCGGAGTTGTATCCAGACAGTTATTGAATCCTGACAATTCAACCAGTGAAAGAGTTACGATAACAGAGGTACATTTAGAGGCAGGTGCCAGTCAGCCTCGACACACTCACGAAGCATCAGAGCAGATTTGGTACGCAACGAAAGGAAAAGGAAAACTTCTTTTAGCAGACGATAAGGAGAAGGAATTCAAAGCAGGAGACGTTGTCAGATTTGCTGATAAGGATATTCACGGACTGAGAAATGACGGAAAAACCGAATTTGTATATATTTCGGTAACGGCTCCTCCCATTCATTTCGGATATGCTTATAAAGATGAGAAGTAAATAATAAAAATTATAGGGAGGCTGAAAAATGCTTGCAAAAAGAATAATTCCGTGTCTTGACGTCAGAAACGGCAAGGTAGTAAAGGGAGTAAATTTTGAGGGAATCCGTGACGTCGGAGATCCTGTAGAATGTGCAGAGGAGTACAACCGTCAGGGAGCTGACGAGATCGTATTCTATGATATAACAGCGTCATACGAGGGCAGAGGAGTATTCCTCGACGTTGTGAGGGAGACAGCTAAGAAGGTATTCGTGCCGCTTACAGTAGGCGGAGGAATAAAGACTGTTGATGATATCCGTGATACGCTTCGTGCCGGAGCTGACAAGGTTTCGGTGAACTCACAGGCAGTGAAGAATCCTCAGCTTATCAAGGACGGAGCTGATATCTTTGGCAGTCAGTGTATCTGCGTGGGAATCGATGCAAAGAAGATTGCTGATCACAAGTGGACGGTTTATATCAATGGCGGACGAGTTGACATGGGAATTGACCTTATCGACTGGGTAAAGCAGATCGAGCAGCTCGGAGCAGGTGAGATCTGTCTGAATTCCATCGACGCTGACGGCACTAAGGAGGGCTTTGATATCGAGATGCTCAGGGCTGTGTGCGATGCGTGCACGATTCCGGTTATCGCAAGCGGCGGCGCAGGCAAGATCAATGACTTCTACGAGGTATTTGAGAAAACCGGTGCTACTGCTGCATTAGCGGCTTCACTTTTCCACTTCAGGGAGCTTACCGTAGGACAGGTTAAGGATTACTGCCGTGGTAAGGGTATTATTGTGAGATGAAAACCGAAAAAAAGAGGATTGGAAAGCTGACTTTAAACATGAATTAAAATGCTGTTTATTCGGATTTCTGTACGGACTGAATGCGGCAATTGCTTTTATACTCTTTTTGTCTAAGTATTCAGCAATAGTTTTGCCTGTTTGTCTTATCACACTTATATTTACAATAATATGTAATGCGCGGAGTATCAGATTCAGTATAAAAACGTTGTTTATAGAGCTTTCCATAACAATAGGCTCGTTTTTCATGATTATTTTAATATGGTGTCTTACTAACCCAAAACCAATAATATTCATAGATTAGGAAGTGGAAACAATGATAAAAATCGACATAAACGACCTTGACAGATTTTTTGAAAAGGGAGAACTAATCCCTGCGATTTGCTACGAGGTAAACACAAAAACTGTTCTCATGCTTGCATACATGAACAAGGAGAGCCTGAGAAAAACGCTTGAGACAGGTTATACATGGTTCTGGAGCCGCTCGAGACAGGAATACTGGAACAAGGGTGCGACTTCGGGACATCTCCAGAAAGTAGTGTCCATCTACGGCGACTGCGACAACGATACGCTTCTTGTGAACGTTGAGCAGACCGGAGTTGCCTGCCATACAGGCGAGTACAGCTGCTTCTTCAATGAGCTGTACAACACAGAAGAATAAAACAATCATGGCAGGATATGATCCGCCGGAAAAACATAATTTATATCGAGGAGTAATTAGAAATGAACGTTTATCAGGAAATTTTTGAAGTAATCAAGGAAAGAAAAAAGCAGTATGAGAATGGAACTGCACAGGAGAATTCATATACCTGTTACCTTTTTGACAAGGGTGTAGACAAGATCTGCAAGAAGATAGGCGAGGAGGCAACAGAAACAGTAATCGCTGCAAAGAATAATGATAACGATGAGCTTATGAATGAGATCAATGACCTGCTTTATCATATTATGGTGCTCTGTGCGAATCAGGGTCTTGAGTGGACAGAGGTAGAGCGTGTTCTTGACGAGAGAAACGAGAAGATCGGAAATCTCAAGAAGTTCCATCAGGTAGACAAAAACAGCTGATAGCAGTCACTAAAATGCAGTCCTCTGAATATAATGCAGTATAAGCAGCGCTGTGCATACTTCGTATGAGCCTTGCATGGTGCTGAATATAAATTATCTCAGGAGGGATGCAAATGAGCGATTATAACCTCAGCTCACATAATGAATGCTGTGTACCGATAAAGGTTGACCGTGTGTTTGACAGCTGCAGTGATAAGGATTGCTTCTGTGATCTTCAGGTCACGCTTGATATCGGCGAGTTACCGTCGAATATTACTATAGTCAAAAGCCGCTGTGTAACTGTAGATACAGTCTGCATAAGCGTGGACACAGTTCCTTTTAACAAGGGATTTTACTCAGTCGATCTGACCTTCTCGTTTACACTCGAGATCCTCGGATACGAGAGAGCCTGCACT
>JBGVIW010000173.1:0-4208 GCA_045128995.1 Ruminococcus sp.
TACGTATGTTCTGGGAGTGGGCAGCTCAGATCCAGATAAATACGACGGCGAAGAGGTGATCGACAGTATTGTATGGGATCCTGCAAAATTCTATTTTGAGGATAATGCGCATACCGTTTTTGGCTACAACACTAGCGATATCGAATACAACCATACTGTTGAGGGCGAGACTGTTTCAGTTACTGTAGTCAATAACGGCAATGCTAATGCTCATGTAAAAGCAACGGTGATATACTATAAGGACGACGAGCCTTTAAGGGTCTCTGAAGGTTTAATCAATAATCTAACAGAGGAAAATACTGTTTTTACATTGGCTTCAGGTGAAGAAGCAACTGATGATTTTCGCTGTGATGTTGAATTTGATCATTATGAGGTTTATGTAACTGCTTATGCAGATTTTTAAGATGAGAGTCTCAGGTTGAAATACATAAAAAGGAGTTTTATTATGAATAACGAGAATATATTGAATTTGATATGGGGAATTGTAAAAGCTGTGGCAGTATTCATTTTTAGACTGCTTTTGCTGATACCAATGGTTATCATTGCTTTAATCGGTGCTGCAATCGGAGCAAGTGAAGCTTCCATTACTGATGCAATATGGACGTGCATATCACATCCGTTTAAAGCTCTTGCTGAGGCAATAAGAAGCATCTCCTACGAAATAAAGACATACAGGAATAATAAGTAACGCATGGGAGGAATAATCCTATGTTAATGGTGCTTTTTTTAATCATAGCAATCGTTGTTGTGCTATGGCTTTGTAAAAAAACCGTAAGATCTGCGATAAAACTGTATACGATGCAAGGATGGCATGGTTTTTAACTGATGCAAATGAAAGTGCCGCAATAAAGGAACTTATTCGTTTTGAATCTGTTCCAGGTGTAGATGATGAGGTTGAAACCGCCTTACATGAAGCAATAATTTATTGCCGGAAAAATGCAAGAGTGAATTATCAGTCTGCACTGAAAAAAGGAAAAAGAAAAGAAGTCTATGCAGGAATGTTTCTTGCTGGATATAATAAGAAAATAACAGTGCATATGAATATGGGTATCAATATCACTAATTATCGCAAAAAGGAAAGCGCTAGTGATATGTATGCATATCGAGGAATAATATACTCTTCAGGAAAAGGAGAATTCAATGTGATCGATACGAACGGCGATAATGACGAATACTTCAGACAATTGCAGCTTGTCTTCAATCATTATGGTTTTTCTGTCTTACGTTCGGATACGAAAATTCAGTACAGAAATGATCCTAATTGTATTGCAAAGGCATATTACATATATGCTTATGTCTGAATAAAACAGGTGATATAAGTGAAGATCTTGGAAAGCGTATATCGTAACATTATCGATAACACTCCTCAACCGCCGCCGGAAACAGGCGGAATACTTGGTATAAAGGACGGAATTATCTGTATTTCGTTTAAAGATCACGGTGTTTCAACAGATTTTGATGGTCAATATCATCCAAACGTCATTTTGTTGAATAATGTTATTGGCGCATGGTCACATCAGGAAATTCAGTTTTGCGGTATTTATCATACTCATTATCCTGGTGATAAGGAACTGTCAATTGCTGATGAGGAGTATATTAGGGCTATTCTGATTGCTTGTCAGGATTCAGCCAATGTATTATATTTTCCGCTAGTTTTTCCGGGAAAAGAAATGATTATCTATAAAGCCGTGTCTTATAACAGTGAGATCATTATTTCCGGTGAAGACATAATAATTATAAATGAAAGGAAGTAATTACTATGAAAGCAAACGAGAATAAGAAGAATGTCTGTCCGAAGCCGGTTGTGATTCCGGAGGGAAAATTTTGCAGCAATTGTGCCGATCGATGCAGGTATTATTATCCCAGCGACAGAGACAGCAACGGAAGGGCGTATTGTGGTTATTATGAATCATACTATTATCCCCGTGAAAGAAACGGCTGTTTAAGCTACGAGAGAGGATAATCATTATCATCTCTTATTGCAGTTGAGTACAATATGCTTAGCTTTAAAATGAAAGTAAAACTGCAACAGTAAAACGCCTTCTTGAATTGCAAAGAAGGCGTTTTTCTCAAACTGGTTGCTGTATAATTTTGAATTAACATGAAAAGAGGCGTACTATATGTCTGCTTATGAAAGGAATTTTATGTTTGACGAAAACAAGAAAAAGTCCATGTTTGGATTGATTATTGCAATTCTTGCCACGGCTCTGGTTCTGGCAGGAATTATCGGCGGCATTATACTGTGGCGTACTGAGGATAAGCAGCCGGCAACAAAGTCGGATGTTTCGATGTACACTGAATTATGAAGAAGATAAAAAATATTGGAGTCAATGTCATTTAGCTACAACGATAGAGAAAAATCTCACTGTTCAGCGATTTAAAACAGAGTTGTCTGAATACGATTTCATTTCAATACAATGTCACGGCATATTTGATGATAAAATTAACGAAAGAATAGCTGCGCCGATGATCAACACTAGCGAAGAATTTGGACATGATATTGAGAAATATGTTTTGGATCTGAGCAGTGGAAGAGTTGGCGCATTTTATAGTTGTGATATTGGTTCATACTGCATCAAGCCGGAATTCTTTACTTATTACTATGGTAATGATAAATTAAGCGATTCCATTATCTGGGTTGGCTGCTGTAATGGATTCAGAAATGATAAGCTGGTGAAGGCACTGTCGAATGCAGGTGCTAAGGCAGTAATAGGTGCTAATGAATCAGTATATACGATTTATAGCGATGTACTATGTTCTGTGTTTGTACGTAATTTATTGTGCGGAAATGATGTGGATAAGGCGCTTCAATCAGCTAAAGAAGATTTCTATGAAACTGATGAGAAATATGGCGACGCAAAAGGAAAAAAACCTGCTGAATTCAAACTTTATGAGGATTATAATTCCGATCTTGTTTACCTTTTCACACTAACAGAATTCGCTAATGCTTCTCTCGAAGCTGGAACGACTGAAGGCTCCGTCTCCGGTACAATTGTCAGCGATACCGGAGAAGCAGTTGAAAATGCAGAGGTGACCATAATACCTGAAGATAGTGCGCTTACGGAACAAAGTGCTGTTACAGACAGTGACGGCAGCTATCATATAAGCTGTTATTCAGGCAGCTATAAGATAAGCGTTTCCGCAGATGGATATGAATCATATGAGATCGAAGACGGTTTCGGCGTTGAAGCAGGAATTGATACTCTTCTGGATGAAATTGAACTTACAGCAGAGAAAAAAGCTCTCACCGAAGAAGACCTAAAAACTATAGTTCTTGATCGTTCCGGCAATAAGATCGGCGTATGGATGTATAAGGATTATGACGGCGACGGAACTATGGAAGCCTATGCGGTGATCATAAGCGGTGAAGACAGCCTTGAAGACGTATATTTCATAGACAGTGAAGGAAATGTCACCGAGATGCCCGCAGAATTCTGGGGAGGTGCGTGCAGCACTGGAACAGGAAAGTACACTGTATGCGGCGGCAAGGGATTTTTCTCAGTTGATATGCACAACTACGGCTCAGGCTGGCTGACACTCCTTTACAGCGTCAGGAACGGTGTTCCGTATGAGCTTGATATCTCAAGAGAGCTTCAGGGCTTCTATGAGGAAAACGGCAGATACTACACTACTGAGAATGAGTTTGCAGCAGGAGGTGGTCAGTCTTATCCTGAGGTAGATCTTGTATATGACAGCAGTACGCAGCAGTTTTCCAAAAACGGAAGTGCAGAGACGAAGCCTACAGAGCTTTCCTGGCGGAATGTATATGCGGATTACCTGAGATACGGAGACTACACCTCCCTTGGAAGCGGCTTTTCAGGCAGTTATATATCAGCTTCAGATGCAGAATTCGCACTTGCATACATAGATAATAACGATGTGCCCGAGCTGCTTGTAACAAGCGGATATAGTGTGCATATTTTTACCTGTATTGACGGAGAACTGAGGCATATTACGGATGAAAGCGGTGAAAGTCTGTTTTCGTGGTACGGAGATCTGGAATACCAGCAATTCACAGGATATTTTATAGACAAATATGTACACCAGGAGACGATATCAAACCCCATATACTGTTTAAAAAATGACAAAGCAGAGCTAATAAAAGATATAGAAAGCATAGATGTATATATAAATGGCAGCAGGGTTGTAACATATAGTATCGATGGTACAGAAGTATCTGAAGCTGAGTATAATGAAGTATTCAACTC
>JBGVIW010000174.1:0-7794 GCA_045128995.1 Ruminococcus sp.
TAAAGCATCCGAGCGTCTCAGTTGAAATGATGAAAGTCACGATCCACAGCGCAGACGGCGATAATATTCCTGTGATTTTCCGACGATGCTTTTTCATAGTGATGATCAGAATGAGCGTGACCGGCAGTCCTGCAAAAAGCAGGATCAGTGCAGCTATTATCAGCATCTCACCGACCGAGAATGGGAAGATCCCGCTGATGAACGAGAAAATATTGGATATAAACGGGAATATGTACATGACGTAAAAATCAGCAAAAGGTGTCGAGATCCATGATATTCCATTCAGCAGGAGCATTGCGGCAAGGATTATCAATGGGATAAGATAGCGTTTTTTCACATTAATCCTTCTTTCTTAACCAGTGTTTTTATTATTATAGCATAATTTCCAGTATGATACAATGGTAATTTCTGCCACAGATGAAAAAAATATGAAAAATTGAAAAATGTTATGGTATTTTTCTCCGGAGTATGATATAATAATTAGGTATTTATAAAAATATGACAGGAGTGTAAATGCCAATGAAATATAACAGAACCGGCTTTCCGGGGAATATCGGGTTTTCTTCAGTCATTGACGAAAAATTCAAAACGAATTCCATTGTGATACGTTTTATTACTGAACTCAATGCTGAACGTTCTGCTGAGAACACTATCGGTATAGGTGTGCTCACGGATTCAAGCAGTACGTATAAAACACTTGCCGAGCTGAACGAAAAGCTCTCGTCGCTTTATGGCGCATCACTTAACTCTGGCGCTAAAAAGCGAGGCGATGTCCAGATACTAAGCGTTGCGGCTTCATGGATAAATAACCGTTATGCTATTGACGGTGAGGATATAACCGGTGAGATGCTTGATATCGTTTGCGGATGTGTTTTTTCACCGAATGCAGAAAATGGATCCTTTGATGAAGAGACGTTCAATATCACAAAACGTGACTTGCTTGACAAGATAGACGCTGAGATCAATAATAAGCGTGGTTATGCTATTTCCCGTGCTGCTGAAACTGCCTTCAAGGGAGAAGCGGCACAGAATTCATGCTATGGTACAAGAGCTGCTGCTGAAAAGGTAACTCCCGCTTCAGCTTACAGTGCCTACTGTAAGCTTCTCGAAAATGCTCAGGTCGAGATCATGTATATCGCTCCGGAAGAAAATCCTGAGGTCGAAAATCGTCTTAAAACTGAATTCGGCAAAATAGACCGCCGCTCCTCGGAGAGAAAATTCTTCAGCCCAAGCCCTCTGAAGCCTGATGTAGAGAGAATATCTGATGAGCTTGACGTCCGTCAGAGTAAAATGGTTCTCTCATTCAAGACTGACTCGGATGATAAGCATGCCCTCAAGCTACTGAGTACAATATATGGAGAAACTCCTGTTTCAAAGCTTTTTATGAATGTGCGTGAGAAGCTCAGCCTCTGCTACTACTGCGCCTGCAGAACTATAGGCTCCAAAAATACCTTCATGGTCGACTGCGGAGTCGAAAAATCAAATATCGAAAAAGCTGAGAGTGAGATCCTCCATCAGCTTGATGAGATCAGAAACGGAAATATTTCTGATGAGGAGCTTTCAAGCGCTATGCTTAGTATAGAAAACGCCCTCGCAGCAGTGGGCGATACTCCTTCCTCCTATTCATTATGGTACTTCGAACGATTCTGCGAAGGCAGCATTATCACTCCTGAGCAGCAGCTCGAGGCTTTTAAATCTGTCACTAAAGAGCGCATCATCGAGGCGGCAAAGTCACTGAAGCTCGACAGCGTTTATCTTATGCTAAATAAGGAGGCTCAGGAATAATGAATAAAAATATCCTTAAAAGCTCACAGACTGGCGACAGCTGTATTCATGTTAAACATCCAAGCGGACTTGAGATCTATATCTGCGAGATGAAGGGCTTCAGCTCTGTTGAGGCATTGTTTGGTACAAAATATGGTTCTATCAATACAATGTTTAAGACGAATGCTGATAGCGATTATACTACAGTACCTGAAGGTATTGCTCATTTTCTTGAGCATAAGCTTTTTGAGAATGAGGACTGCGATGTGTTTGAGCTTTACGCAAAAACGGGCGCAAGTGCCAATGCATACACTTCATTCGATAAGACCTGCTATCTTTTCAGCTGTACCAGAAATTATCAGGATTCGCTGAGAATACTCCTTGACTTCGTTCAGAAGCCCTATTTCACCAAGGCAAGCGTTGATAAAGAACAGGGAATTATCGGTCAGGAGATAAAGATGACTAACGATAATCCCGACTGGAGAGTTTTCTTTAATCTTCTTCGCTCACTTTATCATAACCATCCGGTAAAGATCGATATTGCCGGAACAGTCGAAAGTATTGCGGAGATAGATGCTGATCTTCTTTATAAATGCTATGGAACGTTCTATAATCTCAACAACATGGTTCTCTCCATCGCAGGAAATATCAGTGCAGACGAAGTGCTTGCAATTTGCGATGAGTGCCTGAAGCCGTGTGAGGATAAGGGACTCGAGACTGTTTTTCCGGACGAGCCTCAGACTATTGTGCAGAGTGAAGTTCGTGAGAATGCACCGGTCGGCGTGCCGATCTTTAATATCGGATACAAATGCGTGCCATGCGCAGGTCGTGAACGCCTTAAAAAATCCATGGCAGCAGCTGTTGCGGTGGGAATCATGGCTGACGCATCATCTGATATGTACCGCAGACTCCTCAGTGATGGACTTATAAACTCGAGCTTTAGTTCGGAAATATTCAGCGGCGACGGGTATTTTTCAGTGATCTTCAGCGGTGAATCATCTGCACCTGATAAGGTGAGGGATGAGATCAAGGCAGAGGTCGAGCGTGTCAAGAACGAGGGAATCTGCGAGAAGGACTTCCAGCGAATCAGAAAATCAACTTATGGTATGCTCGTGCGTGAGCTTAATAATGTCGAGGCTGTTGCTAATCTCATGATAAACGCCCATATGGACGGAATCAAGCCGTTCGATGCACTCGAGGTGCTGTCTGAACTTACAAGCGGAGACTGCCTTGACTTCATAAAGGCTGAGCTTTCCGGCGACAAGCTTGCAATGTCGGTCGTTGAGGGAAAGGAGCAGTCAAATGGTTGAAAATGTCAATGAGATAACCAATCCTAATGTTATACAATTCCCGAAGCTCGGCTGGGAGTTCGAGGTCGATCCGACAGCTTTCACTATTCCCGGAACTGAGATCGGTATCTCGTGGTATGGACTGATAATTACCTTCGGACTTCTGTTGGCGATAGTGTTGTGTTTTTCAAAAATAAAAAAATTCGGAATCAATCCTGACAGGGCAATCGATGTCGTTATCGTCGGCGTTGTAGGCGGAATCATCGGTGCAAGAGCATACTACGTGATCATGAAGTGGGAAGAGTATGCGTGGGACTGGAAGGCAATATTCAATATACGCTCCGGAGGTCTGGCGATCTACGGTGGACTAATCGGAGCAATTTTGCTCGGCTTTATAGCCTGCAAGGTGCGTAAAGTGAGGATACTTCCGATGCTCGACGTTGCCGTGATGGGATTCCTTCTCGGACAGGGAATCGGACGCTGGGGCAACTTTGTAAATCAGGAGGCGTTTGGTACAAATACTGACAGCATCTTCGGAATGACCGGAGGTACTATTCAGGAGACACTTATCCGTGAGTCAGCATACCTCGACGGAGAGATCTATCTCAACGGAATCGATGTTTCAATTTATGATCCGGTTCACCCGTGCTTCTTATATGAATCAGTATGGTGTCTGCTGGGATTTGTATTGCTTTTCTTCTTTGTGCAGAAGCGAAGAAAATATGACGGACAGATGTTCCTGATGTACCTGACATGGTACGGTGCAGAGAGATTTGTAATCGAGGGACTGCGTACTGACAGCCTCATGATCGGTGAGCTTCGTGTGTCACAGGTACTCTCAGCGATACTTGTAATCGTTTCAGTCGTTCTTCAGATAATTATCCATTCCAAAAGAAAGCGTGATCCGGAGAAATTTGTTCTCTACTGCACTACAAAAGAATCTGCGGAGCTTATGCAGAATGAACGTGAAGAAAAAAATGAAACAAATGCCGAAGAGCCGGCTCAGGCTTATGAAAGCATCATTGCTGATGAGTCAGCCCCTGAGGATGATGCCTCAGATAATGCTGATGAAATAAACGAAAACACTAAGGACAATACTTCAGAGGAGGAAAATTAAAATGGCACAGATCATTAATGGTAAAGAGGTTTCAGCCAGCGTAAAGGCAGCTGTAGCTGCTGAGACAGCTCAGCTCAGAGACGAAAAGGGACTCAAGGTAGGACTTGCAGTAGTTATCGTAGGTGATAACCCTGCTTCAAGAGTTTACGTAAACAACAAGAAAAAGGCTTGCGAAGAGGTAGGCTTCCAGTCATTTGAGTATGCTCTCGACGAGAATACTACAGAGGAACAGCTCCTCGATCTCGTTGGCGTGCTCAATCGTGACAGCAGAGTAAACGGTATCCTCGTTCAGCTTCCGCTTCCAAAGCATATCAATGAGACTGCGATCATAAATGCTATCGCTCCCGAAAAGGACGTTGATGCGTTCCATCCGGTAAATGTCGGAAAGATTATGATCGGAGATTATTCCTTCCTGCCGTGTACTCCTGCCGGCGTAATGGAGCTTATTGCCAGCACAGGTACTGAGATCTCAGGTAAGAACTGCGTTGTTATCGGAAGAAGCAATATCGTCGGCAAGCCTATGGCTATGCTCCTTCTCCACAAGAGCGGCACTGTAACAATCTGTCACTCCAAGACCCAGAATCTCAAGGAGATCTGTCAGGGAGCTGATATTCTCGTAGCAGCAGTCGGCAGACCTAATTTTGTGACAGGCGATATGATAAAGGAAGGCGCAGTTGTACTTGATGTCGGCATAAACCGTCTCGAAAACGGAAAGCTCTGCGGAGACGTTGAGTTTGAGTCATGCGAGAAGAAGGCATCCTACATAACTCCCGTTCCCGGCGGTGTAGGCCCGATGACTATCTCTATGCTCATGAGAAATACCCTCACAGCAGCTAAGCAGCAGGCTGGTATTGAGTAATAACAAAATCTTTACTGCAGGCGGCATAATGCCGTCTGCTTTGCTATATTGACGAAGGAGGCATTTTATGAGACTGAAAAGAGCAATATGTATTTCACAGGCGCTGATGCTTGGAATGCTGAATATACCCATGAATGCGGCTGCTGAAGAAAATAAGCCGGAGCTTGTGGACTCAGGCATCGACTATACTGAATCTACCGAGACTATAAATAATCCCGGTGCCGGCTACACTAGTCCACTTTGGTATACCTGCAAGCCAGGTGATACGCCGGTAAAAAATCCGACGGGAAATCTCGTGCTTATGCTTATAAACATCGGCGCATTCTCCTCAGGTGTCAATGGTACTACTGATGACGAAGGGAATTATACAGAGGGCGTGGATTATGACCTCGATGAGGCTTTTTTTGAGGGACTCAGAGGTACGCTTGAAAATTGCCGTACGAATGGCTGTACGGTAGCGATCCGCTTCAGATACGACGAGCTTGGAAAAAATAATCCCGAGCCTGCAACGTTCGATCAGGTGCTGAATCACATTTCACAGATCGAGGAAAACGGTGTGCTGGAGGATTATAAGGATCTGATAATGTACGTAGAGAGCGGCTTTGTGGGATGCTGGGGAGAACAGCACGGCGGAAAATATACCTCGACAGAATACAAGGCACAGCTTCTTGATGCCATGCTCAAGGCAGTTCCGAAGGAGATACCTGTTACGGTAAGAACAGCAAATATCTTCTCAAAATGGGCTGGGATCGAGAATTCCGAGCTTGCTGACTGGGTGTCCGAGCCAGGAAGCGATGCAGCGAGAGTATGTCTCTATAACGACGGCTACATGGGATCAGATTCTGACCTAGGAACCTTTATCAACCGTGAGATCGAGACAACATGGATAGGCAATCAGGCAACTACTTCCTACTACGGAGGCGAGTTTTCGGGAAATCTTGAATGGGCACAGAAGTACGATACATACCTTCCGGAAAATGCGATTCCCGAGATGTATAAGACCCATCTCAGCTACATAAATTCCAATGTTTACCAGCTCTATAAGGATTATACCTTTGGTGAGGCGTATGACGTTGAGAACGTCGATAATTCGGCATATTACGGTGAAACAGTATTCAAGTTCATCCGTGATCATATCGGCTACAGATTTGTCCTCAGGGACAGTGAGCTTAGTGCAGAAGTAGGACAGGGTGAGGTTCTTACAGTTGATATGAGCGTCGAGAATACTGGATTTGCTAACCCGATCCGAGAGCAGCGTGCAGAGCTGATCCTTGAACGTGACGGAAATTATATTATTACCGACGTCGATGTCGATACTAGACAATGGCGTTCATGCGCAACCACTGATACATATCTCGAGATGAAGCTTCCCGGAGGAATTGATGCGGGTGAATGGAATGTATATATGCGACTTTCTGTCGGAAACGACGGCATCACTGACGGATACAAGCGTTCAGTTCATTTTGCCAATAACGGCACATGGAACGGTTCTCTTGGCGCAAATTACATCGGAAGCTTTACTGTCACAGAAAACGACGATATCGGTGCTGTAACAGACAATACGTTCTATCAGATGAATGCCGAAGGAGATGCTTCTGTGTCTCAGGGAAATGTATATACATATAATGATATCATAATGCTTGATGGTATCCGTTCAAGCGGTGCAGAGTGGACTGACTCGATACTTGCCGCTGAGGGCGGAGACAATAAGCTCTATATCACCAATGATGACAAATATCTCTATGTGACGGCGGAAATCATCCAGAGTGCAGCCTCACCAGTATATAATCTCCAGATCCGAAACGCTTCAGAGAATAATAAATTCTACTGGATGTACTACACCACCGGCGGATTTGTTTATTTCAACAACGGCTCCTATGATGGCTGTGCGTGCAAATGGTCAGGTAATTATGTAGAGTTCAGGATCCCATTCGGAAGCGTAATGAATCTTGCTCCCGGAGTTGAGCTTTCCTCAGTGAGAGTATCTATTCAGGACAGTGCCAATGAATGGGTGAATGTAGGTGAACTGACAGGGGAGAACTATACGATAAAGGATACCTTTGATGTTCACTCCGTCGGCAGAACGGTAAGTATGGCTGAGGGAGATTCTCTTTCGCTGGATGCAGTATGTTCGCTGGAGGACGGCAGTTATCAGTGGTATCATAACGGTGAGGCGATCGACGGTGCAGTTCAGTCTGCATATACCATAGAAAACGCAGCATCAGACAGTGAGGGTGTCTATAGCGTGAAGATCACTTCCTCATCCGGAACAGAGCGTGAGATAGAAATGTGCATAGTTGAAAAAGTATATCCCATATCGTTCAGAGGAGACGTGAATTCCGACGGCGAGGTCAGTGCTGTTAATGATGATCCGCTCTGGGGTACGGTAGTTATTGTTGACCATCACAACGGTTATATCAGCCGCTACTGCGGACTTTCAAAAGAGCTTTCCGTACAGATCGGAGATACCCTTGCAAGCGGAGATATCCTCGGATTAGTAGGCGATACTGCCGATATCGAAAGCGGTATCGACCCTCACCTTCACATCGAGGTTACTCATAACGGAAAATATATCGACCCTGCTGCATTATTTGAATAAAATAACAGAAAAGGCGGATAGTATTTATCCGCCTTTTTGATATGTTCTTTATTTGTTTATCAGAATATTCCGCAGGAATATTTCATCAAATGAATTTATCGCTCCATCAGCGTTTATATCTGAATTTTCAGCAGATATATCCTCAATGCCTGCACGGCGCAGAATA
>JBGVIW010000175.1:0-2333 GCA_045128995.1 Ruminococcus sp.
AAGAAAGACGATGTTCTACTACCAGTCCGATGTCGAGGACGAGGTGAGCGAGGATGATACTCCTGATTACGGAGTTAATCTATTCGTGACCTCAAGCGGATATTTCAAGAAGATTACAGCTGCATCACTTCGTATGAGCAGCGAGCATAAACTCAAGGAAGGAGACTTTATAACTCAGTCCTTTGAAAGTACAAATAGATCAGAGCTGCTGTTTTTCAGCGATAAAGCACAGGTGTATAAGTCAAAGGCATCAGCATTCGATGATACAAAGGCGAGTGTTATGGGTGACTATGTTCCTGCAAAGCTTGGATTTGACGAAGGCGAGGGATTCTCAACTCTCGTTCCTACACTCGATTACAGCGGCAGCATGATATTCTTCTTCGAAAACGGCAAGGCGGCAAAGGTTCCGCTGAAATCATACGAAACAAAAACTAACAGAAAGAAGCTTGCAAATGCATATTCAGCAAAGTCTCCTCTGATTGCCGCACTCTTCATTCAGGAGGATTGTGATGTTCTCCTAAGGAGTACGAGCGGTCATGCACTTGTATTTAATACTGCGATGATGCTTCCAAAGTCGACCCGAGATTCTCAGGGAGTACAGGTAATGACCCTCAGGAAGAATGCAGTTCTTGCCTCGGCGCAGATAATCGCTTCTGATGATTCAGATGAGCTTGCAAAGTACCGTTCAAAGAATATCCCATCCGCCGGAAAACCTGCAAAGGAACTCGGCGACAGCAACCAGCTTACTTTTTGATGTTAATAATCTAAACTGCGCTTCGGCGCAGTTTTTTATTAGGGAATCTTATAAAAATAGCAAAAACAGTTGATTTTTTCAGAAGAAAATGCTATAATAAAATTGTATAAATAGATTTTGCAGCAATAATCCGTTAAAATTTTTAGTAATATAATCAGCTAATCAGGGGGTAAATACAATATGTTAAATATAGAATCTGCTAAGAAGCTTCTTGCAGAATATGGGCAGGAGCATATCTTAAACTCATATGACGAGCTTAACAATGAGGAACAGCTTGCTCTTCTTGAGCAGATATCACTTATCGATTTTTCAGTTCTTGATTCTCTGAATGCAAAGAATGAAGCTCAGACTGAACGAGGTGAGTTTCGTCCGCTTGGGGCACTGACGATAGATAAGATCAGTGAGGATAAATCTGAATACACCAATGCCGGCATCGATGCTATAAAAGCAGGAAAGCTTGCGGCTGTACTTCTTGCCGGAGGTCAGGGTACAAGGCTCGGCTTTGATAAGCCTAAGGGAATGTTCAATATCGGCGTTGAGCGTGAATTGTATATATTTGAGTGCCTCATCAATAATCTGCATGATGTAGTGCGTGAAGCAGACGCATGGGTGCCGCTCTATATTATGACCAGCGAGAAGAATAATGCTGATACAGTGGCTTTCTTCGAGGGAAAGAACTACTTTGGCTATAACAAGGAATATGTGAAATTCTTCATTCAGGATATGTCACCATCCACCGATTTCAGCGGAAAGATCCTTATGGAAGGAAAGGGAACAATCTCCATGTCACCTAATGGCAATGGAGGATGGTTTTCCTCAATGGTAAGAGCCGGACTTCTTGATGAGATCCGTACAAGAGGAATCGAATGGATCAACGTTTTTGCCGTTGATAATGTGCTTCAGCGGATCGCTGATCCGGCATTTTTCGGTGCAGTACTTCTCTCTGGCTGTGAGTCGGGCGGTAAGGTCGTAAGCAAGGCTGATCCCGATGAAAAGGTCGGAGTTCTCTGCCTTGAGGACGGCAGACCGTCGATAGTTGAATACTACGAAATGACTGAGGAGATGAGAACTCTCCGTGAGCCGGATGGTACGCTTTCGTATAACTACGGAGTAATACTGAACTATATCTTTAATGTGGACAAGCTCGTGCGAATTGTCGACGAGAAGATGCCGATCCATGTTGTTGAGAAGAAGATCCCGTATATGAACGAGGAAGGTACCTTCATCTCTCCCGAGAAGCCGAACGGTTATAAATTCGAGACGCTTGTTCTTGATATGGTGCATATGCAGGACAGCTGTCTCTCTTATGAGGCAGTGCGTGAGAATGAGTTTGCACCGGTGAAGAATGCAACTGGAGTGGATTCTGTAGAATCAGCAAGAAAGCTTCTTGAATTAAATGAAGTTAAACTTTAATATTTTAACGGGCGAGCTATGTTCGCCCGTAAATTTTGTCTTAACATAATCAAAATGAGGTGTAAAATGAAAAAGTTACTCAGATTTCTAAGGAACTATAAAAAACGGCTGGTATTCGGGCCGTTTTTTTAGCTTCTTGTGGCGATTTTTGAGCTTATAGTTCCAA